>NZ_JBICXB010000069.1:0-21523 GCF_043200055.1 Streptomyces sp. NPDC048496 | reverse complement strand
CCGGGCGGGGGCGCGGGGGGGGGGGCGGCGGCCCCCCCGGGGCCCGGTAGCTGCGCCCACCCCGCCCCCCCCCCCCCGCCCCGCCGCCCCCCCCCCCCCGCCCCCCCCCCGACTCGGATCGTTGCGGCCCGTCCGTTGCCGGCGGGCCGCGACGATCGGCGGCAGACCTCGGCTCACAGTTCCCGAAGCCGCCGCTCCAGCCGCCCGATCGCCGCGCGCACCCCTCCCCCGTACCCGTCGTCCACCCCGTCGTCCGCGAGAACCTCGGACGCCTTCCGGGCCCGGTCCAGGTGGACCCGGGCCGCGTCGGGGCGCTGGAGCTTCACATAGTCCGCCGCGAGGTTGAGGTGGAGCGAGGGGTAGAAGGCCCGCACCGCGAGCGAGTCCCCGTGTCCCGCGACGCGCCCGCCGGAGAGCCCCTCGGCAGCTGTCAACGCCCTCAGATCCCAAGCCAGTTCGTCGCCGGGATCGTCCTGGGTGTCGGCCATGTAGTGCGCGAGGGTGCAGCGGTGCAGGGCGTCGCCGTCCTCACCGATCTCCGCCCAGAGCGCCCCGAAGCGGTTACGGGCCTCTTCCCGGTCGCCGCCGTGGAGCAGCATGATCGCCTGGCCGATCCTGGTCATGACGGCATCCGTCGACGCCTGCTGCTCCGTCACCGCGGTCTCCCTCGCATGTGTCCAGCCGTTCCCGGTTCACCCCGGTCGACGTCGATCGGGCCCGGTGGAGCCCCTTCGATTCCGGTCACGGCGACGCTAGCGGCTGGCACCGGTAATCCCGCTCAGGCTCGGGCTAGGACCTTTCTATCGGCTCGGGCGCGGCCCGCCATGGCCCGACAGAGGCCCCCGGGCCCCTCAGGCGGCTCCGGGCGGATCAGCCAAGATCAGGGATGCGCCAGTCGATGGCCTGGTGTCCCTGTGCCGCGACCGCCTCGTTGATCTGCGTGAACGGACGGGAGCCGAAGAACTTCTTCGCGGACAGCGGTGACGGATGCGCGCCCTTCACCACCGCATGGCGCTCCTCGTCGATCAGCGGGAGCTTCTTCTGGGCGTAGTTGCCCCAGAGCACGAAGACCGCCGGATCGGGCCGCGTGGCCACCGCGCGGATCACCGCGTCCGTGAACTTCTCCCAGCCCTTGCCCTTGTGCGAGTTGGCCTCGCCGGCGCGGACCGTCAGCACGGCGTTGAGCAGCAGGACGCCCTGCTCGGCCCACGGCATCAGATACCCGTTGTCCGGGACCGGCAGGCCGAGCTCCTCATTCATCTCCTTGTAGATGTTCCGCAAGGAGGGCGGTGTCCTGACGCCGGGCCGCACGGAAAAGCACAGCCCGTGCCCCTGCCCCTCGCCGTGATACGGGTCCTGGCCGAGAACCAGGACCTTCACCTTGTCGTACGGAGTGGCTTCCAGGGCCGCGAAGACCTGCTCGCGGGGCGGGTAGACCGGCCCCTTCGCCCGCTCCTCCTCGACGAACTCGGTGAGCTCCTTGAAGTACGGCTTCTGCAGCTCTTCGCCGAGGACGCCGCGCCAGGACTCGGGCAGCAGGTCGGTGTCGGTCACTTCAACAACCTCCGGTACGCAATCGGTTCTTGACCACAGAACCTACCGGGGGCCACTGACAACCGGCCGGGCGAGCCCTACCAGCTGGTCTTGCGGTACAGCTCCCACACCTGCATGACCGTCTGCGGGTCCAGGGCGCGCTCGCCGCCACCGATGTCCTCGCCCGCCGCGACATAGAGCTTGCCCTGCCACAGAGGCAGCAGCCGGACGTCGTCGACCAGGATGTTCTGAGCCTGCTCGAACTCTTTACTGACCGCGCCCCGGTCGCTCTCCTGGCGGGTCTGCGGCAGCAGGTGCCGGGTGATCTCCTTCTTGTCGTACGGCATCCCGGTGACGCTCTCCTTGCCCACGAAGGGGGCGATGAAGTTGTCCGGGTCCGGGAAGTCCGGGAACCAGCCGCGGCCGAAGACCGGGTACTTGCCCTTGGTGAAGCCCTCCTGGAACTTCTTCCACGGCAGGCCCTTCAGCGTGATCTTGAACAGACCCGACGCCTCCAGCTGACGTTTCAGTTCACCGAACTCGGGTTCCGTCGACGAGCCGTACCGGTCGGTGGTGTACCAGAACGTCATCGCGACCGGCTCGGTGATGCCCGCCTTGGCCAGGATCTGCTTGGCCTTCTCCTTGCTCGGGTTGCCGAAGCTGTCGAAGAAGCTGGTGGTGTGGCCGGCGATACCCTTGGGGATCATGGAGTACAGCGGCTCGGCGGTGCCCTGGTAGACCTTGGCGACGAGCGCGTCCCGGTCGACGAGCTGCGCGACGGCCCGGCGGACGGCCGGGTTCCCGGCAGCCGGGTCCTCGGGGTTGAAGACCAGGAAGCGGATGTCGGCGCCGACGGTCTCGATCAGCTGCAGCTTGCTGTTCTCGTCCTCGTTGTCCTCGAGGTTCACCACCTCCTCCGCGGTGAGGCCGCGGTAGGTGGCGTCGATCTCGTTCTTCTTCAGCGCGTCGACCATGGGGGCGGACCCCGTGAAGTACCGGATGGTCACGGCGTTGTTCTTGCGGTTGGCGAAGCCCTTGTAGCCCTGGTTCTTCACCAGCTCGGCCTTGTCCCCCGGCACGTAGCTGTGCAGGAGGTAGGGACCCGACCCGGTGACCTTGCCGTCCTCGCGGATCTTGTCCTTCGGGTAGTCGCTGGGCGCCACGAGGGACATCGCGGGGGTGGCCAGAATGAACGGGAACGTGGCGTCCGGTCTGTTCAGGTGGAAGATGACGGTGCCGTCGCCCTTGGTCTCGACCCGGTCGAGCGAGCCGAGCATGCCGAGGGGGCCGCCCCTGACCTTGATGGTCCTGATCCGGTCGATGGAGTACTTCACAGCCTCGGCGTCGAGCTTGTCCCCGTTGGAGAACTTCAGGCCCTTCTTGAGCGTGCAGCGGTAGGCCGTGCTGGTCCGGTCCGTGAACACACAGGAGTCCGCGGCGTCGGGCTCGGGGCTCGTACTGCCGGTGGGGAAGCTCACCAGGGTCTGGAAGACATTACGCATCAGCTCCCACGAGTTGTCCCATGCCGCCGCCGGATCGAGGGTGGAGGGCTCACTCGTGGTACCGACGGCTATCTTCTGCTCCGCCTCCGAGCCACTGTCGGAAAGCAGACCGCAGCCGGCCAGCAGAGAAAGGGAAGCAAGGGCTGCAGCGGCCTGCAGCCTGGCCCGGTAGAACACGTGCACGCTCCTCGATCAGCCATGGATCGGCAGACCATACCGCAGCGCCCCGTCGGGTCAATCCGCAGGTCCGACGGGGCACTTGAGTCAATCAGGGCCAAACCGGAGCAGGGTGTGCTCAGCTCACGCCCGCATTCAGGAAGATGCCTCCGTCGACCACCAGCGTCTGTCCGGTGATCCAGTCGGACTGGCTCGACGTGAGGAACGCGGCGGCTCCGCCGATGTCCTCGGGGACACCGAGCCGGCCGAGCGGATAGGCGGCTGCCGCCTCCGCCTCGCGCCCCTCGTACAGCGCCGCGGCGAACTTGGTCCTGACCACGGCCGGAGCGATCGAGTTGACCCGGACGACCGGGGCGAACTCGTGCGCCAGCTGCAGGGTCAGATTGATCATGGCCGCCTTGCTCATGCCGTACGCGCCGACGAAGGGCGAGGCGGAGATACCGGCGATCGAGGCGATGTTGACGATCGCCCCGCCGTTCTCCTTCTGCCAGGCCTTCCAGGTCTGCTGGGCGAAGCCGAGCGCCGAGATCACATTGGTCTCGTAGACCTTGCGCGCCACATTGAGGTCGAGTTCGGCGATCGGGCCGAACACCGGGTTCGTACCGGCGTTGTTGACCAGGAAGTCCACGCGGCCGAACGCCTCCAGGGTGCGCTCGACCGCCGCCGCCTGATGCGCCTCGTCGTGCGCCTTGCCCGCGACGGCGATGACCCGGTCGGAGCCCAGTTTCTCGGCGGCCTCCTTGAGGGCGTCCTCGCCGCGCCCGGTGATGCACACCCGGTCGCCGCGGGCGACGAGCGCCTCCGCGATTCCGTAACCGATCCCCCGGCTCGCGCCCGTGATGAGCGCGACCTTTCCGCTGTCCTGCACAGTCATGATGTCTGCCGCCCTTCGGGTCAGTTGAGCGGTCCGCCGGCGACGTACATGACCTGGCCGGAGACGAAGCCCGCGTCGTCGCCGGTGAAGAAGGCGATGGCGTTGGCGACGTCCTCCGGGCGGCCGACGCGCTGCACGGGGATCTGGGTGGCGGCGGCGGCCTGGAACTCCTCGAAACCCATGCCGACCCGGGCCGCGGTCTGCGCGGTCATCTCGGTGACGATGAAGCCGGGGGCGACGGCGTTGGCGGTGATGCCGAACTTGCCGAGCTCCTTGGCGAGGGTCTTGGTGAAGCCCTGCAGACCGGCCTTGACGGCGGAGTAGTTCGCCTGACCGCGGTTGCCGAGCGCCGAGGACGAGGACAGCGAGACGATACGGCCGAACTTGGCGTCCACCATGTGCTTCTGGACGGCCTTGGCCATCAGGAACGCGCCCTTGAGGTGCACGTTCATCACGGTGTCCCAGTCGGACTCGCTCATCTTGAAGAGCAGGTTGTCGCGGAGCACGCCCGCGTTGTTGACGAGGATCGTCGGCGCGCCGAGCTCGGTGGCGACCCGCGCCACGGCGGCCTCCACCTGGGCGCCGTCCGACACGTCGCAGCCGACGGCGAGGGCGGTGCCCCCGGCGGCGGCGATCTTCTCGACGGTGTCCTTGCAGGCCGCCTCGTCGAGGTCGAGTACGGCGACGGCGCGGCCCTCGGCCGCCAGGCGTACCGCGGTGGCGGCGCCAATTCCTCGCGCCGCTCCCGTCACGATGGCGACACGCTGCTCGGTGGTGGACATGCTTGGTTCTCCTCGCCCTTGGATCGCGGCTCAGCGGACGTCAGGAAGTTCCCGATGACTGAGCAACCGCTTAGTACCTTCAGCAGACGAGACGCTAGAAGCCCTGGCACTCGGTGTCAACGGCCCACGGGCGCAGCAGTGCATGTCACACCGGACGGCGCCGCGACCGCGGGGTACGCGCGCGGCGCCGATGGTGGCTGGATCAGCGCACCAGCAGGTCGAGCAACCGCTCGACCTCGGCCTCCGGATCGGCGGTGAGGCCGCTGTGCACGGCGCTCGGCTGGACCACCGTGGAGCGCGGGGCGATCAGCCAGCGAAAGCGCCGCCCGGCGTCGTCACCGGCGGCCTGGCCGGCCGCGTCGCCGCCGCAGCAGACGCCCTCGACGGCCCGCAGCGCCGCCCGGACCCCGACCACGTCGGCGTTCGGGTCGAGCGCCCTCAGCTTGGCTTCGTCGAGATGGGTGCGGGCCGCCACGAAGGACTTGGCGCGGCAGTACACCAGCACGCCCGCGTTGAAGCACTCACCGCGCTCGACCCGGGGCACGACGCGCAGCAGCGCGTACTCGAAGACATCACGCTTGCTCACTGACTGTCGTCCTTGCTGCTCTGCGCCTCGTCGGCCCGGTCGGCCCCCGCCTTCTCGGCACGGTCCTTCTTCGTGGGATGCGGCCACGGAGTGACATGCTCGGTCAGCCACCCCGGCGCCCGGGACGGCGTCGTCTTCGTGGGCGCGTCCATCGAGATCCGCTCGTGGATGGTGGCGGCGCGCGCCAGCAGCGGCTCCACGTAGGCGCGGCGCAGCGCGTCCGTCGTGTCGAAACCGGGCTCGTCGACCAGCCACTCGTCGGGCACCTCGGCGGTCACCTCGGTCAGCAGTTGCTCGGTGACGAGGGGGGCGAGCTCGGCGGCCGCGGCGGCGATGTCCGGGCCGAAGGCCGCGAGCACATGGTCGGAGGCGTTGTACGGCTTGGCCGCGGAGGCCTGCGCACCCGGCCAGTTGTGGTGCCAGATCATCGTGGCACCGTGATCGATGAGCCAGGCGTCCCCGTGCCAGACCAGCATATTAGGGTTCCGCCACGACCGGTCGACATTGTTGATCAACGCATCGAACCACACGATCTTCCCGGCCTCTGCCGGGTCCACCTGGTAGGCGAGCGGATCGAACCCGATCGAACCGGGCAGATAGTCCATTCCGAGATTCAGCCCGCCGCTCGCCTTGAGCAGTTCCTGCACCTCCTGGTCCGGCTCCGCGAGCCCGATGACCGGGTCGAGCTGGATGGTGACGAGCTCCGGGACCCGCAGTCCCAGCCGTCGGCCGAGTTCCCCGCAGATGACCTCCGCGACGAGGGTCTTCCGGCCCTGCCCGGCGCCGGTGAACTTCATGACGTACGTGCCGAGGTCGTCGGCCTCGACGATCCCCGGGAGCGAGCCGCCCTCGCGCAGCGGCGTGACGTAGCGGGTCGCTGTGACTTCGGTGAGCATTTTCCCAGGCTATACGGCCTGACCCCCTGGAAAACCACAGACCAGGTGGGCGTCGCACAACCTGAGATATCGCGTCCGATCAGTCCTGGGGAGAATCTGGGGAGTTTCGACTGGCCTGCTGGTCAGCCTGACTCCCGAGCATTCCGTCAAGCATGGCCCGACCCTTTGTCCCGGCTTCCGGCTTCCGGCTTCCGGCTTCCGGCATGAAGTGAGCATAGTAACCGAGCGTGACAGCCGGCGAAGAGTGCCCGAGCCACCGCGCGACAGTCACCACGGACAGAACCTGATCGGCCACGCGGGCGTGGTGCTGCTGCGGAAGGTCGCCGACCGCGTGGGCCTGGCCACCGCGCTGAGTGCGGCGTTGCCGAAGGGCACCGGGCCGGGCTGGCGGGATCGGGGCACGGCGCTGGTCCGGCTGGCCTGCGGCCCGGCAACGCGCCGCCACGGGCAGGGGGTGACTTCGGCAAGGAGCCGCTCACCAGCCGACGGGGAGGGTGAGGGGCGACTTGCTGGGGGATTCGTCGTCCCAGGTGGGGGGGTGTCCATGAGGCACGTGCAGGTCCGGGAAGCGGTCGAGGAGCGCCTCCAGGCACACGGTCATCTGGGCCCGCGCCAGGTGTGCGCCGATGCAGTTGTGTGCTCCTCGGCCGAAGGTGAGGTGAGGGTTGTCCGCGCGGCACAGGTCGAGCCGTTCGGCGTCAGTGAACACCCGCTCGTCGCGGTTGGCCGCGGCAAGGACGGGCAGCACGGCGTCGCCCGCGTGGATCCTCCGGTCGTGCAACTCGAAGTCCTCGACGGCCTGGAGGACCACGACACCGTTCATGACCGGTATGTAGCGCAGAAGTTCACCCACCGCGCCGGGCATGAGGCCGCGGTCGTCGCGCAGCCGGGCGTACTGACCTGGCACGGTCAGCAGGGCCACCACAGCGTCGGCCAGGAACATGGTGCTCGTCCGGTAGCCGGCGACGAGCATGGAGAGCCCGAAGTCCACCACGCTCTCCCCGTCCAGGGTGCCGTGCCCGCACTCGTGGACCAGCCCGGTGAGGATGTCGTCGGCGGGCCTTCGTCGCTTGCGGTCGAGCAGCGAGGAGATGTACCCGCACAGTTGGGTGGTGACCTCGCGGCCCTCGTCCAGGGTGACCATGGCCCCGAGGGCGGCATCCGCCCTGGGCAGGAAGTACGCGCGGTCCTCGTAGGGGATGCCCACCAGATCGCACATGGCCAGGAGCGGAAAGGGCTCCAGGAACCCGGCGACCAGGTCGCCGGGTTGCCCACCGTCGACGAACTCCTCCAGCAGCCGGTCGGCCGACTGTCTCAGGTGCGGCAGTCGGCGCCGGATGGAGCGGACGCTGAACGGCTCGGCCAGGGCCCGGCGCAGGGCCGCGTGCCGGGGGCCCTCCAGTTCCATCATCGTGATCAGGCCCAGTTCGTCGTCGGCGGCCCGGTCGGGCCGGGGCGGCCAGTCGTTGATGGTCGGCCTGATCAGCCGGGGGTCCGCGACCAGGTCCCGGACGTCCTCGTACCGGGTGGCGTACCAGGCGGTGGCGCCGATCGGCAGCCGGACCTCGGCCAGCGGGCACTCCCGGCGCAGCCACCCGTACTGCGTGGGCGGCCCCATGGTGCCCGGTGGCGGGAGGGGCATGTCGATGGTGGACGTGTCGATGACGGGTTGTGGCGGTGTGCTGCTCACGGTTGGTGCTCCCCTGGTCGTGTGCGGGGTGGCCGGGCGGGCCGGGTTCACCAGCTGACCGGGAGGGACAGTGGTGACTTGGTCACGGATTCGTCGTCCCACGTCGGTTCCCGTCCTTCGGCCGGGTGCAGCCGGGGGAAGCGGTCGAGCAACGCCTGCAGTCCCACGGTCAGTTCAGCGCGTGCCAGGTGGGCGCCGAGACAGTTGTGGGTCCCCCGGCCGAAGGCGAGATGGCCGTTTCCGGTCCGGCGCAGGTCGAGCCGGTCGGCGTCGGCGAAGACCCGCTCGTCGCGGTTGGCGGAGGCCGGCACGGGGATGACGGCGTCGCCCTCGCGGATCGTCTGCCCGTGCAGTGCGATGTCCTCGGTGGCCAGGAGGATCAAGGTGCCGTTCATCACCGGCATGAAGCGCAGGAACTCCTCCACCGCGCCGGGCATCATCTCCCGGTTGTCGCGCAGGCGGACCCACTGGTCCGGCCGGTCCAGCAGGGTGTACACCGAGTTGGCCAGGAAAAAGCTGCTGATGCCGAAGCCGACGGTGAGCATGGACAGCCCGAAAGCCATCACATCGTCATGGGTCAGCGCTCCGTCGTCGCAGTCGCGGACCAGTTGGGTCAGGACGTCGTCGCCGGGCCGGTTTCGCTTCCGGGCGATCAGTCCGGCCACGTACTCGTCGAGCAGGTCGGTGACCCGGCGCCCCTCCTGCACGGTCACCATCCCGCTGAGGGCCGCATCCAGCACCGGAAGGAACCAGTCCCGGTCCTCGAAAGGGATGCCCACCAGGTCGCACAGCACGAGCAGGGGGAAGGGGGCGGTGAACCCGGCAACCAGATCGCCGGGCCTGCCGCCTTTCTGGAACGCTTCCAGCAGCCGGTCGGCCGACTGCCGGATACGCGGCAGGTGGCCCCGCACGGCCCGGGAGCTGAACGGCCCGGCCAGGGCCCGGCGCAGGGCCGCGTGCCGGGAGCCGTCCACTTCCGCGATCGTGACCAGGCGCGGCCCGTCGTCGGCGGTCTGCCCGGGGCGGGAAGGCCAGTCATTGATGGTCGGCCTGATCAACCGGGGGTCCGCGAGCAGCTCCCGGACGTCCTCGTGCCGGGTGGCGTACCAGGCGGTCGCGTCCATCGGCAGCCTGACCCTGGCCATGGGGCAACTCTCGCGCAGCCGCGCGCACTTCTCAGGGGGCCCCATGGTGCCCGGCGGCGGGAGCGGGAAGTCCAGGACATCCGCCTCGGGGCCGGGGCCGCTGGATGGCTGTGGGGTCATGCTCGCTCCTCTTCCGAGGCTGCGCCGGCTACGGGCGCTCGATGTAGCCGGTGGCGTAGAAGTACTCCAGGTAGCGGTCCAGGAGTTCCGCGTCGACAGGCGGGCAGCGCAGGCCCGTGGTGGCCAGGTCACGCTCGACGTTGGCACGCCCCACGGTCGGGAAGGTGCCCTCGAAGTACATCTCCTTGACGGACATGTCCGCCTGATTACAGCGGTCCACGCACAGTGAGACGAACGGGGCGGTGGGGCTCGTGGGGTGCTGCGCCACATGGCGGACGAGTTCGCCGACCCACTCCTCGTAAGGGAGCCGGTGGATCCGATGGCCGCCCGCGTCCATCCGGTCGAGCATGTCGCGCAGGCTCGCCGGGCGGGGGTTGGTCATGTGGTAGGTCCGGAGGGTGGCGCGGTGCGCGGTGGCGATGTGCATCACCGCGTCGGTGAGGAAGTCCACCGGGACGAAGTCCAGCGGCAGCGGGATGTCGGGGGCCAGCCCAGTCTCGGTGATCGTCTTGAACAGCGAGCAGATCGCGGTGTCGGTGTTGCATGCGCCGGTGCGCCGGTCACCGGTGATCTCGTACGGCCGGTAGACCGCCACCGGCAGACCCTGGTCCGCGGCGTCGCGCAGCACCTCTTCGGCCACCCACTTGCTCTCGGCGTAGCCCATCGTGAGCTGGTCGGCGTGATCGAGCGGCAGGTCCTCGTCCACGTGCCGTACGCCGGCGGTGCCGAAACCGGCCAGCACCGCGATGGTGGAAAGGAAGTGCACGGGCACGGCCCGCCCGGCCGCCAGACGTATGAGTTGCCTGGTGCCCTCCACGTTGGCGCGGCGCATCGCCTCGTACGGGTAGAGGAAGTTGACCTGCGCGGCCGAGTGGATCAGCAGGTCGAGGGCGTCGGCGAGCTCCTCGGCGCGGCCTGGTTCCAGGCCGAGGCCGGGCTCGGTGAGTTCTGCGGGGAAGCACACGATGCGGTCGGCAGCTTCCGCGGTGGCGAGGCCGAAGCGAGCCAGGTTCCGCATCACCTTCTGCCGGGCGTGCGCACAGTCGCGGCTGCGCACCGGGCAGTGCACGCGGGCGCCGGTGCGACGCAGCAGCCGATCCAGCAGGAAGGCGCCAACGAAGCCGGAAGCGCCGGTCAGCAGCACCTCCTGGGGGTGCTGCCAGTCCGGCTCCGGTCCGCGCCGCGGCGGCAGGATGAAGCCCAACCGCGCCTCGGCACGGAAATCCACAGCGCCGGCGTCGGCGGCCCCTTCGGCCTGCTGGTCCTCGACAGCGGTGAGGGTGATGACGGCAGCGGTGAAGTCCTCCAGGGTGGGGGAGCGCAGCAGACTGTGGATCAGAGTGCGGCCGTGCCGGGCGTCGAGGTCGAAGGCGGCCAGCGTGCGGGTGACGACCTCGGCTGCCAGCAGGGAGTCGCCGCCGATGTCGAAGAAGCTGTCACCGGGTGCCGGGTGCACACCCAGCACCACCTGCCACACCTGCGTCAGCGAGTCCTGCGGACCGAGCCCCGGGCGCCCCTCCGGTGCCGCGGTGGTGGCCGCCTTGGTGGCCGCCAGCCCGCGCAGCCGGCGACGGTCGACCTTGCCCCCCGCAGTCACCGGGAACTGTCCGACCTCCACCAGCCGCGCGGGCACCGCGGCTGCGGGCAGCCACGCCGCGAGACCGGCGCGGATGCGGTCCACCGGCAGTGCCTGACCGGGCCGGGCCGGTGTCACGTACCCGATCACACTGTCGCCCTCCAATTCGACGACGGCCTCGCCGACTGCGTCATTCGCCCGCAGTCGCGCCTCTATCTCGTCCGGCTCGATGCGGTGCCCGCGCAGTTTGATCTGCCGGTCCACCCGCGCGCGGTACTCCAGTTCGCCGTCCGTGCGCCGGACCACCCGGTCACCGGTTCGGTAGAGCCGCGTACCGGGCTCGAAGAGGTTGTCGACGAAGCGCTCGGCGGTCAGCTCGGGGTCGCCGAGGTACCCCAGTGCGAGCCCGTCTCCGCCGACGAGGAGTTCACCCTCCTCACCGACGTCCGCGAGCGTGCCGTCCGCGCGCACCACGTAGCAGGTGGAGTTCTCCAGCGGGTGGCCGATCGGCACCGCCGTCGCCCCGGGAGGCAGATCGTGCACCAGGTGTGCGGTGGAGACCACGCTGTTCTCGGTCGGACCGTAGAAGTTGACCACGGTGGTGTCCGGGCAGGCCGCCAGTATCGCGCGGGCCAGCTCCGGATCCATCGCCTCGCCGCCGGCCGAGGCGAACCGCAGGGACCGCAGTGCCGACGGCCTGGTGCGCCCGATGTGGTGGAACACCCCCGTGGTCAGATAGGCGATGCTGACCCGCTCGGACAGCAGCCGGGATTCCAGAGCGGCCGGTGACAGCAGCTCCTCTTGATCCGCGATCACCACGCAGGCACCGGCGAGCAACGAGGGCCAGATCTCGATCGTGGAGGCGTCCGAGGAGAGGCCGTACGCGTGCAGCACCCGCTCACCGGGCCGCGGCCGCTGCCACACCAGATCGGAGGCGGCCAACCGGATCACGCCGCAGTGCGGAATCGCCACAGGTTTCGGACGGCCGGTCGAGCCGGAGGTGAACATCACATAGGCGCAGTCCCCGGGGAGTACCCCGGCCTGCGGGACCGCGACCGGCACAGTCGGCGCCGACCCACCCAGGTCGATGCGGGTACGCACCCGCCGGATGCGGCAGACACTGCCGGGCAGCGTCACCACGGTGTGCACCCCGGCGTCCTCGGCCATCGCCTGCAGCCGCCCTGGCGGTGAGGCGTCGTCGAGCGGGACGTACGCCGCACCGGTCTTGAGGATGCCCAGAAAGGCGACCAGCGCTTCCAGAGACCGGGCCCCGCACACGCCGACCCCGTCGCCGCTGCGCACCCCGGAATCGAACAGCCGGGCGGCCAGCGCGTCGGAGCGGGCCTTGAGCTCGCCGTAGCTGATGCTGCGGTCGTGCTGTACGGAGGCGGTCGCCCGCGGGCGGAGCTCCGCCTGGGCGTCGAACAGCTCATGCAGGCAGTGATCGCGCGGATACACCACCGTCCCCGTGTTCCAAGCCGTGGCCACCGGAAGCGTCACCGTGTCAGTGACCATCGGGATATCCCGTCTCTGTTGCACGTGAACCACCTGCTGCCCGAAGGACTACGTCTCGAACTCCGCGGCAAAGGCGGAGAAGTCGGCTGTCCTCCACGTCTCGGGTCGCATGCGGATGAGGATGTTGTCGGCCAGTTGCTCGTGATTGGCCGCCAGGTACGCCGACGCGGTGTCCGTGTCCAGGTACCGGTGGGCCAGCGCCTCGTGTTCGGCCGGGGGCAGCGGATCCTCGACGCCCACCACCGGCCCCTCCACGCTCACATAGCGGTACGGGGCCGACTCGTCCTGCGCGCAGAGGCTGAATCGCCCGGCGTCGCGGATGAGGCGAGCTTTCAGCGTCTTCCGCCCGGTCTGGATCGCCACCAGCTCACCGGGCCGGTAGGAGTACCAGAGCGGAACCAGCAACGGCCCACCGCCGTGGCGCGGATCGTCCACCCCCAGGATTCCCACGTGGAGGCCGGCAAGGAACTCTTCCCGGTCTTCGATCGACATCGTGAGATCCACGGGTACCACCTCGATCAAGCAGAGAATCGCGAACGGTGTTGGTCCTGTGCGGGAGTGTCGAGCGTGCGTGCGGGAGTGCGGGCCGATCGGGTGACGTCCGGCCGGCCAGAGGGCGGCCGTCGGAGGCAGACCCGGGGCTCTTGTGATGCTCGGGCGATGCAGACGGCCTGCGGATTCCGGCGGCTGAGCCGACGCAGGAAGCCGGTCGGGCCCTCTCCCAGGGTTTCATCAGACCAGGGCGGTTCGCATCCCGGGCGAACGAACACGGGGCATTCCCGCCTCCCGCGTCCTCGGCAGAAGGAGACACCTCGGACCGCATCAGGCTCGGGCGCCGGAATGCCCACCGCAGTTGTGGACCGAAATGCCCACCGCGGTTGACGTTCGCCGTCGCCGGGCGGTGCCTGGAGGTGCGCTCCATCCTGGTGGGGGTGGGCGGCGGCCCACCCGCGTCGTCGCGGGCGGCCGGGCGGCCGGTGGTCCTGGCGGGGTACGCCGGCCACCGGGCCGTTTCCCAACCGGAAAGCAGAATGAGAGGGCCGTTGTCACTGATGGCCGCCTTGCTTATTCGGCAGCGAACCGGGAGAAGACCGGAAGAAGACCAGGAGAAAGAGGCGCATGGGGGCAGCCAGCCGAGCAGAGGGCCTGGTGAAGACCTTCGGCGACGTACGGGCCCTGGACAGGGGCGATCTGGACGTGCCGGAGGGGACGGTGCTGGGCCTGCTCGGCCCCAACGGCTCTGGCAACAGCACCGCGCTCCGGGTGCTCACCACCCTGCCGCGGCCCGGCGCGGGCAGCGCCCGGGTCGTGGGGATGGACGTGCGCAGGCACCCCCACGGGGTCCGCAGCCCGATAGGCCTCTGCGGCATGCGGCAAGTGCGCGGCGGTCGACGACCACCTCACCGGCCGGGAGAACCTTCAGATGGTCGGCGACTCGCCGACGTCATCTGCGAGCTGGACGGGCGAGAACATCCTCATCGACGACATCGTCCCGCGCAGGCCCACCCTCGACGACGTCTTCCTCTCCCTCACCGGCCACGCGGCCGAGGAGGCTGACCCCGGAAAGGACGCAGGACCATGGCAGTCGACACCACCGGAGCGGCAGAACACGCGATTCCGCACTTGCGCGGCGGAGTCGTCCAGATGGCGCGCGATTCCTGGGTGATCGCCCGGCGGAACCTGCGCCGTATGACCCGGATACCCGAGATCGTGGTCTTCGGGCTGATGCAGCCGGTGATGTTCGTGCTGCTCTTCTCGTACGTGATGGGCGGCGCGATCAAGGTACCGGGCGGCGGCTACCGGGAGTTCCTGATGGCTGGGATCTTCGCCCAGACGGTTACCTTCGCGGTGGCCGGAGCCTCGGCCGGCATTGCGGAGGACATGACCAAGGGCCTCGTGGACCGCTTCCGCTCGTTACCCATGGCGCGCTCAGCGGTGCTCGCCGGGCGAACCTTGGCCGACGCGGTGCAGACCGCCTTCATCCTGCTGGTGCTGGCGATGGTGGCGCTGCTGGTGGGCTGGCGGGTGCACCACGGGGTACTCCAGGCGCTGGGCGCCTTTGTGCTGCTGCTCCTGCTGGGCTACGCCTTCTCCTGGATCGGGGCGCTGATCGGCCTGTCGGTGCGCAGCCCGGAGGCGGCCACCTCGGCGGGCCTGATCTGGCTCTTCCCGCTCACCTTTCTCTCCAACGCCTTCGTCCCGGTGAACACCATGCCAGGCTGGCTGCAGGCGATCGCGTACTGGAACCCGTTCAGCGCGACCGTCCAGGCCTGCCGGAAACTGTTCGGCAACCCCGGGGCCGACGGCGCGCACTCCTGGCCGATGCGGCATCCGGTCGAGGCGTCCACACTCTGGTCGCTGCTGATTTTGGCGTTGTTCTCCTGGCTGTCGGTGCGCAAGTACCGCGACGCGGCCGGTTGACCGGCCGAGGGGAGGCTGAACGGAGGCGGTTCTGGGCCCGATCGAAACACTTCGAGGGTGTGGCGGACGTGAGGGCCACCGAAATAGCCGCGGACGATGTGGGCTGGCGATGGCGGCGGAGGAGCCTGCGGGTCTCGGCTGCGAGCTGGGGCTGGTCGCGGGCCCGTCTGCTCATGGGCAGGCTGCGTTTGAGGTCGGCGTTGACGAGCCCCGCCCGTGGTCTCCTGTCCAGCGATTGCGGTACGGGCCAGTCCCCCGTCTCTCCTCGGTGCCGCCCGGTTCACGGACCGGCTGCGGGGCCGGACCGGCTGGTCCGCTGCCAGATCACAGTCGCGCATTCCCGCCCGAACGGACGGGCCGTCACCCGGTCGGCCCCGGCGCTCGCACCAAGTGACGACGGTCTGGCTCATGACCGCCGGGCATCCGGGACCCGGCGGGCCCATGGGACACCCGATCGGAGCACCGGTGAACTGGTGAAATTCGAGGTGTCCCCGCCAGTCGTATGGGCCGTCGATGGTGGCAGGCTCCACCATCGAGTCAACCGGGAGGGACGGAGAACCGATGGCGCAGGAGCTGCAGGAAGCCGCGTCGGCCGAGCCGGTGGGCAACAGGCGCATCAATGCCGGCGTGAGGCTCATGGGCTGGCTGACGACCACGGACCACAAGGTCATCGGCAATCTCTACATGGTCACCGCGTTCGGGTTCTTCCTGCTGGGCGGAGTGTTGGCCATGCTTATGCGAGCGGAGCTGGCCCGGCCAGGACTTCAGATTGTCAGCGCGGAACAGTACAACCAACTGTTCACGATCCACGGCACCGTCATGATGCTGCTGTTCGCCACGCCGATGTTCGGCGGCTTCGCGAACGCCATCATGCCGCTGCAGATCGGCGCGCCCGACGTCGCCTTCCCCCGCCTGAACGCGCTCACCTACTGGCTCTTCCTCTTCGGCGGAATCATCGTGGTGTCCGGATTCGTGGTGCCCGGCGGCGCGGCGCACTTCGGCTGGTTCGCCTACGCTCCGCTGAACAGTGCCGTCTTCTCGCCCGGCGCCGGCGGAGACCTCTGGACCATGGGCCTGGTGCTGTCGGGGATCAGTACGACCCTGGCATCGGTCAATTTCATCACTACGATCGTCTGTCTGCGCGCCCCCGGTATGACCATGTTCCGGATGCCGATCTTCACCTGGAACGTTCTGTTCACCTCGATCCTCGCGCTGCTCGCGTTTCCGGTGCTCGCTGCCACGCTGCTCGTCCTCGAAGCCGACCGGAAGTTCGGGGCGCATGTTTTCGACTCCGCGAACGGCGGGGCACTGCTGTGGCAGCATCTGTTCTGGTTCTTCGGCCATCCCGAGGTCTACATTGTCGCGTTGCCCTTCTTCGGAGTGGTGAGCGAGATCATTCCCGCGTTCAGCCGGAAGCCGATGTTCGGGTATTTCGGAATGGTGATGGCCACGATCAGCATCACCATGCTCTCGGCGGTTGTCTGGGCCCATCACATGTTCGCCACGGGAGCCGTTCTCCTGCCGTTCTTCTCCGCCATGTCGTTCATCATCGCCGTGCCCACCGGTGTCAAGTTCTTCAACTGGATCGGCACCATGTGGCACGGCAGTATCACGTTCGAGACACCCATGCTCTGGGCGATCGGCTTCCTCGTGACATTTCTCCTCGGCGGCCTCAGCGGGGTACTGATCGCCTCGCCCCCGCTGGACTTCCACCTCACCGATTCGTACTTCATCGTCGCCCACCTCCATTACGTGCTCTTCGGAACAGTGGTCTTCGCGATGTTCGGCGGTTTCTACTTCTGGTGGCCCAAGTTGACCGGACGCATGCTGGATGAACGCATCGGACGCATCCATTTCTGGACCTTGTTCGTCGGATTTCAGCTGACCTTCCTGGTCCAGCACTGGCTGGGGGAGGCCGGAATGCCCCGGCGTTACGCCAACTATCTCGCGGCGGACGGCTTCACCTTGCTCAATACGGTCTCGTCCGTCGGCTCCTTCGTGCTGGGTCTGTCGACACTGCCGTTCCTGTACAACGTGTGGCACACCAGCCGTTACGCACCGAAGGTCGAGGTGGACGACCCGTGGGGGTTCGGCCGTTCCCTGGAGTGGGCGACCTCCTGTCCACCCCCGAGGCACAATTTCCGGGCTCTGCCCCGCGTACGTTCCGACTCGCCGGCCTTCGACCTGCACCACCCCCTGAAGGAGAAGCCGGGCCTCGGCCGAGGCGGGGCCCACTCCATTTCGGGCGCTGAGGAGGAGTCGGGCGAATGAAGACCGAGGCCATTCTCTTCGCCGGAGTCGCGGGGTTCTTTCTCGTGACCGATGTTCTCTACGCCGTGTGGTCCCGGGATCCGGCGGGCACGGCGGCTCTCACCGTCTCGTTCCTCATGGCGTGGCTGGTCACGTTCTTCTTCGCCACCAACTACCGGAGGAAGGGGCTGCGCCCCGAGGACCGCAGGGACGGGCAGATCCATGAGCGGTCCGGTCCGGTGGACTTCTTTCCTCCGCACAGCATCGGGCCGCCGCTGACAGCCGCGGGGACGGCCCTGCTCGTCCTTGGTGTGGTGTTCGGTCTGTGGCTCTTCCTGATCGGGCTGGGCGTGGTCCTGGCGGGGGTGTTCGGAATGGTCTTCCAGTACGTGCGTACGCAGGGCTGAGGGCGGCTCTCAGTCCTCGGGCTCGCGAACCGGCTCCGGCGACGCGGTCCTCGCGGCGATCCGGGACCGATGCTCGTCCGTGGCGGGCAGTTCCACGAGGTCCCTGTAGTACCACCCGCTCAGTACGGTCCGAAGCCGTCGCCGACGCGAGATCGGGCCCTCCGCGGGGAGCTCCAGGGGCGTCGGGACATCACGCATCAGGATGCGGTAGCGGGCTGTCGGGCTCAGGCCGCGGTGGCTCTCCGAGAGGTCGCCGTTCACCGATTGGGTCACCTGGCCGGTCTCCTCGCCCTCGGTCAGCCGACGGCGGTCCCGCATCTGAAGGGCGAGGCAGAGGCGTTTGGTCAGCGCGAACGCCAGGAGCGGGGCGGCGATCAGCGCGACCCTGAGGATCCAGGTCATGACCTGGACCGAAACCCTGAACGAGAAGGCGACGACATCGTTGCCGCCGGCGACCAGGAGAACGGCGTAGAAGATGATGGCCGCCACGCCGAGCCCGGTACGGGTCGGCCGGTTGCGCGGCCGGTCGCACAGATGGTGTTCCCTGCGGTCGCCCGTCACCCACTTCTCGAAGAAGGGATAGAGGAACAGCACCGTGAAGACCCCGCCTGGCAGCACGAGCGCCGGAATGAACACATTCCACATGATGGTGTGCCCCGCGATGTTGGTCTCCCATGGAGGCATCAGCCGGAGCGCGCCCTCCAGGAACCCGACATACCAGTCCGGCTGTGCGTTACCGGAAACCTGGTCGGCCCGGTAGGGGCCGTAGTTCCATACGGGGTTGATCTGGGCGAGCCCGCCCAGCAGGGCCAGTACGCCGAACACCATGAGGAAGAAACCTGTGGTCTTCGCGGTGAAGTGAGGGAACGCCGGTGAGCCGACGGCGTTCTTGTTGGTCTTCCCCTGCCCCGCCCAGTGGGTGTGTTTGAGGTAGACCACCAGCATGAGATGAGCGGTGATCAGCGCCACGATCAGGCCGGGCACGAGCAGGATGTGCACGGCGTACAGACGAGGGATCACGTCATTGCCCGGGAACTGTCCTCCGAAGACGAACAGCTCCGCGTACGTTCCGACGACAGGGATCGACCCCACAATGGTCGCCGCCGTCCTCAGGCCCGTACCGGACAGCAGATCGTCAGGCAGCGAGTAGCCCGCGAATCCTTCGAGGAGCGCGAGTACGAACAGTGTCACGCCCACGATCCAGTTGGCCTCCCGCGGCTTACGGAAGGCGCCGGTGAAGAAGATCCGCAGCATATGGACGGCGATCGCGGCGACGAACACCAGTGCCGCCCAGTGGTGGATCTGACGGATCAGCAGGCCTCCGCGCACGTCGAAGCTGATCTTGAGGGTGGTGGTGTAGGCCTGCGTCATCCTCACGCCGTGCAAGGGCGCATAGGAACCGGTGTAGACGCTCTCCATCATGCTCGGGTCGAAGAACAGGGTGAGGTACACGCCGGTGAGGACCAGGACCACGAATGAGTAGAGGGCGATCTCACCGAGGAGAAAAGACCAGTGGTCGGGAAAGGCCTTGCGCAGCAACTGCCTGGCCAGGTCACTGACGGGCAGGCGCGCATCCATCGCACCGTATCCACTGACCGCCGCCTGCCCGGCCCGGGTCTTCAGCTGCGCCTTACGTGTCCGCAGGGGCATGCACCACTCTCCCGTCGATCTCCCTTCCGCCACCCGTCCCTTATTGTTCCGGTTCGCCCTTTACGCGTAACGCATTACTCGAAGGGACTACTCAGAATCGCGGTATCGGCACCTGATCGGCCGACCTGGCCCTGAGGTACCGCGTGGGACCGCGCTGGTGCGCCGGGCCCACCCCCGCAAGCGCTGTGCGGGTCCCCGCCGCCAAAAGGGGCGATGCCCGTCGCCTCGTCGGCCTCGACGCCATGGCTCCGTTCGCCCAACCGGCAATCTTCATAGGCGGTTGGCGGAACCTTGAACGTCGGCGACTTCGCCCGCATCCGCGAACATCCGGACCTATGGCGCGCCGCAGCGCGCGCGATGCGCAGGGACAGGGGGACAACCTGGCCCCCTTCTCTCGTGTCTGTCGCCCCTACGGTGGCGCCTCCAGCCAGCACCTACCGACGCGCCCGTCCACACCTGGCCGGTCGGCTGACCGGGCCCCCGCCGAGGCGTCAGGCGCGCGTCCTGCGGGCCGACATCCATGCGTAGACCAGGACACCCCCGAAGAGGAACAGCACGCCCTGGTAGACGGCCGCGTAGCCGGAGCCCGCCAGGAGCCACATGGAGAAGCCGAAGGCGGCCAGCGCGAGCACGGCGTCGCGGGCGAGGCGAGCCGGGCGGACCCGGTCGCGCTGCCCCGAGACGAGGAAGTACAGCTGGGCCGCCGTCGCCAGGAGGTACGGAACGGTCGCGGTGAAGGTCGTGACCAGCACCAGGATCTCGAACACCCGGGCCGTCCCGGCCATGTAGTTGTAGACGGTCAGCAGCGAGGCGAGGACGACCGTGACGATCACGCCGAAGGACGACACACCCCGCCGCTTCACCGCGAAGCGTGCCGGGAACAGCCCGTCGCGGGCGGCGGCGTACGCGGTCTGGGCGCTGAGCAGCGTCCAGCCGTTGAGCGCGCCCACGATCGACACCAGCGCCGCGCAGGCGACCGCCGCGCCGCCCCACGTGCCGCCGAACATGGCGTTGACGGCGTCGGTGAAGGGGGCTCTGGAGGTGAGCAGCTTGTCGTGCGCGACGGTACCGAAGACGGCGAGGGTGCCCAGCAGGTACACCAGCGCCGCGCCGAGCGTTCCGAGGACGGTCGCCCGCCCGACGTTGCGCCGCGGGTTGCGCACCTCGCCCGCGCTGACCGCCGCCGACTCGACGCCGAGGTAGCTGAAGAGCAGGATCGCAGCGGACGCCGAGACCGCGCCGAGGGCGCCGCCTCCGGTGGCCTGGAAGGGACCGAGGTTGTCCGGGTCGAAGAAGAACAGCCCGCCGATCGCGACCAGCAGCAAGGGCACGAACTTCAGCACGGTGGACACGAGTTGCACCGCGCCGACGTAACGGGTCCCGGCGAGGTTGGAGAGAGCCGGCAGCCACTGCACGACGAGTGCGGCGGTCATCATCAGCCACGGCGAATCATGCAGGGGCAGGAGCACGTCCAGGTAGCCCACGGCGGTGACGGCGAGCGCCGCGTTGCTCACCCAGGAGGTGATCCAATACGACCAGGCGGCCAGGAAGCCCGCGAAATCACCGAAGGCCTCGCGCACGTAGACGTAGGGTCCGCCGGTGCGCGGGTCGCGCTGCGCGAGCCGACCGAAGACGAGCGCGAGCGCGATGGCACCGATGGTGAGCACACCGAAGGCGACGAGGCTGATGGTGCCGAACGGGGCGACGGACGCGGGGAGCAGGAAGATGCCGCCGCCGATGATGTTGCCCATGACCAGCGCGGTGGCGACCGGAAGCCCGAAGCGCCGGGCGTGCCGGCTGCCCCCTTCCCGCTCCTGGGACGGGAGCTGCCCCTTCTGGGCGGAGGCGGGGCCTTGGGTCGGGGCCGGAGCGGGGCTGCCCGGGGCCGGAGCCGACTGCGAGACGGTTCCGGTGTCGTGCATGGGGATGGTGCGCCTTTCATCGTGCCGGGTACCGTCGCCTGCCCCGCGGGGCCTCGCCACGGCCCCCGGCCCGCGTGCAGCGGCAGCCCAGCGTGCGGGCGCACGCCTGCTGCGGAAACCACCGGGGGATCCATCCCATGGTCGGATATCGGACACCGCACACCAAATCGCCGGTAAATGTTCACCGAGACGCTGGCCGCGACCGAAAATCGGACGGAATGGGCCCGTGTGACCGCGCATCCTTCTCCGCAGGTTCGCAGGCTCCAGCGGCCGACGGTCACCCCGGGTGCTGGGGGACGGGTCCCCGCCGTCGCGCGGCATCGGCAGTGAGCCTCATTCGGTGGCAGGAGGCGTGCAGGCAACCGGGGTGCAACAGCCATGCCTTAGAGCCTGTCGGGCGACCTCTGATCGGGCGGACGCGGCGTGGCACGCACGCTTCCGGCGTTGCCGAAATGCCCTAGTAGCTCCGCTACGAGG
>NZ_JBICXB010000068.1:0-21910 GCF_043200055.1 Streptomyces sp. NPDC048496 | reverse complement strand
ATGTCTGCTTCTCGTACCGTCCGCCGCATCGCCGCTACCGCTCTGGCAGCCGGCTCCGTCGTCGCCGCGGCGGCGATGCCGGCTGCCGCCGACAGCGACCACGGCCACGGCCACGGATACGGATACGGATACGGGCACGGCCGCCACGAGTCGTACTCCAACGTTGTCCTCGGCGACATCCAGTACGACAGTCCCGGCCGTGACGACTGGTCGAACCGGTCGCTGAACCGGGAGTGGGTCGAGGTCACCAACACCGGTCGCCGCGCGGTCGACCTGGACGGATGGTCGCTCACGGACCGGAGCGGCAACCTGTACCGCTTCGACGACCTGCGCCTGGCCGGCCGCGCCACGGTCCGGGTCCACACCGGGTTCGGCCGTGACACCCGTCGGGACGTCTACCAGGGCAGCCGGGACTACATCTGGAGCAACTACGCCGACAAGGCGACGCTGCGCGACAACCACGGCCGCACCGTGGACACCCACTCCTGGGGCTACCGCCGCTGACCCGCCTCCGCCCCTGACCGGGGGCGCACTTTCCGCCCCCGGGGTCCAACCCTTCTGGTCCGGCGTGCCATCACCCGCACAGGGCGGTGGCACGCCGCTCTCGTACGCCCGGGTCCCCGGCTTCCCACCACCCGGTACGGTGCATGGTCGCACCACCCGGGAAGAAAGCTGCAGGGCCCTGGTCTGAGGGCCCAGGGCCCAGGCGTACGCACCCCGAGGGATCGAAGATGCGCACGCCACAGGGCCCAACACCCGTAACGAGGGGAACGTCACGGGTGCCACGCCCCGAGTCCGGGAGCAGACGCCAAGCACCTGAAGGCGCTCCGAGCCGCCGGTGCCCTGAACGCACCATCGCGATGTCCTCGACAGAGACCGGCGAGCGGTGCGTGCGCTGCCTGCTTCGCGCGGTGAAGCTGGGAGGGTGAGTATCAGAAGCGTGCACCCGGTGAGTGCGGAGCAGATCTACGCGGCCCTCGTCGCCCTGGGGGCGGAACCAGTACTGGATCCGGACGTGTGGCCCCAGGGCCCGCAGGCCGAGGACCGGCTGCGACTGCTGGGCGCCCTGCTGGCCAAGACAGAACTGGAAATCACCGCCTCGACCGGCAGGGGCGGGCAACCGCTGGAGGACGTCGCCGAAGCGCTTCTCGGATGGACGGAGCAGGCAGGACCCGACTCACAGGTTTCGTCCATCGTGCTGGCGAACCGGTTGCAGCTCACCGCGGTGCAGCTCATGGGGGCCGAGGAGGCGGGGCCTCCTCAGCGGGCGGCGTCCTGGGCGGCCGTCGTGGCGGCTACGGACGCGCTCAGCGCCCAGCTCTATTTCGAGCGCGGTGACATTCGGGCCACCCGGCGAGCCCTCGACCGGACGGAGGCATCGGTCATCGCGATCCTGCAGGGCTTGCATGACCTCCGCGTCGCCATCGGCGATATCGAGGATTGAAGGAACTCGTGAGCCCGCTGGACCGCCGACCGTGTCGCTGACCTGCGAGAAGGTACGTCCGTGGAACTCGTGAGACCGTCTGCGCGGGCGCGCGGCGCTCTTGTCATCGGCGGTGGCACCGCGCGGTCGGGCCCGGGGCCCTGCGAGGTGTGGCGGCCGGCTTGCCCATGGCCAGGGAGAGGTCTCCCTGATGGTTTTGCTACCCGGCCGTGCCTGCACGCTTCGCGGCCCAGAAACGGCGGACAGCCCATCCGGCACCCAGCGCGGAGGCCGTCCAGACGATGACCTCGGCGAGAACAATCGCCGGGGTCAGGGTGAGGTGCGGTCGGGGCGGCAGGACGACCATCTGAACGGCGGCACCCACCGGCACTGTCAACGCGGCAAGCAGGCCGGTCAATCCAGGACGCCTGATGGCTGCACCCACCGCACCCAGGGCCAACCCGAGCGGCAGACCCACCACCCACCACCTGACCATGTCCGTGCCGGCCCCCCAGACGAGGGCGTCCGTCACGTAGTACGCCCCCGTGGCAGCGATCAGCGCCAGGGCCCCGACCAGCGCGCCCAAGGCCCGTGTCCCGGCCAGCCAGCCCATCGCCACCGCCAGCGCGGCCCAGGACCAGCCTGCGTCCATCAGCAGGCTGAGCACCTTGGCGGCGCCGGCCCAAACGGTCCCCGTGAGTGGGTCGCCGAGCCCCCCGTATGGGGAGGAAAGCGCGTTGACGAGCGAGGTGGCCGCCCCGAATCCCACCCCGACCGCGAGAGCGCTCAATATGATCTTCATGCCGGGAGAGTATCCAGCGTGTCCGGCAGCCTCTCGATCGGCGTGACGAACCGTGCAGGCAGAGCCCGTGCCGAGGCGAGCGGGGGTGCTCGGCGCACCCGAGGCACCCCGCCGCCCGCGCTGAAAGGGCACAAGCGCTGCCGGCCCATCCGGCACAGCGGCTCGGGCCCTCGGGCGGTTCGCACGCCGGCACCGTGCCGAACCGCCCGAGGCCCCGGCCTCCCGGCCGCAACCGGGCTCGGCCCGCTCCGGTCCCCTGTCCGGAGCGGGCCGACGCACCGGTCAGTCGGTGCCGAACTCCATCGCGGCGCGGTCCAGCAGCTCGTCGTCGCCGGAGACCTCGCCGCGGGAGGCGATGGCCTCGGCGCCGCCCTCCGGCATGGTGCCGATCAGGCCGGTCGCCGCCGCCTGGGCGGCGCCGATCAGCGCGGGGTGGGTCGTGCCGACGATGCCGAGGCCGGCGTACTGCTCGAGCTTGGCGCGCGAGTCGGCGATGTCGAGGTTGCGCATGGTGAGCTGGCCGATCCGGTCCACCGGGCCGAACGCCGAGTCCTCGGTGCGCTCCATCGAAAGCTTGTCCGGGTGGTAGCTGAACGCCGGGCCGGTGGTGTTCAGGATCGAGTAGTCCTCACCGCGCCGCAGTCGCAGGGTCACCTCGCCGGTGACTGCCGAGCCGACCCAGCGCTGCAGTGACTCGCGGACCATCAGCGCCTGCGGGTCCAGCCAGCGGCCCTCGTACATCAGCCGCCCGAGGCGCCGTCCCTCGTTGTAGTAGTGGGCGAGGGTGTCCTCATTGTGGATCGCGTTGACGAGGCGCTCGTACGCGGCGTGCAGCAGCGCCATGCCGGGTGCCTCGTAGATGCCGCGGCTCTTCGCCTCGATGATCCGGTTCTCGATCTGGTCCGACATGCCCAAGCCGTGGCGGCCGCCGATCGCGTTCGCCTCCATCACCAGGTCGACCGGGGAGGCGAACTCCTTGCCGTTGATCGTCACCGGGCGGCCCTGGTCGAAGCCGATCGTCACGTCTTCGGCGGCGATCTCGACGGAGGGATCCCAGAACCGCACGCCCATGATCGGTTCCACGGTCTCCACGCCGGTGTCGAGGTGCTCCAGCGTCTTGGCCTCGTGGGTGGCGCCCCAGATGTTGGCGTCGGTCGAGTACGCCTTCTCGGTGCTGTCGCGGTACGGCAGCCCGTGGGTGACCAGCCACTCCGACATCTCCTTGCGGCCGCCCAGCTCGGAGACGAAGTCGGCGTCGAGCCACGGCTTGTAGATGCGCAGGTGGGGGTTGGCGAGCAGGCCGTAACGGTAGAAACGCTCGATGTCGTTGCCCTTGAACGTCGAGCCGTCGCCCCAGATCTGTACGTCGTCCTCGAGCATCGCCCGGACCAGCAGGGTGCCGGTGACGGCGCGGCCGAGCGGCGTGGTGTTGAAGTAGGCGCGGCCGCCCGAGCGGATGTGGAACGCGCCGCAGGCGAGCGCGGCCAGGCCCTCCTCGACCAGCGCCTCCCGGCAGTCGACCAGGCGCGCGACCTCGGCACCGTAGGCCTTCGCACGGCCGGGCACCGAGGCGATGTCGGGCTCGTCGTACTGGCCGATGTCGGCGGTGTAGGTGCACGGGACGGCACCCTTGTCGCGCATCCACGCGACCGCGACGGAGGTGTCGAGGCCGCCCGAGAAGGCGATGCCGACGCGCTCGCCGGTGGGCAGGGAGGTGAGAACCTTAGACATGGGAAGAGTATGTATGCATCCGCATGATTATGCAAGGCGGCTTGCCGTGCGCGGCCGGCACCGCGTGCAGTGCCGCCGCTTCGTCCGGGACCCCGGAGCGGAGCCGGTGATCGCCCGCCGCGGCACGGAGCACGGCTGCGGTCCGGGCACCCGACGCCGGGTCGTGGAGCGTGTCTTCGCCCGCGTTTCGACGGTGTCCACTCGCAGCCCGCGCCACCGCTGAATCAACCATGCGATCACGCTGGACGTACGCGCAGGGACCAGGCCCGGGCGCGCAGGAACGTGCCCCCGGCCCCGGTCAGACCATCTGCTCCGGCTTCACGACGCGGTCGAACCGGTCCGCGGTGATGTAGCCGCTGGCGAGGGCGGCTTCGCGCAGTGTGGTGCCCTCGCGGTCGGCCTTGTGCGCGATGGCCGAGGCCCGGTCGTAGCCGAGTACCGGGGACAGGGCAGTGACCAGCATGAGGGAACGGCCCACGAACTCACCGATCCGGTTCCGGTCGAGGTCGATCCCCTCGATGCAGAACTCGCGGAGCTTGCCGCAGGCGTCGCCGAGAATCCTCGCCGAGTGCAGGAAGTTGTTGATGATGACGGGGCGCATCGCGTTCAGCTCGAAGTTGCCCTGCGTGCCGGCGAAAGCGACGGCCGAGTCGTCTCCCAGGACCTGGATGCAGACCATCACCATGGCCTCGCACTGTGTCGGATTCACCTTTCCGGGCATGATCGAGCTGCCCGGCTCGTTCGCCGGGAGAACGAGTTCGCCGAACCCGCAGCGCGGCCCGGAGGCCAGCCACCGGATGTCGTTGGCGATCTTCATCAGCGGTACGGCCGACGCCCGCAGGCCGGCCGAGGCCGCCACCATGGCGTCCAGTCCGCCCTGCGCGGCGAACTTGTTCGGCGCGGTCCGGAACGGCCGGCCGGTCAGCTCGGCGATCTGCGCCGCGATGGCCGTGCCGAAGCCGTCAGGGGCGTTGAGCCCGGTGCCGACGGCGGTGCCGCCCGCGGCCAGCTCGTACAGCCCGGGCAGTGTGGCGCGGACCCGCTCCAGCGCGTCGTCCAGCTGGTGCGTGTATCCCGACCATTCCTGGCCGACCGTCAGCGGGACCGCGTCCTCCAGGTGGGTCCGGCCGATCTTGACGACGTCGTGCCAGGCGCGGGCCTTGGCGTCAACGGCGTCCCGCAGTCGCCGCACCTGCGCGATCAGATGGTCTTCGATCTCGAGAACGGCGGCGATGTGCATGGCTGTGGGGAAGGTGTCGTTGGAGGACTGCCCCATGTTGACGTCGTCGTTGGGGTGGATCGGGCTCTTGGAACCGAGCTCCCCGCCGACGAGCTGGATGGCCCTGTTGCCGATCACCTCGTTGGTGTTCATGTTGGACTGGGTGCCGGAGCCGGTCTGCCATACGAAGAGCGGGAAGTGCTCATCGAGTTGACCGCCGCTCACCTCGTCCGCGACCCGGGCGATGAGGTCGGCCTTCCACCCGGGCAGCCTGCCCGCCCGGCCGTTCACCAGCGCCGCAGCCTTCTTGACGTAGCCGTACGCATGGTAGACGGCCTTCGGCATCCGGTCGTCGCCGATCGAGAAGTGCAGCAGCGACCGCTGGGTCTGGGCGCCCCAGTAGCGGTCGGCCGGCACCTCGACCTCGCCCATGGAGTCGGTCTCGCGGCGGGAGCCCGTCGCGGTCAGCCCCACCGGCAGGTCGAGGATACGAGGGGGAGTCTGCGGGTGTGCGCCAGAGGCTTCCTGGTGGCGCGCGGTCATGACGTGCCGCCGCCGTCGTGGTAGACCGGTTGCCACATCGCGTCCTGCACGGCCTGCACAGGGTCGTCGACGGCGGCGGTGGCGACCCCGTCGGTATGGGCCGCCTCGACCACGGCAACGGCCACAGCGGCCGAGGAGGCGCGCAGGTCGGCCACCGGGGGCAGCAGTGACGCCCCGGGCTCGCTGACGTCCACCTGTCGGGTGACGGCCTCGGCGGCGGCGAGCAGCATGCCGTCGGTGACCCGCTCGGCGCGGGACACGATGGCACCCAGCCCCAGGCCGGGGTAGAGAAGCGCGTTGTTGGCCTGGCCGATGGTGTGGGTGACACCCTCGTACTCCACGGGCTCCACCGGGATGCCGGTCGATACCAGCGCCTTCCCCCCGGACCAGGCGATGATGTCGGCGGGCATGGCCTCGATGCGCTCGGTCGGGTTGGAGAGCGGGAAGATGACCGGCCGCTCGGCCGCCTCGCTCATCGCCTCGACGACCTCACGGGTGAACGCGCCGTGCGCGGTCGAGGTGCCGATGAGGATGGACGGGCGCGCCTTGCGTACGGTGTCCAGCAGGGAAGGGGCACCGTGCGGGTCAAAGGCCCAGTCGGACACGTCCGCGGCGCGCCGGGCGTAGGGCTGCTGGTAGTCGCGCAGTCCGCTCATGTCGTCGGTGAGCAGGCCCTGTTTGTCGATGAGCCAGATCCTGCCGACGGCCTCGTCGAGGCTCGCACCGTCGCGCACCATCGCATCACGCAGTTGGTCGGCGATCCCGACGCCCGCGGTACCGGCACCGAACACCACCACCCGCTGCTCCCGCATCGGGACACCGGTGATGCGCAGCGCCGACAGGACAGCGCCGATCGTGATCGCTCCGGTGCCCTGCAAGTCGTCGTTGAAGATCCGCAGGCGGTCCTTGTACGTCTCCAGGATGCGGCGGGCGTTACCGGGCCCGAAGTCCTCGAAGTGCAGCAACGCGTGCGGGAAGTGCCGGGAGGCGGTCTCCAGGTAGGTGCGGATGAAGGCGTCGTACTCGGCGCCGCGACGCCGGGAGTGCCGGTTGCCGAGGTACAGCGGGTCGTTGAGCAGCGTCTCGTTGTCCGTTCCCACGTCGAGCGAGACCGGGATCACCCGGGTCGGATCCACCCCTGCGGCAGCCGTGTAGACCGCCAGCTTGCCGACCGAGATCTGAATGCCGCCCACACCCCAGTCGCCTATCCCGAGGATCTCCTCGGCGTCGGTGACCACGATCAGGTCGACGTCGTCCGGGCCCAGCCCGAGCCCTGCGAACGCCTCCTCCACCTCCTGCGGTTGGTCGATGGACAGGAACAGTCCCCGCGGCCGGCGGTACTCGTGGCTGTACCGCTCGATCGCCACCCCGACAGTGGGGTCGTAGACCACCGGAAGCAACTCCGTGAGGTGATCCATCAGAACTTTGAAGTACAGCGTCTCGTCGCTGTCGTGCAGCTCCTCCAGGAACACATTCTTCGCCAGGTCATCCGGCTGTGCCTGCAACTGCCGATGGGCCCGCTCGGCCTGCTCGTCCAGGCTCAGCACGGCCGCGGGGAGCCGCCCGGTGATACCCAGCGCCTTGCGCTGCGCCTGGGTGTAGGCGACGCCGCGATTCTGCGCCGGGTCGTCGAGAACACTGAGACCACGGCCGTGCTGCTGGTGCGTGCTCTGGGACATGGAACTCTCCAGCGGCTAGGTGCGCGCCCAGGCACGGGCGCCCTGCGCCTCCAGAACAAGCGTAGATACTCCAGCAGGCGATGGCGATCCGGCGGGCCAGGGGTGCGGTAACGGAAACGGCCACCGGTGATCACCGATTGGTGTGCGGTCGAACGAAGATCAGACGGTGGCCGCAGGCCATAGCGCAGATCCCGCCCGCCGGCTGGAGATGTTCGACGGCCTGATGGGCCCGATCGCGGGCCGCGAGAACGCCACCGGGACGTTCCTGGCCGCGGAGCGCGACCTCCTGACCGAAGTCTTCCCGAACGGAACGGTCGAGGAGCGCCATGTGGTCAGCCTGGCCGTTGCCACCCGCTGACACCGCACTTGTGCCTGATGACCTGTGGGAACGTACAGCGCCGCCAACTACGCTTCCCCGCTTGCCCGTTGCGAGGGTGGACGATTCTTGGCCGCGTAGCAGGCGGAGGGGGCGATGCTGAGGCCGTGCTCGGTGAGCACGGTGCAGATCGGCTCGACGCCGCCGAAGCGCTCCCGGTACTCGTCGATGAACGTCACGAGCGTGTGTTCGGCGGTCATGGATGGAGCGGCCGCATGCCACGGGCTCGCCTCTCACGGTGTCTGCATTTGCGGTAGGCGGTGATCATGCGCTGGTAGATGCCCCAGGTTGCCTCGACCTCGATGTGCCGCTCGATCTGCTTGTCGGTGAGCAGTTTGGCGCCGGTGTGCAGGGTCCGACGGGACTTGTAGAGCGGGTCGTCCTTACGGCCGCGGTGGCCATGGATCCGTTGCTGGACCCGGCGTCGGTACTGGTCGAGTGCGTTGCCAGCGAGCCGGACGACGTGGAAGGGATCCATCACTGCCGTCGCGGTCGGGAGCTCTTCGGCGGCTGCGGTCTTGAAGCCCGTGAAGCCGTCCATCGCGACGACCTCAACATGGCTGCGCCAGGCCTTGTCTTGGTCGGCGAGCCAGGTCTTGAAGACCTGCTTGGAGCGGCCTTCGACCATGTCCAACAGGCGTGCTGGGCCGGTGCCGGCCCGGACGCCGCTCAGGTCGATAATGACGGTGACGTACTTGTCGCCGCGGCGGGTGTGCCTCCAGACGTGCTCGTCGACCCCGATCACCGTGACGCCGTCGAACCTGGTCGGGTCGTTGATCAAGACGCGCTTGCCTTCAGCCAGGACGGCATCGTTGGCGGTGTTCCACGCGACCCCGAGCCCCTCGGCGACACGAGCCACGGTCAGGTGCTGACACACGATCGCTTCGAGGGCCCAGCGCAGCCCGCGGCGCGACAGCTTGGCCCGCGGCTCGGCCGCCCGGGTAGTGTCCTGGCGCCACACATGGCCGCAGCCGATGCACCGGTAGCGCCGGATCGTCACGACCAGGGTGGTGGGCCGCCAGCCCAGCGGCTCGTGCGCCAACCGCCTGGTCACGGTGTCGCGGGGTACGCCCTCGCAACCGCAGCGGCGGCACCACTGATCGGGTTCGACGACCCGGCAGGCCAAGACCGCTCGGTCGGGTACGAGGCGTTGGCCGGTCACTTCGAGCCCGAGCTCATCGAGCCGGCAGAACTTGGTCAGGTCAGGGCAAGCGAAGGCAGCGTCAGGCAAGTCGAGGTCTTCTGGATGGGCGGTGTGAGAACTTCCATCATCGGGAGACCTCGACGCCTACCCAGCCACCACCCCCGTGTCGGTCGAGGGCACGCCGCCGCTCGCATGCGCGCGATCAATAACTAGAGCGCGAGCATCGCCGCGGCGACCTCACCGGCGGCCGCATCGGGGATCGCGGCCGCGGCCTGTTCGAGAACCAGCAGCCGCGCACCGGGGATCTCGCGCGCGAGCGCCTCGCCATTGCCGACCGGAAAGAACCGGTTGTGACGACCGTGCACCACGAGCGCCGGGATCGCGAACTCGGGCAGGCGCTCACGCCACCGCGGCTTGCAGTCGAGCTTGGAGAACACCATGCCCATCTGGTTGGCCACCTGGACCGCGGGCTCCGTGCCCGGCGTGCGGTCGAAGACGCGCTCGGCGGTCGCGCGTGCCGCAGCGGGATCGTCGCCGAGGATCTCCGCTCTGGCGGCGGCGAACTCCGCCACGGCAGCGCGGTCGGACCAGTCGGGCGTCGGGAGCGCGAACCGTCGCTTCATGGCCGCCTTGTCGTGGTCGGGCAGATCGTTGTCGACCGGGCCGGGGGCGACGGGCCGCGTCCCGGCGAGGGTGAGCGCCGAGAACGCGTCCGGATGGTCGAGCGCGGCAACCTGGGCGACCATCCCGCCGACGCCGATGCCCGCTAGGTGCGCCGGCCGGTCGGCGAGTCCCCGGGCGAGCGCGGCCGCGTCGGCGGCGAGATCCCGGAGCGTGTACGCGGGCGCCTCGGGGTCGACGGTTGTCGACGCGCCGGAGTCGCGCAGGTCGTAGCGCACGACGTGACGTCCGCCGCGCGCGAGCGACTCGCAGAGCGCGTCGGGCCACGACAGCATGGTCGTGCCGCCCGCGAGCAGCATGAGGGGCGCCGCCGCATCGCCGAAGTGCTCGACCCCGAGCGTGACGCCTTCGGGTGTGCGGAACGAATGGACCGAAGAGTGCATCGTCAACCTCCCGGGCAGGTGCGTGACCGTGGCCACGCTACCCTGCATCGGCGACGCCGCCCCACGTCCGGCGCTACACCCTCAACTGCGAAGAGCCACTGACTTTCGCAAGCAACGAGGCACATTCGGTGACCATGACGGCCCCAGCGGTCGAGGACCGGCGAAGACCCGCAAGTCCTGCTTGCGAGCCGCGCGCACAGACGCGGCTGAACAGTGCCTTGACGTGGGAACGGCGCCGGACTCGACGCGTGCCACGATTGACTGGGCGAGGACTCGGATCTGCTGGGGCAGGTGATCGGCTACTTGTCGGCGCGGCAACTCATCGATGTGCAGCCGGTGCTTGTGGGCAATGGCGACGTTGGGGATGCCATCGGTGGCGGCCAACGCGACTTTGGTCAACACCGCGCTGTCCGGCTTCGCAACCGTCCCGATCACGAACTGACGCCCCGCCGCACGGCATCGATCGCCCCAGCCGCCGCAGCCGGGGCGATCCAGACCCTCGCGGGATCAGTGCGTCGCTGCACCAGAGCGTCAACGGGAGGTGCTGGGCAGCGCGGTCTGCGGCGGTGGGGACCGCCCCGGCGTCCGCTCAGCGAGCGGCGAGCAGCGTGAGCGTGTCGATCACGCGGTTCGAGAAGCCCCACTCGTTGTCGTACCAGGCGACCACCTTGACGTGACGGCCGTCGACGCGGGTGAGGGCCGAGTCGAAGATCGACGAGGCCGGATTGCCCGTGATGTCGGATGACACGAGCGGGTCGTCCGAGTACTCGAGTACGCCGGCCAGCGGCCCCTGCGCCGCAGCGCGGTATGCCGCCAGTACGTCGTCGCGCGTCACGTCGCGGGCAACGGTTGTATTGAGTTCGACGATCGAGCCCACCGGAACCGGCACGCGGATCGAGTCGCCCGACAGCTTGCCCTCGAGGTTCGGCAGCACGAGGCCGATCGCCTTGGCGGCGCCCGTCGTGGTCGGCACGATGTTGACAGCGGCGGCGCGGGCGCGACGGGCGTCGCGGTGCGGACCGTCCTGCAGGTTCTGCTCCTGCGTGTAGGCGTGCACCGTCGTCATGAAGCCGTGCTCGATGCCGGCGAGCTCGTCGAGTACCGCGGCCAGCGGCGCAAGTGCGTTGGTCGTGCACGAGGCGTTCGAGACGATCGTGTGCAGGGCCGGGTCGTACGCGTCGGTGTTGACCCCGTACGCGAGGGTGACATCGGCGCCGTCCGACGGTGCGCTGACGAGCACTTTCTTCGCGCCCGCGTCGAGGTGGGCGCGGGCGGCCGTGGCCGACGTGAATCGGCCGGTCGCCTCGAGCACGATGTCGACGCCGAGCTCGGCCCACGGCAGCTGCTTCGGTTCCCGCTCGGCAAGCACCGTGATGCGACGGCCGTCGACGACGAGGACGTTCCCGTCGACCGTCACCGGGCGACCCAGCCGGCCGGCCGTGGTGTCGTAGGCGAGCAGCCGCGCAAGAGTGGCGGGCTCCGTGAGGTCGTTGACGGCGACGACCTCGAGGTCGCTGTCGCGTGCGAGCAGTGCGCGCAGCACATTGCGTCCGATGCGGCCGAATCCGTTGATGGCGATGCGAGTCATGAGCGATGTCCCTTCTGTTCGCCATCAGGTTCGCGCCCGGAATCCGCCCGCGACAGCGGCGTGATCGCCATGGTTCAAAAGGATCTCGCCACGTGTGGGCGGGCTATTCGCCCTTGGTGAAGGTGCGCCGGTACTCGCTCGGCGTGGTGTCGAGGATGCGCTGGAAGTGCAACCGCAGATTCGCACCGGTGCCGAGACCGACGTCGGCGGCGATCTGCTCGACGCTCCGCTCTGAACGCTCGAGCAGCTCACGGGCCACGTCGATCCGGGCGCGCATGACCCACTGCATCGGCGTGTACCCCGTGTCTTCGACAAAGCGTCGCGAGAACGTGCGGGGCGACACCGTCGCATGCCGGGCGAGCGCCTCGAGGGTGAGGGGCTCGCCGAGCCGGTGCAGCGCCCACTCGCGGGTGGCGGCGAACCGCTCGCCGAGCGGCTCGGGCACGCTGCGCGGCACATACTGCGCCTGGCCGCCGCTGCGGTAGGGGGCCGCGACCAGGCGCCGGGCCGCGTAGTTCGACGCGGCAACCCCGAGGTCGCCGCGCAGAATGTGCAGGCACAGGTCGATGCCCGAGGCGGCGCCCGCCGACGTCAGCACGCTGCCCTCGTCGACGAACAGGACGTTCTCGTCGACCTGAACGAGCGGATGCTTCGCCACAAGCGCCCGCGTGTAATGCCAGTGGGTCGTGGCACGCTTGCCGTCGAGCAGGCCCGTGGCGGCGAGCGCGAACGCGCCCGTCGAGATGGCGGCGAGCCGCGCACCCCGATCGTGGGCGGCGATCAGCGCGTCAATGACGGCCTGCGGCGGGTCGTCGCGGTCCGGGAACCGGTAGCCGGGGACGAAGACGATGTCGGCCCACGCAAGCGCGTCGAGCCCGTGGGTGACGAAGTACGACAGGCCGTCGCCGCCGGTCACGAGGCCGGGTGCCGCGCCGCACACCCGCACCTCGTACGGCATGCTCGCGCGGGTCGTGAAAACCTGCGCAGGAATGCCGACATCGAGCGGCTTCGCACCCTCGAGCACAAGGACGGCGACGCGATGAAGGCGGGAGGCTGGCACGGGAAAGAGGGTACGCGTGGGTGTGGCTTCGATACGCCGGCTGCGTGGGCAGGGCAGATGAAATCGGCCCGGGCTGCCGTACGGTCAGCCAACCACCCGATGCTCAAAAACGCGTGACACGCACACTTACCGCGCAACTCCAATCACGCTTGGGCAGAAACTATGGGCCCCACCCGAACCGCTGTCAATGCCGCGCCCGACCCCATTTTCCCGCCGTCCGCCAGCTGGTCCGGCTTGCCTGTCGCCTCATCTGCGACCGACCCGCCCTCCACGAGTGCACACTCGTGCGTGAATACCGCCTTTTGCGAGCACGTGTAATCATGAATACCCGCGCCCTGCAGTCCAGGGCACCCAACGTGCTGCTTTGGAGGCTCCCTTGACGCTCGCAGCCATCGGCCCGATGCTCTCCGACGGCCGGGCGCACCACGGCCCTGTCGCCGCCTTCGACGCCCACACGTTCGAGCACCTGCAGGCGATCGTGGCGGGGGCGGAGCTGGCGGGCAGCGGTGTGATCATCCAGATCGGCGAGACGGCGGTGGACCATCACGGCGGGCAGCTCGCGCCACTCGCCCGGGCCGCCGCCGAGATGGCGCGCACCGCCACCGTGCCGGTCGGGCTCCACCTGACGAAGGTGCGCAGGACCGCACTCCTCGCCCAGGCGGCGCACTGCGGCTTCGGCTCGATCATGTACGACGCCGGTCATCTCTCCTACGCCAGAGCCGTCGCCGTGACTCGGGACGCGGTCTCGTGGGCGCACGAGCAGGGGCTCTGGGCGGAGGCGGAGTTGACGGACACCGGGGGCCGCGGGGGTCCGCGTGCCGCACGGACCGGCACGTCGCCCTGTCCACACGGAGCGCACCTCGCCCCCGGGATGGCCCAGGAGTTCGCTGACGCCACCGGCGCCGACGCACTTGTACTCAGCGGCGAAAGCCACCCCTTCGGCACCTGCACGGCGGATGACCACCGCTCGCTGCTCGCCGGGCTGCGGACAGCGGTGAACGTGCCTCTCGTCCTTCGGGAGCTGTCCGCGGCGAACGCGGCAGAACTGAGGGCAGCGGTCGTCGCGGGCGTGGCCAAGCTCGGCTTCGGGCGCGCTCTCGACCCCGCGATGACGCGGGCGCTGCGCGACAGGCTCGCGGCGGGTGGCACGCAGGACCCGGCCGACTACCTCGCTGCCGCCCGCCGGGCGATGGCGGACGTGGTCGCCCGCCTCATCCAGACCCTGGAGGGCCCGGACGCCGGGCCGAGCCCGTGCTCCCCGACTCTGTTGCTCAATTCGTCTGGGCTCGGGGACCGCTGATGCGCGAGGGCGATTTGCCCGGTTCTTGACGTTCTGGTGGTGAGACACGCGCACGGGAGGTGCTGACGAACCAGATGCTCAGGAATATGGAAGTGCGGACGGCGGCCCGGCTGACCGAGGCGCTTGGGACCCGTTGCCGCGTTGCAGGCCGTTAGCCTGTCGGTATGTCAGAGCGTGTCATGCCCGGCCGCACGGACGGCCTGATCACCCTGGGTGCTGCGGACGCTCTGTGGGTCGATTTGACGGCCGACAGTGCTGTGCCGACGGCTTCTGGGGCATTCACCTGCTCTCCTGCCCGTGCCCGGGTGGGGTACGTCCTGCTCGGCGGTCATGTGGTGGCGACGGTGAGGGCGAGCGGCGGTCAGTGGAGTGTTTTGGAGGTTGAGGTGCGCCGGGCGGCTGCGGAACTGAACGCGGTTGGGATGGATCGGCAGGACCTGGTCCGCATCGGTCCGTTTCGTGGGGCGCCGAGGCAGGAGTGCAACGAGGAAACGCCGCTGCGTTGGCGCCAGCGCATCACGGGGGAACTGCAGGAGCTGGGCGGCCCCGAGCGGGCAGCACGACGTGAAGTCGGCCGGCCGTACCATCTGGCGGGGATCGACTGGCGACAGATACTCGTGGAGCAGACCCGCGACGGGACGCAGCGCACGTGGTGGCTGCCGCGCGCTGTGGTCAGGCTGCTGGACGCGGCCGAGCACGCCGAAACGCAGTGGGTGCAAGCCGCGCGGACCCGCCAGGCAAGCGCAGCCGTCACCGAGCCGTCCTCCCGCCCCCGGCAGGCCCGAGCCGCCGGCGGTCGGCAGACGGCGAGCCCCGAGGGCCCCACCGCCTCACTGCGCCCGTACAACAAAGAGCTCGAAGGCCAGCTGTACTCGGTGCTCAGCAGGAAGCCCGGTACCTCCCGCAGGGTGGCTGGGTGGGCGTGCGCCGTCTGCCGCACTGCGCCCGCCACCGTGCTCGACCACTGCCACGAACACGGCTACGTCCGCGCCCCCGTCTGCCAGTCCTGCAACACACAAGAACGCCCCGACCACCTGTACAGCAACGACATCCGCGTGGCGAACCGCTACACACGCCTCTTCCACACCGACACCGACGACTGGCTCCGCCACTGGCACCGCTGCCCCGGCTGCCGCGCACGCACCACCCTGCCCCTGCCGCACCTCGCCGCATGGACCGCCCACATAGCCTGCCGATCGCTGCGCCCGACCCACCGCGCCCCCCGCGGGCGCAAGCCCTGCGGTGTCCTGCGCGTGTCCTGGACGGGCAGTCAGAAGGCGCCCCGTTCCTGCCTGCTCACGGTCGCCGTCGACTTCTGCCCCTCCGGCGAGCACCGTGTCCTGGCACGAGTCCCCTACCGCGAAGCCGCCGAGCGGTTTCGTGTCTGGTTGGCCGAGACGGCCCCTGCCGTGGCCGCCGCGGCCGGTCCTGACCGCCTGGACGGCCTCCCTGCCCAGTTCCGGCCAGTCATCGCGGACACCAGCGGCAAGGACCTAGAACTGTTTTGAGCGGGCACCGGGAGACCTGACACCCCACCGTCACCTCGCAGCTGCTGGCCCCCGACACGGTCACCCCGCACGCCCCAGCGAAATGCGCAGCAGAGTCGGCCACGCCGGCAAAGTTGCGCAGCCAGGTCGAGGAGAACCTGCGCCAACTCGGCCGCGATCACCTGGACGTGGTGAACCTGCGCGTGCCACCGAGTTGGCGGACCGGCTCGATCGGCGAGCACTTCGGCGCGTTGGCCGAGCTTCGCGATGCCGGGCTGATCCGCCACCTCGGCATCTCCAACGTCACGTCCGAGCAATTGGTCGAGGCCCGGGCCATCGCCCCGGTCGTCTGCGTGCAGAACCCTTACGGGATCGGTGCGTTGAGCGAGGACCGGGCGCCCCTGCGGATCTGCGGTGAACTCGACCTCGCCTTTGTCCCGTTCTTCGCGATCGCCGGCGCCGGGCGCGAAGCGGGTCCGGCTGCTGGTGACAGCGAGGCGGTGTGCGCCGTCGCCCGCGCGCACGGTGTGTCCGTCGCGCAGGTCCGGCTGGCCTGGACCTTGCAGCAGGGGCCGCACGTGCTGGCGATCCCGGGGACCAGTGATCCGGAACACCTCGCGCAGAACCTGGCGGCCGGCGCGGTGCGGCTCTCGGAGGAGGAGATGACACGCCTCACCTCACTGCGGCCGGCCGGCGCATAACGGACGTGCTCACCCTGGACGGGTGGTGGTTGGAGGGCAGCACCCACGCCGTCCACGCCTTCTGTGAGCCTGATCTGTGCCCCCACGACCGTCCGGAGCCCACCGTATGGCCAGGCAGCGAGGCGTACCTCGCGGGCCTTCCCGGCGACACAATCCTCGTCCGGCTCCACTGCCACGCCTGACCCGACCCCGAGGCAGCCCAGTTGGGTTCGCGTCGGCCGATGCCCGTCAAATCCGTGAAGGGGACGTGGCCTTCACTCCACGAAGTCGGCTGGCTGGTGGGGAACGCGTTGCGGTCGGCTTCCACGCTGCCGCCGTTTCGAATCCGCAGAAGATCAAGCAAGGCGGCAGGCGGAGTCACGCCGAGCACGCGTTCCGCGTTGCGCTCCAGGCATACGTCGGCTTCTCCGGAGGCCGCCGATCCCGAGGGGGACTCGCAACGGAGTCCTCGCAGCTCAGTGGCTGTGACTCAGCGCTGCATCGACCGCAACACCTGTGGTGCAAAGGCGTGTCAGCCGGCTCGCCCGGGACTCCAGGTAGCGTTGCTCGGCGATGCTGGCGGTGGACTTCGCGGCGCGCCGGTAGTGCTCGTACGCCCCGGCCGTGTCGCCGGTCTTCTCCAGCAGATGCGCCCGTACGGACAGCAGCCGGTGATGCCCGGCCATCCGCCCGTCACCGCCCAATGTGGACAGCAGGGCCAGCCCGGCCGGCGGGCCCTCGGTCTCGGCGAGCGCGATCGCCCGGTTGAGCGTGACCATCGGGTTGGGGGCGATCCGTTCCAGGATCAGGTAAAGGGCGTGCACCTGCGGCCAGTTGGTCTCCCCGGCCGTGGCCGCGTCGGCGTGCGTGGCGGCGATGGCGGCCTGCAGCCGGTAAGGCCCCAGCGCCGGGCCGGCCAGCGACGCCTTGACCAGCTCGAGGCCCTCGTCGATCAGATCGCGGTCCCACTTCGTACGGTCCTGCTCGTCCAGCGGCACCAGGTCGCCGGCCGCAGTCGTACGTGCCTCCCGGCGGGCGTGGGTCAGCAGCATCAGCGCGAGCAGCCCGGTCACCTCGCCGTCCTCGGGCAGCTGCGCGTGCACCATCCTGGCCAGCCGGATCGCCTCGTGCGCGAGGTCGGCGCGGTGCAGCTCGCTGCCCGAGGAGGCGGTGTAGCCCTCGTTGAAGATCAGGTAGAGCACGTGCAGGACGACCCGTAGCCGCTCCTCGCGCTCCGCGCCGACCGGCAGGCTGAACGAGCTGCCGGCAACCTTGATGCGCTGCTTGGCCCGGCTGATCCTGGCCGCCATCGTGGCCTCCGGCACCAGGAACGCGCGGGCGATCTCGGCAGTGGTCAGGCCGCCGACCGCCCGCAGCGTCAGGGCGATCTGGGAGGCCGCGGTCAGCGTCGGATGGCAGCACAGGAACAGCAGGACGAGCGTGTCGTCGGTGTCCGGTACGTCCTCGGGCACCACCTCGGTGGCCGTCGCCGACTCCCGCTCGCGGCGCGCGTGGTCACTGCGCATCTGGTCGATGAGCCGCCGGGACGCGACAGTCACCAGCCAGCCGCGCGGGTTGTCCGGCACTCCCTCGGCCGGCCACTGGACGGTGGCGGCCAGGACAGCCTCCTGTACGGCGTCCTCACACCCTTCGAACTGGGCGTGCCGACGTACCAACGTGGCGAGGACCTGCGGCGTGAGCTCACGCAGCAGGTCCTCGAAGTCCGGTGCTGTCATGCCTCCAATTGTCCGTCAGCGAACATCACCTGCCGCACCTCGATCCCCAGCCCCTCGATCGCGGCGTCCGGGATCTGCGCTGCCAGCTCGATCGCCCGATCCTTGTTCTCGCAGTCGATCAGGTAGAAGCCGCCCAGGTACTCCTTGGACTCCAGGAAAGGGCCGTCGGTCACCACCGGCTGGCCGCCTCGTACGGACACCACAGCGGCCTGTGACGGGTCGACCAGCGCCTGCGTGGTGATCAGCTCGCCGGACGTCTTCAGTGCCTCGATGAACGTGCCGTGGCCGCCGCCGATCGCCGCCTTCTCCTTGTCGGTCAGCGCATCGATCACGGCCGGGTTGATATGCATGCTGATCAGGAACTTCATTTCGTGCTCCTCGTGGTTCGCGAGCCCCGGCTGGGCCCTTCGACCGGTTGGTCGGAGCCGCCGCCGTCGTCTTGACATCCTCCGCCAGAAAGTTCGCATGAGTTTTTCGCCGTCGCATCGCCCGGACCGTGCGGTCGCCATCTCTGGTGACGCCCCACCGTGGCAGACGCGAGAGATTTCCGTCCGTACCGATGTCAAGAAGCTCTCGACCGCTCCGACCAACCGGCGAAACGTCGAGAGAACAGGGAGTTTCGGATATGCGAGTCAACCGGGCATGGCTGGGACTGGTCGTCCTCATGCTGCCGACACTGCTCGTCGCGATGGACATGACGGCGTTGCTCCTCGCGCTCCCACGGCTGAGCGCCGACCTGGGTGCCACCAACGTCCAGCAGCTGTGGATCAGTGACAGCTACGGACTCATGGTGGCCGGCCTGGTCATCACGATGGGTACGCTCGGCGACCGGATCGGCCGCCGACGGCTGCTGATGATCGGCGGAGCGGCGTTCGCGGTGCTGTCGGTCGTGGCCGCCTTCGCGGTCAGCCCACTGATGCTGATCGTCGCGCGTGCGCTGCTGGGCGTCGCCGGCGCGACCCTGGCGCCGTCCACACTTGCCTTGATCACCAACATGTTCCGCGACGAACGGCAGCGCGGGCAGGCCATCGCGATCTGGGCGACCTGCCAGTTCACCGGCGGCGCGCTCGGACCCGTACTCGCCGGATGCCTGCTCCAGTACTTCTGGTGGGGATCGGTGTTCCTGGCCGCCGTGCCGGCGATGGCGTTGCTGCTGCTCGCCGGGCCGGTCCTGCTGCCGGAGTTCCGCAGCGGCCAGGCCGGCCGGCTGGACCTGGCCGGCGTCGGGCTGTCGCTCGTGGCGGTGCTCTTGATGGTCTACGGCATCAAGCAGCTGACCGTCGAGAGCGTGCCAGTCGTGCCGGCGGTGGCCCTGTTCGTCGGCGCAGCCATCGGATTCCTGTTCGTACGCCGGCAACTGCGGCTGGAGCAGCCGCTGCTGGACCTGCGGCTGCTGCGCAACCGCCCGTTCACGGCCGTACTCGTCGCGCTGGTCTTCGCCGGAATCGCCATGGCTGGTACGGGCCTGCTGGTGACCCAGTACCTGCAGAGCGTGCTGGGCTTCTCGCCGGTCGCGTCGGCGGTGCTGTTCGCACCCATGGGCCTGGGCGTGGCGGTCGGCACCATGGCCGCGCCGGCGCTGGCCCGGCGGATGAAGCAGACGACCGCGATCGCCGGCGGGCTGGTGGGGTCGGCGCTGGGCAGCCTGCTGCTGGTCGGCGTCGACGCTGCGAGCGCCCTGCCACCGGTGATGATCGGCATCGCCGTACTGGCGCTGGGCACCGGCCCGCTGTTCGCGCTGGGCACCGGGCTGGTCGTCGGGTCCGTACCGCCGGAGCGCGCGGGCTCGGCGGCGTCGATGTCGGAGACCGGCAACTACTTCGGCGGTTCGCTCGGCTTCGCGCTGCTCGGCGTGGTGGCCGCAGTGGTCTACCGCAGCCGGATGGACGGCACGTCCGACTCGCTGGCCGGCGCGGTCGCCGCCAGCCAGCACCTTCCCGCCGGCCAGGGCGCGGAACTGCTGCACACCGCGCGGGATGCGTTCACCGCCAGCCTGCACGTCACCGGCGTCGTCGCCGCGGTCATCTTCGCCGGGCTGGCCGTACTGATCCTGACCATGCGCCCGGCAACCCGGACCACCCCGGCCGCACTTCCCGACTACGAGGCGACTCGCTCATAGAACCCTGCCGAGGCCGACGCGGGTGCGGGGGAGCAGTGGTCATGCGGGTGCTCCCCGTGTGTCGGGGCGGGACCATCCCTCTTCTTCGGAGGGAATCCGATCCTGGGCCCGGAGGCGCGGAGCACCGGAGTTCTCTGCCCCTCCGTCGTGACGGTCAGGTGGGCCGTTTCTGGTTCTCGATGTAGTCCTTCACCTCCTGGAGTGGTGCGCCGCCGCATGATCCGGCGAAGTAGGAGCCGGACCAGAAGCGGCCGTGCGTGGTTGCGCGGCCAGCGCGGCCGGTGAACTCGGCGCGCAGGTACCGCGAGCTGACGCCCTTGAGGCTGTTGACCAGGTTGGCAAGGGCGACTTTCGGCGGGTAGTGCACGAGCAGGTGCACGTGGTCTTCTGTGCCGTTGAACCCGACCAGGTCCGCCCCGAAATCGGTACAGACGTTCCCACATCCGCCGCATCCCCGACACCGCCGTGGCCGTCGTGGACAACGAAGGCAAGGAGATCCACTTCACCGCCAACGCGGCGAAGACCGCCTGGATCCCGGAGCCGGGCGCGGAGAGCCTGACCCTCACCGGCAGCGTCACCGGATCGTTCACACTGGACGACCGAGTGGTCCGGCCTCGGCCCGGACCCCCGGCCCCTCTGCCCAGACCCCCGGCATGTGCGATACGTACTCGCTCAGCACTTTCCCTGCCGGACGGGTCGGTATGAGGAGCCGATCCGGTACTCACCGGCCGCCGACACCTTCAGCCGTGTCCACTCGCCCGCCCGTTCCAGACATCCGGTGTCGGTCTGCAGCCAGGGAGAGTAGGCGATGCGCAGGATCACCGACCCGCGCTCGCGGGCCCGCACGACGATGCCGGCTCCGTCGCTGCTGACGACGGACGAACCGGCACCCGACACCATGGGCACCGTGTCCTCGACCTGATAGACGCGCCAATGGGTGTCCCGCCACACGGGCTTCAGCCAGGTCGGCTCGTCGCGGACGAGTGCGGCCTCGTCCTTCGCGGCCCAGTCCGGGGCGCCTTCCGGAAGGACGACGTATCCCACCGCCCAATGGTCAAGCCAGGAACGGTAGTTCTCGGCGGAGAAGGCACCGTCGTAGAAGAGCGCTCCGCGCTCCACGTCGAGCTGGCGATTCCAGCCACGGGCCAGGTTGACGTGCGGGCCGATGATGGTGGTCTCCCGGTGGTTGATGGCAGGCACCACTTCGACGCGCGTGCGGTCGGCGCCCAGCCGGTCGAGAGCGGCCACCACGCCATTCGCCTCAATAGCCCATGCGGGAACAGGAGTTGACATCTCCAGTACATGGACGACGTGCTGTGTGACCCACTGCAGGGACAGTGCCAGCGCCGCACCGAAAGCGATCCTGCGCGCCACCTGTACGCCGTGGGCCAACAGCGCGGCAAGTAGGACGGGGGGTCCGAACAACTCGGCGAGACGGATGACGTTGGAGCCCACCGGCGACGGAATGAGGACGGTCAGCACAACCCCGACCGCGTAGACCCCCGCGCCGTAGCGCAGCACTCGCCACTCTTGTGGCGCCAGCGCAACGAGCAGCAGGCTGAAGAGAACAGGCTTCCAGACATCGCTCGTCGTCATCGGCATCTCGCCGCTGAGGGGAAACAGCAGGGTGGTGAGTCCGACCACGACCGCAGGCGGGACACACAGCACAGCGGCTCTGCGCCGGTCCCGCTCCAGCAGCCGGCCTGCACCCACGACCAGGAGGAAGAGTCCGGCAACTGGACTGGCCATGGTGGCCAACGCACCGAAGGCACCGGCTGGGACCAGGCGGCGCGAACCCCCTGCAAGCACCAGACACGACACCAGGGCGAGGGCTACGCCCAGAGCGAAGGTGGAGCGCCCGCAGGGAGTAATCGTCAATACCTGTGGATCGAAGGTGGCATGGCAGGCGTCCGGTCCGCAGGGGAAATCGAGGTGCGTGCGGCCTCCGGCGCTGTCAAG
>NZ_JBICXB010000067.1:0-22135 GCF_043200055.1 Streptomyces sp. NPDC048496 | reverse complement strand
CAGCGGCCACCCCACGCCCGAATCCGCAGCTCAACCCCGACACGGCCTGCACGACCCCGAAACGATCACACCGGGATCAAGCCGGTGGATCCGGGCTCCGGCACCGACCTATTGGTGCACTAACCAAACAGCACAGAGCCCGCAGTCCCGAGGGAATGCCTGCCCGGACTGCGGGCTGCAGGCTCGACTGGTGTCTCAGCTGCTGTCGCCGCTCCGATCAGTTTCTGTGTCCGCCTCGTGCCCGGCGGTCACTTCTGGGACGAGGCGATCGGTGTCCGACAGCTTTAGCGCGCGGTGTACTCCCGAGATGGGCGGGGGATCGTTGTCCGCCACGATGATCTGCAGGTCATCGATATGCTCGCGGGCAGCAGTGAGCAGGGTGGTGTACATCTTGCGTAGCCGCTCGAGATCGATGCCTTCGTGGCCGACGTTGTTGCTGAGGCCGTCGATAATCAGGATGTTCGGGAGCGGAATGCTGTTGTCACGTAGGGAAACAAGTTGGTGTGCGAGGACGTGCGCCACGTTGACGAGGACTTCCACTCCCTGAGAGCCGAGGTCTGAGAACGGTCGGCCATCGACGATGGGCAGGTACGTCTTGCGACTGATGTACGTGCCTGCCGGTTCTTCGAATCGTGGGGTGTCGAAGGCGCGGAGGATCGTCTCGAAGGCTTCGTCGAGTTTCCGTAGTCGTTCTTGGACGGCAGGGTTGCTGTGCCTGGAAGCGTCGATGCTCGCGTTGAGAGATTCTTGTTCCTGCTCAAGCTCGGCGATGCGGCGTGCCTGCTTCTGGGAACGCTCGTACAACGACAGGGCTTGTTCCAGGCTGATCAGGCGTTCTTCAAGCCGGGCTTGTTCGGCGGCTGTGGCGCGGATGCGGTCGGTCTGATCGCTGACGAAGGCTGACGTGGCTCGGTCTAGCTGTGCTCCGAGGTCGTTGCGGAGACGGGCGTGGCCTGCGCGTGCGGCCTGGAGTTCTTCGATTCTTTTCGTGCTGCGTTCGATGAGTTGCTTGGTTTCCGAAACCTGCTCGATCACCCGGTCCTGCTCGCTGGCGAGGGATGACGGTGCCGCGGTCTGCGGAGGGGTCTGCAGGCACAGTCGGCAGGTGTGGTCGTCACCGCGCTCTGGGATGCCGGATCCGCATCGGGGACAGGTGTGGAACTCGAAGTCGTTGAGGAGCCGTTCCGCGACGAATGCGCGGGTGAGGCGACGGCTTTGGGCGATGAGCTGGTCGTGTAGCTCGCGCAGGTTGGCTACCGCCGCGGATTCCGCGGCGGTAGCCATGTCGATGCGCGCGAGTTCGGTTTCAGCATCAGCAATCCGAGAGCGCAGGGTCACCGTGGAAGGGTCGGTGAGCTCACTCGTTAGTTGCTGATCCGCTGTGCGTGCCGCGCGAAGCTTGGTCTCAGTGGCTGTGCGCTGCACCTCCAGCTGGGCTTGCGAGCCGAAGGCTGTCTCAGCCAGGAGTCGTTCCAGGGTGACGGAGTCTGCAGTGAGGGCCTTGAGCTCCGTGGAGACTTCGCGAAGCCGTTCCCGGAGTCCGGTGGATGCAGGGTCATGGATGCCGTACAGAATCTCGAAGACGTAGCGGCGTTTGATGTTCTTCGCGTGGTTGTCAGCGGTGCCGAAGACAGAAGCGTCGATCTCCTTCTGTCTCAGGACGCAGTACATGAGGTAGTCGCTTGCCGTCACGGGGACAAGCGGGCTCGTTTGGTCGGTTGGGGCTCGTGGCACTTTGATGCGAGGCAGGCCGAGGCGGTCGAGGAGCCAGTCGCGGAAGGTGTGGTCGTAGCCGGCCTGGAGTTCGCTGGCCGGCAACCGCCAGGCTTCCTCCTGGCCTCCGATCTCGGCGATATCGACCTTGGCGGTCGTCGTGGTGACAAGGGGGCGGAGGATGCGGAAGCGGCGGTCGCCGATGAGTACGGTGCCGGCCATGGTGCGCCCTCGGAGCTCGGGGACGACGCTTACATCGGCGCCGAGCAAGGCCCGAAGGCAGCTGATCGTCGCCGTCTTGCCGCCGCTCATGGCGCCAGTAATGGCGTTCATCCCAGGCTCGAACCGGATGCGGCGGCTGGTTCCGACCAGGTGCAGTTCTTCGATCCGGATTCTCACAGCTGTGTCCCCCAGTCCGCCTCGACGATGTCGGGGAACGCTCGATAAATCATGTCTTTGAGAGTGGTGCCGGTGAGGTTGAAGTGCCGGCGCAGGAGCCGGGCCCGATCGCGTACGGGGCGCCAGCTTTCGGATTCGGCAAGAGCCTGCGCGACCGTTCTTCCGGCTGGCGTGGTGCGGTAGGTCGCGACCGCGTTCTCGTGCTTGGGCTCGATGAGGCCCTTGCCCGTCAGAGCACCAAGGAGGGCGTAGTAGGCGGGGTCCCAGGGTCCATAGCGGTAGCGGATCATGCTCTGCTCGATGGCTCCTGTCAGCCACGGATCGTCGCCTGGGTCGGCGTCGGGTCGGCGCTCGGCCATCAGATGGTTGAAGTGCTCGGGGTAGCGCAGGAGAAAGTCAAGTTTGGCGAGCTTCATCCGGCCTTCGATGCCCTTGGATGCCGCTGTCTCGGAGAAGGCGTCAATGAGGATAAGAAGCCTGGCTTGGGCGTCGGCGGAAGGAGGGAGCCCGTCCGGATACTCCGGGGGCGCGGTGGGGGGCGGGGCGATATCAGGCAGGAGACTCATGGGCGGTCCCCCAGTCGAAGCGGCATTCGTCGGAGATGGCGCACGCCCGGCCCATGAGCAGCACGCTGTCCCGGGCATAGAGGGGCCAGCGGTCGTGGGTAGCGGCGCTGGTTTCGAGAGTGGTCTGGAGGCCGTCGAAGATGGCGTTCGCTGGGCGAGGATCTGCCGCGTGACTGCGGATGGTACGGCGCGCGACCAGCAGCAGCCGCTCGTCCAGGTCCGCCTCGATGGCCGGGTCAGCCGGCCACGTGCCCAGGGACTGCTGCTTCATACGGTGAATGTCGGCATGCGCGCGGACCATCTGAGCTTCCTGAATTACATCGTCCGTCGCCGCGCCCCGGCGGAGCTTGCGGACCAACGCTGTTTCGACTCCGCTGAGACGCTGCGAGACATCGGTCAGCAGTACGTGGTCAGGGCGCATCAGGCGCTGTCGGAGGTCGGCGACGGTGCCGGGGCCGATGCGCTTCCTCAACAGTTTCGCGGGCAGGTCCTGCACCGCTAGCTGCTCGGCCCACCGCGGTCCCAAGCGGCCCTGCATTGCCTCCCGGGTACGGCGTACGAGTTCGGTGTAGAGGCCGGTGATCTCCGCACCGGTCAAGGACGGGCCGAGCTCGTGAAGGAAGGCTGTGTTGCGCGGCTCGATGTCCTCGCGTCTGGGCAGTTCCCGGATACGGACCAGGCCCAGGAAGGCTGAGACCTCCTTGACGTCAGCCTTCAGGTGGGCTGTCACCCGCTTCAGGCACCGCTCGTCATCCGCACCTCCACCGTGTGCGAGAGCAGTAACGAGTGCGTCGGCGGGATCGAGGTAGCCCTCCAGCCCAGCCGTGAGCCCGTATGAGAGCGTCTGGTCCTTCACCGCCCCGTAGGTACGCCACAGGCTCTTCAACGGCCCCTTGGCGAGAACGTCCGTAAGCGCCCAGGGCGTGGTCGTGTCCCGTGTCTTGATCTGCTGAAAATCCCAGAAGAGGCCGCCCTTGGTCTGCCCCTCGCTGCCGCGGGCAACGATGACGTCCTCGATGTGCTCGCATGTCACGTGGCGTACCGGCTCGTCAGCGAGCATTTCCAAGATGGCCTGAGCAGCCACATGAACCTGATACTCGTACCGCCGAAGCGTGACCGAACCCGAATCGTCCGGAGCAACGGTCTCAATCGGATCAGCCATATACCCCCCAGCCCACTCTCCCCAAGCACGCAGCGTAAGCGGTACAACACTGGCGAGTCGATCACTTCGACGGAACTCGTGGAGCCAGCCCGTTCCCTCGCTGAGAGCGGGTCCTCTTCGGCGGACGCCTACGGCTCGCGCCTCCAGCTCATCACCACCGACAACGACACCGCCCCCTTGCCGGACGAAGCCTTCAGCACCATCGAAGTCGACTACGCCCGTCCATCCCGGGCAAGCCCGCCGCGTGGAAGGGCTTGCCCGGCTCGGATGTCAGCGGCCGGCGGGCTTCGGGGTAGAGCCGGCGGCGGTCTGGGTCGTCGAAGCCGATCTCGTACCAGGGCTCGCCCCGCTGGAGCCGGGGCAGGGTGTTCACCCACACCGCGACGGCGATGCCCTTCACGTCGGCGGCGAGCGCCTGGAGGCGGTTGTCGAGCAGGTGCTCCGCCTTGCCCGCCAGAACGACATCCAGCCGCGGGAAGGTTTGGGAGCGCGTGTAGTGGTGGCGTCGCCAGAACGGGAGCGTGCTGCCGATCGTGCCGCGGGCTCTTTCCTGGACGCGGTGCCCGGCGTAACGCTCGTAGTACCAGACCTTCTTGGCGAGGTGGGCCTGCGAGCTCGAAGAGGCGCACCTCGCTGATCTTGGTCGGCACGGCGAGAACGGCGTCGGCGTTGAAGCTGAGGCCGGTCTCCTTGATGGCGTGGTTGACCTCCACCTACCAGTCGGTCAGGTGGTCCCGGCCGCCGAAGGCGAGGATCATCTCCGTCACCGCGACACCGTGCGGACCGAGCCCGGCCTCACCGCTTTCACTCCGGCGCCTGCCTTTGGTCGGGGAGGCAGCTCGTTGCCGTCGGCCAGGGCCTTCTGTCCCGCCGGGGGCAGGTGCCAGATCGAGTGCCGTCCGGCCTTGCCGTACGTCTCCGCCAGCTTGTTTATCGCCCTGCGCACTTACGACCGACCGTCCGCATCCTCCGCCATGATCGCCTGAGCCATCTGCCGGGCGGCGGCTATCCACACGCACCTCAGCATCCGCAGCGCATCGGCCCGTATCTTGCCGGCCGTGGGAGCGGGCTCCTTCCCCTTCGTCGATGTCTCAGCGGAAGGGAGAGAGGTGTCGGTGCGTCGGGAGGCCTCACCTGTGCACCGTAGAGCCCGCCGCGCCGCCCCGGACCAGAACCAGTTGCCCCGGGCACGCGTCGCCGCGCCGTTACCTCAACTCTCTTGCCCAGCAGTGTGGTTGAGACGTTCGTTCACCTGATCCGGTGAACTCAGCCTGCTCTGTATGGCGGTTGCTTCACGGACGGTGGCAGATTCCGTGGTGCACGTCGGTGGCTCATCACCGGCGTTCGCCTCATGCCGCCTCCGGCGGAGCAGGAGCAAGCTGCGAGCGGTCCAGGCGCCACTGAGGCGCTGTTGGGGCTGATCGTTCTTCGGACGCTGGCCGGTGGACCGTACGGGGCGAGGACCGCCGCACACCCTCATGGTGTCGGCCCCGACTCCTCGCTGGCACGAGGCTTCTGCACTCGGGCGCGTGACACGCTCCCGACGGTCGGGAGTTTCTGTGCTCGCCCGGGACGCCCCGGGTGGAAGGACGACACCATGGCCGTAAATCGGTCCGACGACATCTACCCGCAGATCGGCACCACCGCTTGGGGTGATCGCCTTGCGGACGCAATCGAGAACACCTGCGCGGATCACGGTGTCGTGCCGCCGCCGAGGGAGGCGATCCTCGAGGGCCTGGCCGCGGCGCTGCCAGACACCGAGATCAAAGCCCTGATTGCCACCCAGCGCGGCAGGAGGGTTCTCAAGCCCACCGTCTGCAGGCCCGCGAAGGCCGGCGACGAGCAGGTGCTCCTGTTGACCTGCGACGTACACGGGGCCGCGGTGGTCCCGTGGGATCTCAACGACCGCACCGCCGTCTACTGGTCGTCGCCCGCCCCGGAGGCCAGCCGGCGCGTCAAGGACCTCGTCGCCGCCGAGCTGGCGCTCCAGGACGCCACGAAGAGCGCGAAGTCCGCCGAGAAAGAGCGAGAGGCGCTGCGCCGGGCGCCGGGGGACGACACGTACGCGCCGCAGGCGCTGGCGGCCGCTACGCAGAAGCATCAGGACGCTATCCGCCGCGTGCACGAGCTCGAATCCGAGCGGCATGCGCTCCTTTCCGCTCTTGGCCACCGGCGGCCGCGCCCGGTGGTCCGCGCCGCCCAGGAGGACGGGCATCCGATGGCGGCGCTCACCCTCGCAGAGCAGCCCTACGCAGTGGCAGTCCACATGCAGCGGTACGCCGCCGACAACCTGGAGCGCGCCGGGAAGACCCGCGGGTACGACCTGGCTGAGTCCCTCGTGGCCGGAGGCCAGCTCTCCAAGGGCATGAATGTCCTGCAGCAGTGGCAGATCTCCCACGCCGACGGCACGGTGTCGAAGCTGTGGCGGATGGTCGCCGTGACCGGGAACAACCGTGCGCTGGCCCGTCTCAGCGTATTCCGGGTGCGGCCGGAGCACTTGGTCACCGGGATGCCCCAGTCCCTCGTGCCCATGCCGAAGGATAAGAAGGACGGCCCCGAGCCGCTGCTGCTGAGTCAGCGGGAGGTCCTGAACCGACTCTCCGCCCAGCTCAACAGGGATGGTGCGAAGCCGGAAACCGAGGCGACCGACCCGTCGCTCAGGGCGGCGAAGATCGCCACGGTATCCGCGGAAATCGTGATCGGCTGCACCAAGCCCGACGCCCTGGAGCATGTCCTGCGGGCCTTGAACGTCGACGATCACCTGCGCGGCATTCAGCCCTACGACGAGGACGCGCGGCTGGTCGCCCTGTTCGCAACGCTCGTCGACGCCTACGCCAGGGAGTCGATCCTCGCGGACGCGCTCGCCGATGCGTTCCCCGACGCGCGCGCCGCAGACCTCCTCGATCTGACGGGGGTGCGTGACGCGCTGACGGTCAATGGGCCGCTCGATCCGCTGGAGCCGCTCGTGCCCGCGGGCGCCGACGTTTCTCCGGTCATGCTGCGCGACGTCGCGGTGCGTGCCATCACCGCGCTGGTGTTTCCCGGTATCCCGCCCGAGACTCCGCAGAAGACGAACGGGCGCACCGTCCGCGACACCGGGCGGTTCTGGCCGGTCGTCAGAGGGACGCTGCAGGAGCCGGCGTGGAGCCAGATCCGGGCGAAGACGGCCGAGGCGCGTACGCGCCTGTGGTCCGCCGCCGTCGCGCAGTTGTTCGTACACCGGGGCAACATCCTCTCCGCCCTCGGTCTCTTCGGCACCGCGGAGACCAAGGATGGTGCCGGACAGGATCCGAGGCCGCTCACAGAGCTGCTCCTCGGAGCGGAGGCCGGTGACGCAGCCGCCTGGTCCGCCCTGGTTCAGCGGATGGCACCGGCCCTGATCCATGCTCCGCAGCCGTTCATCACCGCGGGGCAGGGCAGCGAGGCGGGCACCGGCCGCAAGGGCGTGCGCCGCACACCCAAGAGCGCCCTCGCCGCCCTGACACTGGCCTACACGAGGGGCGCGCCGGGCGTCAGCCGGGCCCTTCTCCTCGCGTTCGCAAAGGCCGTTCTGGAGCACCCGGACGCGCCCCGGCCTCCCAAGCCGGACGACGGTACGACCCTGATCTGCTACGGCGAGCAGCACTGGGCCGAGGCGGACCGGACGGCGATCACCGAGGGGATGGTGGTCGTTCCGGACACCGAGGGCCGGCCCACCCGTTACGTCGCCGACAAGGCGTGGTTCGACGAGCTGTTCCCCGTGGACCTCGGCGCCCCGGCGCCGACCACATCCGTAACCTCCATCAACGCCTCCGCGGCCGCCGGGAACACGGCGGACGCCGGTGCCCCGACCACCGCGCACGGCGAGGCGGCTGCCGACCCGCGCGACCGCCTGGCCGCCCTGCGCCGGGAGCTGCCCGCACGGGTCGAACTTGTCGAGGGGAGCTACCAGAAGGCGGTGGACGCCGCCTACACCCTGATGACGGACTTCGAAGAGGCGCACCGCCTACGCGTCCAGCTCGGGGAGGACCCGCTCCCGGCCGAGCAGCGGATCGAGTGGATGGAGAAGCTGTCAAAGGCCCGGGCCACGGCACAGGCCAGCGTGACAACGCTCGAACAGGTGGAAGCACTGATCCTAAAGGTCTGACTGGCCGGATCGGGTACGGGCGGGCCCTCGAATCGATCGGGGCCCGCCCTCCTCGCTCGCCCTTCCTCGAAACAGGCTGCGGGTACTCGAACGTGCACACTGTTGTGAGCATCGACTGGGGCGCCCCATAGAGTGCCGCACTGCAATCCCACAGGGCGGACCGTCCATGGCGCGAGGCACCCGGTCCTTCAAGGGCTTCCGTTCTCTTCTCGGATCATGCGTCGGAGGCTGGTGCGTGCCGCGCCCAGGTCCGCCTCAAGGCTCGTCACTCGGCTGTGGAGTGCGTGGTTGTCTTCGGTTGCCTGGCGGAGTATGTCTTGGAGCCGCTGTTTGTCTCGGGTGAGGTGGTCGACGCGTTCGGTCAGGTCCTTGGTGCCGAGGGCGTCGAGCTGCTGTCCGAGCTGATGCCGGAGGGCTTGCCGCATCCGCTCCCTCTCTTCCCGGAGGTCTCGGACCTCCTGCCGGGCCACTTCGAGTTCCGTGCGCAGCGTCGCTTTGGGGGTTCGGGTGTCTGCGGGTCGGGTGACCTTGGGCTGCTGGCGCTGCTGGACGGCTTCGATGTGTTCGCGGATGCCTTCGGTGTAGGTGAGCCAGGTGGAGACGCCGGCGGTGCGGGCGACCGCGGTGTGTGTGATCTTTTTGCCCTGTTGTTCCAGAGTGGTGAGGGCGGAGAGGGCGCGGTGGCGTTTGTCGAGGCTGTCGCGACGGCGGGCCTGGACGAGGGTGTGCGCGTTGCCGCAGGGGTTCATGCCGGGTTCGTCCTCGTGATCACGGTGGGAGGCAGGAGGGTGTGACCCGCAGGAGCCGGTTTGGTCTCCAGGCGATCCGGGCCCGGGAGAGAATGCCTGCCCGGGAGGGCGCGAATCAGGGGGGCGTACGTGTTCGACAGGTGGTTGCACAGTGAGCAGGTCCAGCAGCCGGGCGGGGACCTCAGTTATGAGGCGCTCGTGGACTCCGGGCGGCTCAGCGAGAACGAGTTGCTGGACTGTCTGGGCCGCGAGGTCGCCCGCAATTACATCAGGCCGGATGAGCTCGCGCTGGTCTTCGACGATCTCGGAGCCCCGGAAGTCGCCACCTACGTGCGGACCAACAAGTTCCCCGCCACGACTCGTGTGCGACATGGTGACTTCGGGGAGATCGTGACCGGTGCCCTGTACCGGCGGGTGCGCCGCTGGTGCGTCCCCATCCTGAAGCTCCGGTGGAAGCAGACCGCCGGGCAGGCCGTCCAGGGGACGGACGTGTTGGCCTTCCGGTTCCGTGAGGACCCGCCCGTGATCGCCGTGCCCGAGGTCAAGACCCGCGCGACGCGGAAGAAGGCGCTGGGGCAAGAGGCGTACGCGAGCCTGGAGAAGGTCATGGACCGCCTGGACGAGAGCATCCACTTCGCGATGGCCCGGTGCTCCGAGGCCGGCCCCCAGTTCCTCGCCGGCCACCTGGCCGGTCTGCTGCGCCGACCCGGGCATCGGGTGGTCGAGCGGCACATGGTCTTCGTCCACGACACCAAGACCTGGAAGGACGATGTCGTCACCCTGCTCGCCGGGGTCGTCCAGCAGCGCACCGAGCTGACCGTGGTCAAGATTCCCGGTCTGCAGGACTTCGTCGCCCGTGTCTACAAGGTGGCCGAGACCGGGTCCTCCCTCGCCGGCAAGAACAGCAAGGAGGCGGGGCGGTGAAGGACTACAACGGCAAGGTGCGCCGTCTCGGCGAAGACGCTCTCGCCGATGGTGAGGCCGCACCGCTGCTGCGGGCCCAACTGCGCTCCCATGTGCTGGGTGATCAGATCAGCACCGAGGGCCCGGCCGCCGTCTACACCTACAGTTCCGCCGGCTTGCGCCGCGGTCTGACCCTGGCCCGCCTCGGACAGCTGACCCGCACCCCCCGGGAGCGGCGCGCTGACCCGGGGCCGCTCCCGGAGATAGCCGAGGCGTACGCGGATCTCGCCGAACGCCACGAGCCAGGCGACCCGCGCCGGACCGAACTGCTCGCCATCGCCGCTTCGATGTGGAGCCTGGCTGGCTACCAGGCCAACTCCCATGCCCTGGCCACCGGCTACCTCCACGAGGTCCGCGCCCATTTCGCCCGAGGGGAGGGGCAGGTCGTCGAATCCCCGACGACCGCGGCCCCGTATCGGATCGCCGAGGTGACCGGGGCTCTCCTGCGGCGGGACATCTACGAGGCGGCCCGTCTGGGTGAGCAGGCCCGGGAAGAACTCGTGGTGCTCGGGCACCGGCTGGTCGACGAGGCGGCGGAGGGGCGCGCCGATCAGGCGGACGCGGCGGTTCTGGCCGCCTATGGGCTCGCCGGGCGTGCCGCGCGCTCGATGGCCGCGCTATGGCGGCTGGGTGACCGTTCGGCCGGGAAGGCCGCGGTCGCCGACCTACGCAAGGCCGCTTCCATCCTTCTGGACGCCTCGGTCGCGGACACGTGGACCCTGGTCGATTCCCTGGCCCACGTCGTCGAGGACATCGTCGCCACCTCCCCCTGGCTGCTGCTGCGCCGCGCCTCGACCTGGGGCCCGGAGTGGGAGCGCTACCTCAAGGCACTCGTCGTTGCCGGACGGCCGATGACCCAGGTGTGGCCCTCTCAGCGCACCGCGCTGGACGCCGGGCTCGTCGACCGGGACGCCGGCAGCATGATCGTCACAATGCCGACCTCGGCGGGCAAGACCCACATCGCCGAGTGGGCCATCCTCCACGCTCTCGCACACCGTCCGGCCGACCCGGAGAGGAACTGGTGGGCGCCCGCGCCGCTCGCGGTCTACGTCGTCCCGACCCGGGCCCTGGCCGCCCAGGTCGAACAGCAGCTCTCCGAGACCCTCGAACTCGCCGGCCACCGGGTGTCCTCCCTCTTCGGCGGCTCCGAGCACGTCCGCTACGAGTCCCAGCTGCTCGACTTCACCGACGTCCTCGTGGTCACCAGCGAGAAGCTCGACCTGCTCCTGCGGAACCTGCCAGAACTCGCCGCCCGCCTGGCCCTGGTCTTGGTCGACGAGGCCCATCTCCTGGACCGCTCGGACCGCGGACTGCGCCTGGAGATGCTCCTGACCCGCATCCGCCTCTCCACCCCGAGCGCCCGGCTTCTCCTTCTCTCCGCGGTCCTGCCCAACGGCGCCGACCTCGCCCGCTGGCTCGACCCCCGTGCCCAAGGCCGCAACCACGCCAGCATCGACTGGTCGCCCTCCCGCCTGCGAACCGGGATCTTCTCCTGGCGGGGTCGGGAAACCGACGGGCAAAGCGGCACCATCGACTACCGCAACAGCCAACGGGACGAGTTCTTCCTGCCCCGGGTCCTGACCCGTCACCGCAAACGCACTCGGCTCTTCCCGGAGGCCCCCAAGGACGTCGCCGCCGCCCTGGCCCTCCACTTCGACCGCCTCGGCCCCGTCCTGATCTCCTCACCCACTCCGATCAAGGCGAGTGCCGCCGCGAAGGCCCTCGTGAAAGCCCTCACCGTCCCCGGAACCCCCGGGCTCGGCTCGCAATCGGCCAGCCCGGCGGACCTCAGCACCCTCCCAGGCCGGCGGCTCCGGCTCGCCGCCGAGATCGCCCGCCACACCGGCTACGGCCACGAGCTGACCGACATGGTCCTGCACGGCTGTGCTTATCACCACGGCGAGGTCCCCCAGGCCGTGCGCACCCACCTCGAACGCGCCTACCGCGACGGCACCCTGCGGGTCCTGTGTGCGACCAGCACCCTCTCCCAGGGCATGAACCTCCCCGTCAAAACCGTCCTCGTGCCTGACGTCTGGCGCAATCAGGGCGAGGCAATCTCTGTCCGGGACTTCTGGAACACCGCTGGGCGCGCTGGCCGCGCGTTCCACGAAACCGAAGGCCACGTCGTCCTCATCGCCAAGGACCCGACCAGCGCCGCGCGGCTGCGCCGCACCTACCTCGACCGCGGCAAGGTCGAGCCGGTCGTCTCGGCCCTCGCCAGCCTCTACCTCCAGTTGACGACCGCCCGCCTCGGGCATCCGCCCCAGGCCGGGCAGGACCTCCACGATCTCGTCCTGGACGACCCCGACGACCCCGCTCTGGCCGACTGGGCCCGCGGGCTGGACGTCCAGCTCCTCACCCTGCTGGCCGAGGAAGCGGTCGACACCCCCGACCAGGAACTCCTCGAACGCCTCGCCCTCGTCGTCCTCCAGGACACCCTCGGCGGCCATCAGCTCGGCGTCCGGCAGTGGCAGCTCGAGCCCCTGGCCCGCTTCTCCGCCCGCCGGATCACCGCCATAGCCCGCCAGATACCCGACCGCCCCTCCCGCGCCGCGATCGTCCGCACCGGCCTCAGTGTCCAGGGCGGCATCGAAGCACTCAACGCCGCCGAGGAGATCACCGCCACTCTCATCCAGCAACCCGAACTCCTCGACCCCGACCACTGGAACGACCTGCGCGGCCTCGTGCTGAACGCGGCCACGCACATCACCGAGCTCCTGCGCGGCGCCGCCCGCAAGAAGGTCCCCCCGTCAGCGATCGCCCCGCTGGCCGACGACTGGGTCAACGCCCTTCCCATCACCGACCTCCACAGCGCCCACCACACAGCTCTGGGCACCGCCGACGTCACCGCCACCACCACCGTCCTCGACCAGGTAGTCGCTCACGACCTCGCTTGGGCCGTCTCCGCCGTCCTCCAGCTCCTCGAACTCAAGCGCGGCACCCCGGCCGAAGGACACCTCGCCGCTCTCCCCGCCATGATCAAGTACGGCGTCGCCACCCCCGCAGCCTGTTACGCGGCCAGCATCGGGGTCAATGACCGCACCGCCGCTACCGCGCTCGCCAGCCACTTCCCCGACCCGGCGCCAACCCTCGGCCAATTCCTCGACTGGATCAGCCAGCTCACCGCCCCCGAACTCACCACCCTCACCGACCCCGACACTGCGGCCCTCCTCATTCGCAGCGCCGAACGCCGCAGTCCCCAAGCCGCCCGCACCGTCATTCTGCGCGGCACCGGAACGCTCACCACCCCGCTGCGCGGCATCCGCCACGCCGCCAGTCACACCCACCTCGCCCATCTGGTCCCCGGCACAGTCCTCAACCTCGTCCGCGACCGCAGCAACACGGCCGACCCCAACGCCATCCGCGTCGAACACGACGGACGCCTGCTCGGCTGGATCGCCCGGGAGACCGCCAGCCCCCTGGCCATCGTCCTCGACGACCAATCCGCCCCCACCGTCCACGCCCGGCTGCACACCGACCCGGACTCCCTGACCGGGCACGAAAACGGGGCCCATCCACTCCACGCCCGTGACACCGTCCAGATCAGGGTTATCCTCACCAGGGCATAGGAGCTACGGCGGCGCCTTGAGGCACAAGGGCGCCCCGGGGGCCGTCGGCGAACCGTCGGCACTCGTGTGTGGTCAGGCAGCGCGCCTGACCGGCGCCACAGCGTTCCGCCCGCCGCGTCGGGTCACGGGGGAGTGATGGGCGGGTGGTCGAGGAGCGTGTCGAAGAAGCCGGCGAGCAGGGGCTGGGCGCGGTCGCGGAGTTCGTCGTGGCTGAACCGGAAGACCTCGTAGCCGCCGAACTTCAGGTCGCGGTCGTCAGCCATGGTCGCGGCGTATTTCATGCTGTCGGGTTCGGTTCCTTCGTTGCGGATGTAGTGCTGCATGCCGTCGACTTCCAATACCACGCGCCGGTTTCCCGGAAGCAGCATGAGGAAGTCCATCCGGAGGTTCTGCATGGCATGCACGCCGCGTTCGCGAAGGGTCTTGGGATCCCAGTGCATCCATATCTCCGGCAAGAGGGCGGGAACGTTGTTCAAGTGGTTTCGGTTGGCGTGGTGGTAGTACCAGAACAGGTTCTTCTGTCCTGGGGATTTCGGTGACAGCGAAGCCTCCATACGGCTGTAGAGGGCCCGCGCTGCCTGCTCCTGATCAGTGATGTCCCGGGTCTCCTGCCACCAGGACAGGAAGTGTCGCCAGAGGAGTCCCTCTTTGCCACGGAGCGGTCGTAGACCAGCACTTCGTCGGCGCGTTCGGCGACCTCGATGTCGTTGTCGAGGGCACTGGTGAAGCGGATGTCAGGCTTGCCCAGAGTGGCGAAGATGAGGTTGCGTGGTCGGCGCGCTGTGCCGCGGCCGTACGGGACCAGGTGGAACCGGGGGTAGCGGTCTGTTTCCCCGTCTTGGGCCAGCGCGGCGCCGACGGGTTGCAAATGCCGGTTGGCGAGTTCGACGAAGCGGCGTTGTGCCTGCTCGTCGGGTAGGACGCTGGCGGAAGCCAGACCCTCGACGAAGGCTCCGAAGCGAGGGTGAGGGGCCTCGAAGGCACCGAGCTGCTCGAAGAGCTCCTCGGTTGACCAGTCACCCGGAAACCTGATGACGTGGCGGTTGATCTGGTCGCGAAGGCTATTGGCAGAGGTGAGCCACCCGCTCAGCGGGTCGTTGTCCAGGTGACATAGTTGGCCCAGCAGAGCCATGAAGCGGTCCGGGTAGCCGAGGTGGTGAGAGAGATCGAAGTCTCTGGCCAGCTCGCGCCTGGTCCGGCTCGAAATCGGCACGTGGTGCACCACCGAGATGGAGATCCGGTACCACGCGAAACTCCGGCAGACCCGCGAGCGCTTCACCAAGACCACCCGGCGCCTGTCCGAAACCGAGATCGCCGAACTCGTCAGCAGTCTTTCCGCATTGCCGATGGCTGCTCTGTGGCCCATCGCCGTTCCCGCGGGATGCCACGCGTGCGGACACACCGGCTTCACAAGCGGCCGGGATAGGTCCGGCGAGTACGGTGCAATCTGGTTCCTCCCCCGGCACTTCGGGTGCCGCCTGTGCGGTCTCACACTCACAAGGTGGGAACTCGACCTCGCGGGAATCAAAGGCCAGATACACAACGGCTCGGAAGAGCCCGACCCTGACTGGGAACCCGACTTCGAGACGTATTTGAGGGCTCAAGCGGGCGTCCCTCCGCCGTCGAAGTCGCCGACCACCCAGGAGTACTGCGTCGCGGGGTCGGCGGTGACTCGGTCGCGGACGATGTCGGCATAGGAGTGGGAGCCAAAATCGCAACATACCAGGCCAGTCAGCACCCCACGCACCAACAAGCCCCCTCCAAACGTCAGCATTTGGCCGTCCCTGCGGCGGGTCCTCAGGGACAGCGGTGGCCCGGGGCGGGGTGGGCCATCCATGCCGCGACATCGGCGACCCGTAGCGCGCTGACCGTCTCGGGCAGGCCCGCAGTCTGCCGGAGGCCGAGGAGCCGGTGGTGCAGAGCCGCGTCGTCCTCGCGCAAGGCGGTGCGCAGATCGGTCCAGAACGACGGCGGGTGGCCGAGTGCACAGCGCACGACCCGGTCATAGACCGGCAGCAGCCGCGGCCGCTTACGGGCCAAGAGCTTCCCCGCGATCACCCACCCAACCTTGTACTGGTTCTCCAGCAAGCACCAGGCCCGGTACGCCGGCGAGCCGTCCGCGACGATCGAGGCATCGGCGTCGGACAGATCGGTGTCGGAAGGGATGCCTCGCAGCAGTTCGGACAGTTGGGTGCCCAGCGGGCCTTCCAGCAGGTCAAGGGCGACGGGTGCGGGGACGGTCACCGACAGGGTCTGCACCGCCACCAGATCCTCTGCGGTGAACCGGTCCACGACCTGCCTACGGTCACCCCCGCCCGCCAAGTGCTCGAACCGGCCCCCCGTGAACACGCCGGCGCCCGGGGGCAAGCCGATCCCGAAGTAGCGGCGCAGGTCTTCCACCACCCGCTCCCCATCCAGAACGGCGTGCAGGCGCTGCCCCACCACGGACGGCGCCCCGCCGGAGGAACCAGGCCCCGCGACGAACTCGTTCATCTCAGATACCTGTGCCCTCATCTGTGTCAGTTGTGGCCGGTGGCGTCGGCTGGGCCGCCCATACCTCGCTGATCAAGGTGAAGGACGTAGTGAGCATCCCGGCCCCCCAGCGTGGGGGCATGACGGAATGAGCCCTCTGACCGTGGGCGATGCGGTTGCGGAGCTTGCGCCCCACGTGGAGGAACTCCGCCTGCCGCTCGGTCAGGAGGCCACTCTCCTTGCCCTGCTTGATGAGGGCGTGGAGCGGCTTCGTGCCGGAGTCAGGGATCCTGGCCCGGAGGACGATCTCCATCGCGATCAGGGCGTGCAGGAGGGCCACGGTGGAGAACTCGTAGCAGAAGTAGGAGTGGCGCAGGAGCTCGCGGGAGGAGCGCAGCACCGTTGCCGCGGACTGCGGGATACCGGAGGGCACCGTCAAGCCGGCGACGACGTCGTGCATGTCGGCGTACTGGGTGACGAAGTGATGGGCCCGGGGGTCGGGCACGGGGAACGGCAGGTGCTGATCGGCGGCGGCGTTCCACGGCAACGACGTCCGCGTGCCGCTGTCGGCAGGCCCCGTCCGGGCAGGTGGCTCGTCCCCGAGGAAGAGCACAGCCAGGGCGACCTGGAGCACGAGCGCTGCCCGGTGCCGGGAAGGCGTGTCGACCAGGTCGTGCAGGACGTTGTTGCGGAGGTTCATCTGCCCCTCGGCGTTACCCAGCACTGTCCGAAGGACGAGGGGCCACGGCTCGGGGAAGCCGAGTTCATCCAGCTTGTCGAGGAGGGAGCCAAGCTGCTGGACCTGTCCGATGGTCTCCCCTTTCGCGTGCGTGATCACGCCGATGTCAGCTGCCTGGAGTCGGCGGCGCAGCGTGCCTTCGAGGCGCGGCAGCGCCAGGGCCAGGGCCGTGTCGACATCACCCTCCCAGAACGCCTCGAAGGCGCGGACGAGACCGCGCATCCGAGTCTCCGGAGCATGCCCTGGGCTGGCAAAGAACGGCACGAGGTCCTCCGCCGTCGGGCGGAACCGATCGCGGACTCGGTCCAGCTGGGCTTCGACGACCAGGCCGTGCATGTCGAGGGCGAAGACGTGCTGCCGAAAGAGGAAGCCCTCTCCTCCGGTGTTGTCGCTCTCGACGGTGCGCGTCACGACGGGGCCGTTGGGGTTGATGTACACCGTCGGCAGGGACAGCAGCCCGGACGGCAGGGCCGCGGAGTCACTCATCGTGGGAGGAGTGGTGGCGATGAAGTGAAGTGCGTGCTCCATGCTGTCGGCGGCGTCGATGGCCACGCTCGCTGCCTCCAGGTAGCCCACCGGCAGGGGGACCGGGGTGCGGATGGTATCCATGGAAAGTTCGTCCCGGCCGATCTTCTGCTGCGTTCGGCGCACCTCGTCAAGGGCGTCGGTCAGCCCGCTGTCGCGGGCATGTCGAGCAGCGTCTTCCAGGGCGAGGAGTTTCCGCAACCCGGTGCTGCTGTCGGCCAGTTCCATACGGGCTCGATGGATCTGCTCGTCCACGTCGCGATGCTCGTCGGCGCCCACCACGCAGCGGAGCTCTTCGAAGAAATCCACCCGGTAGTGGAACTGGCCCTCTCCGCAGTACTCGTCGACCGCACGTTCGAGCAGGGGGCGCACGGCGGACTTGTCGTGCGTGCTGGCCACGAGCGGGGCGGTCATGCGGCCGAGCACGCCCGGCGACGGGGGCTTCCAGGCGAGCGCGGCCTGGCCCAGGGCGATCATCTCACCGACAATGTCAGTACGCTCCGGCTGCCGCGTGGCGGCCGCCAGGCCGTAGGCGAGCACCAGGGCTTTCGCTGCACGAAGTCGGGCCACCTCGACTTCGATGGTTGCCTCCCTGCCCGGCTCCGGAGGGTGGACGAGTGCCTCCAGGTGGTCCTCGGCCTTCGTCAGCAACGTGCGGGCACCAGCTCGGTAGCTGTGCACCGCGGAGCGGAGGTGCTCGATGGGCCGTGTTCCGTGTCGGGCCTCCCAGAGCAGGTGGTGAAGCCGGGCCCGGACCAGGGGGTGGGTCGTCTCCGCGTAGGCAGCCCAGGCCTCGAAGACCGCGGGCGCCATATCTTTCACGGCCCTCGGAACCAGGTCACCGTTGTGGTCGGTGCTGCGGAACGGTCCGAGGACAACGTCCCAGGTGCCGTCCTGCAGCCGGAACTCCATGGCCGCCCACAGGGCTGCGAAGTGCTCGTGCTCCTCCTCGCCCGGGTTCGTGTGCGACCAGCCAGCGCGCAGGGCCCGCCCGGCCTTGTGCAGTGGTCCGCAGGAGTCGACTCCGCTGTTCACCGCGCTGAGAACTGCTGGCTGAGCATCCATCTCGACTCCTGACTCCAGGTGTAGCGGTCGAACTCTAGGCGACCGTCCTGGCCAGAAACGAGTGAATTGTGAAGCTGGTGACCTCTACTGCATCGACGGCGTGGCTTGCCCGAGATGGGGGCAGTGCACGACGGTCGCTGGTCACGTCTCCCAGCGTGACCCGACCGCGTCCGAGAAGCTGGTGAGCAGCGGGAACAAGAGGCGAGACCTGGCAGTATGGTCCACCTGGTCCCGCCGCCTCCTGTACGAGCTACCGGTCGTAGGGCATCTCCGAGTCCGACGAACTGGTGGCGAGCGGCCGGAGGTTCATCGGCTACGAATCGTCTTCTTTGTCTTGCCTCAGGTGGTTCATGGCGAAGGAGATCTCTTCGGGATGAGTAGTTGTCCGGGCCAGCACCCAGACGGTGCGGGCGTCCATGCCGGGCCCGTACGCCGCTGCCAGACGCCGGGCGCGCCGTGTGGTCAGTGGTGCCAGCAGCCACCGGCTCAGCGGAAACTTGATGCGCTGGTGTGCTGCGCAGGCGTCACGATGGGGGTCCACCTGTGCCTCCGGCAGTGTTGGTGTCCGGGAGAGGGCCAACAGCTTCCCTGAGTGGGCAGTGGGGTTCGGAGCACTGGGTGTGGTTGCAGGCCCGGAGGTTGGCCAGGGCGAAACGCGCTTCGATCAGAGCGTGGTCGTCTTGGTCCGGGCTGCCATATAGGAAGCGGGACATGGCGTCGAGGGGGGTGTGGGCGTTGCGAACGTCGGTGAGGATGCCGAAGGTGGCGGTGCGGTTCAGCCGGCCTTCGTGGGCGGCTCGGGCCCAGCCGAGGAGAACCTGGTGAGCGTAGTCGCGCACGTCTGGCTGTCGCAGTGTCTGCATCCAGCCGTTGATCAAGAAGTCCCGGATGGCCGGGGCAGCCTGTGCCGCGCTCATCAGGGTGTCCAGGACGACGCTGTGTGCGGGATCGGTGAGTGCTAGGAAAGCCCGGGAGCCGGCGAGATGAGTCGGGTACTTCTCGAACCAGGTCTCGACCGTCTCGACGACTCGTCGCAACCCGTCGGCATTCGCGGCCGCATGGGCTGTCAGGGCGGTCGCTGCGATGCGGGTTGCTTCGTCGTCGATGGCCAGGATGTGGCGTAGCCGAACGAGCGCCATGTGCGGCCATCGCATGCCGTAGCGGCCGCTGCAGGCCCAGGCTACGACCATCCGCCGATGCGCGTGGCCCTTCGTCGCCCAGTCCAGCAGTTGTTTGTGAACAGCTCGCGCGAGTTCTTCGGTTTCCGCAGCTCGGGTGATAAGTGCGGTGACGGTGCGGAGGCGCTGTTCGTCGGGGGAGGTGGTGGTCCAGGTGTCGAGGATGGTGAAGAAGGGGGTTTCCACCTCGGTGACGGACAGCTCCAGCAGCCGGGATCCGATCTGCTCGGCCCAGTCCTCGGCGACGCCGCCGGGGGCCGTGATACGGGCGAGCCACTCCCTGGTTTCTTTTCGTTCGTTGGCCCAGTGGTGCCAGTCCATACGGATGGCGGAGAGGGCGAGGCCTGGGCGGCTGTGAAAGGCAGCTGTGTCGTTGGTAGTGTCGACACCGACGTCAGCCAGCCGGCGCCGGGGGCTGCGGCCTTCCCGGTAGCGGCGTGCGAGTGCCTCGTCGCGGGAGCCGAACGCGGTGGCCGCCTTGATGCACAGTTCGAGGGGGGCGCCTTCGAGGTAGGCGGCGGCAAGCAGCATCATCCGGTCCTGGCCGCGGGTGCCCGTGCCGGCGAGCGTCTCCTCCAGGAAGTTGGTCCATAGCAGGACCTCCTCCCGGATGCGCCGCAGCTCCCTGACCCCCTGCTCGTACTCCGGCGAACCGGGTGGGTTCTCTCTGCGTTCGGCAGCAAGGGCCAGTCGATCGGGGTCGATGTTGCGCAGGCGTCCGGCGATCGCGACAGCGTCGAAGGGGCTGACACTGCGGGTGAGGAGGTCGGACAGGATGCCGACGGTCCGGTCGGGGGCGGCCTGGCGGAGCAGGCCGCGTGACACAGCGCGCTGGGCATCTTGTTGCAGCCACCCCGCCTGCGCGTGGCTGCCGGCGTGAGCGAGGTGGTTGCGGGCGACCTGGACTGCGTCGGGGCGTACTGCTCCGATCTCGAAGCGGCTGTCTCCTCGCCAGTCCCGCTGGTTGCCGGTGACGACCAGGCAGCTGCCGCCTGCGTGGAGTCTTTCCGCCCAGGTCATCAGAGCGCGGGCGGCGTTCTCGGACATCAGGCGCGAGGACCCATCGATCAGGTAGCCGTGCCCGGCGATCGGCTCGGGCAGAACTTCCGGTTCCGGGACTTCGTCGTCCTCCCAGTCGGCTGCGAGATCGTAGAGCTGGGGAGGTCCTGCGGGGGTGGAAAGGTGGGTGTGCAGGGCGCGGACTGCCGAGATACGCCGTCCCGTGCCGCGTTCTCCCACGATGACGGCGAGGCCGTGTGCAGCAAGGAGATTCGCGGCCTGCTGCGGGGTGGGAGTGTGTGCCCAGAGCGGTTCCAGGGCCGCCTCCCGGTCACCTCGCGGAATGGCAATGACCGGTAGTTTGGGTCGGCCCGTGATGTTGATGTTGCCCGTATTGGAACCGCCGACCTGGACGGTAGGGCCGGCGTTGCCGACGGCGGACTGCCCGAAAGGCGGCGGGCTGGTGCGAGGCTGGGGCAGGCCCTGCCCGTCCGGCGTGGTCACCTTCGCTCCGTGTTCAGACCGCCGGAGTTGTCCCTGCCGATCTGGATGACCGAACCGGTGTTGTTCTGTGCGCTCTGGTTCACCCCACCCTGCTGCTCCTCCGGCTCGCGGCGCGCCAGGGCCGCGAGGTCGTCGGCTGCTTCGGGGAAGTCTTCCACCAGGGTCAGCAGCCGCCGGTTCCATCTCTCCCGCAGGGCCGCTTGATCCAGCGTGGCCGCCTGCACCTGATCGGCGTCCAGCCGGGCGAGCTGGCGTTCTTCCTCCTCCTGGCCACCACGCCGGAAGAACCGAGCGGCCAGAGAGCGCATCGAAGCCCAGCTCTCCTTGGTCATCTCCGCAACCAATGCAGCTGCGGCCGCCCCCGCCATTCCCACCAGCTGCGCCTGTTCCAACACGGCCCTCGCCCCCATCTAAGATCCACTAAGTAACTAAGCGATCACCCACTGCAAGCAGGAACGGTTTCAGAGATACCGGCACAGAAAGGCAGAGTTGGCGAGAATGACTGAAATCAGACGGTCTGTAGCACCACGTTACTGACGACGCCGAGTCAGGGCGAAGACCGGTTCACCGACGCGTGGGTACGGAACCGCGCGGTCCGGCGGCCGTCGTCGTCTTGCGGTGGGACAGGTAGTGGCGGCAACAACGGCACCTTCACCCGTTCGGGTGGGAGCAGCCGAGACCTACGACCGCGCAACGCAGCGCACCTGGCTTCGACCACCCCATCCTGCCGATGCTGACCTTGTAAGGGGCTGTCGACCAGCACATGACTCCATCGCACTTTCAAGACGCGGCCACCCAGCCGGGCCTTGCCAGTTACGCCTTCGGCCGCGCGCGCCGACCGGCATAGGGCGGTCTGGCGAACAGCCGCCGCCAAGTCTCAGGTGGCCCATGCCCGGTTCGCACACGCGGGTGCAGAGAAGCAGTCGGCGGGCAAGGCGGTCCGGTTCAGAATTCGGCGGGAAATTCGTTCTAAGAGTGCAGTACGTGACGTAATGACCGATTTGCCATCGCTCGATGGGGTGACGTTGGGGCATCACGGCCGGTCAAGCGTTCGGGATTCGCTTGGGTGGCGGGATGGGTGATCGCAAGCCGTACTCGAGTGATGTCTCCGACGAGCAGTGGGTGTTGATCGAGCCCGTGATCGGCGCCTGGAAGGCCGGGCACCCGTCGGTCAGTGGCCACCAGGGCAGATACGCGATGCGGGAGATCGTGAACGCGATCCTGTACCAGAACCGCACCGGCTGCCAGTGGGACCTGTTACCCCACGATCTGCCGCCCGCCGGTGCGGTGAAGTACTACTTCTACAAGTGGCGCGACGACGGTAACGACCAGACCATCCACGATCTTCTGCGGTGGCAGCTGCGGGAGAAGAAGCAGCGATTAGCCGACCCGAGCCTCGTCGTTCT
>NZ_JBICXB010000066.1:0-23514 GCF_043200055.1 Streptomyces sp. NPDC048496 | reverse complement strand
TCGCCCTCGTCATGCTCACGCTCGCAGGAGACAAACCCACCCTCCCCGGCCGTCAACTCGCAACCCAATGACCCACACATACGGCAGGAGAGCCCCAAAAGCCCTGGTAGCTCCATCCCCAAGCTCTCAACTCCGTTCGAGCAGGGGAGACCCCATCCAAGGACTCCCGGCCGCCTTGCGACCGCACGCACCGGACGACGCTCCTCACGGGGCAAACATTGCCGGTCACGGCACTAGCTGACAGCCTCGGCACACAGTAGCGTCCCTCATTCGGGACTGTTCAGCCGATACCGGAAGCGCCGCATCTCAGGGTGCCGCGGTTTAGGGGAGGTGACCGATGGCCGACATGTTTCGCTACATCGAGCACGACTTCGCGGTGCCGGCACGAACCGACGCGATCGACACCACGAACGGAGCTGACTTCCAGGTGGCGCTGGAGCAGGCCGTGAACAGCAGCGATGGGGCTGATAGGGAACGTCCGGTCGCCGAGCGGGTACGGGCGATCGCCAGAGAGTTTCTCGCACGCCACTTCTCCTCGCCGACGGCGGACCCCACGACATTGGGCGAGCGGTTGGCAGGGCTGGAAGCCGCAGTCGAGGTGCTTCCCGCAGTCAGTGTCACGTCCGTCGGCCGCCTGGTCGAGGACACCTTCGGCGGAACCGCCGACCGGGTCGTCGCCGGCCGGGACTTCAAGAGCGACCTGGAGCTGCTGCAGAACGCCGTGGTGGCGGTCAAGCTCGTCACCGGCTTTGACGGGATCGACGCGAGGATGGTGGTGCGCCAGCTGCGTGCGGCGGCTTTCCTAACGCATCTGGCCGACAATGAGCCGGGCACGCTGGATCGTGCGGAGGCGTGGCGGTTGCTGACGCGGCCGCTGCGGATCCCGCCGGGGCTGCTGGGGGCAGCCGCGCAGCCGGGAGAGAGGCCCGTCGGCCAGCCGCCTGTCGACGATCAGGCCGAAGAGCGTGAGCGGATCAACGGGTTGCGTTGGGAGCGGGACCGACTGCAGGCGGCGTATGACAAGTTGCTCGTCGTGCGTCCGCACGAACTGGAACTTGTGATGCCCGAGCCGCCGCCGCGGGTCGCCCGCGACAGGCAGGGCTCGGACTCCATTGCGGACGACGGACGAAACGCCGTTTTGACCAGCGAGTCGGCGGCTATGGCCGGCCTGGCGACCCTGCGCCTCATGGAGACGGTGAGAACCCGCTTCAGCGACGATGAGATGGCTGCGATGGCCGGGCTGCGGATCGAGCCGAGCGAGACCGCGGTGCCGGTGGCGGTTGACCGGATCACGCAACGGCTCGACAGGCTCAACAAGGAGTTGCTGCCAATCGAAGTACCCACGACCGCGAAGGTGTTCCGGGTTGGCGGCCGTCTCTTTGCCGAGACCACACCGGTGATTGCGCCGACTCGTGAGGTACCGGCGCAGGTGCCGGACTTCAGCAAGGCGGCGACCCGGCCGGTCGGGATCGGCAACCTGCACGTGGTACGTCAGGAATTGATCGGGTACCGGGCTGGCGAGATCTCCCACATCGAGAACGTCCTGGAGGGCGAGGAGCTTCGCCGGTGGACGCGGCGCACAGAACAGTCGGAGATCGTCGAGACCGACGCGATGGTGACCTCGCAGTCAGAGGAGCGCGACCACCAGTCCACCGACCGCAACGAACTGGCGGTCGAGACCCAGCGGGAGACCGGCTACCAGACCAGCCGGGCAGGCGAGACGACGACGTCGTCCGACTACGGCCGCTTGGTCGAGAACAGCAAGACCAACTATGCCCGGACCGTGGTGGCCAAGTCGGTGGAGCGTCTTGACCAAGAGGTGCGTCGGCAGCGGGTGCGGCGGGAGAGCCGCAGCTACGTCGAGCGAGTCGGGCACATCCTCGACAACCACGACGGCACGAACAAGATCCGCGGCATTTACCAGTGGGTTGACAAACTGTACAGCCTGCGGGTCCTCAATTACGGCAAGCGCCTGATGTACGACGTCGTAGTGCCCGAGCCGGCCGCCGTGCTGATGCAGTCGCTCAAGAACGCCGCCCAGCCCGAGAGCTTCCAGCTCGTCAAGCCGCTCGCCCCCAACCTGACGCCAGACAAGGTCACCCGGTCCAACTACATGTGGTACGCCGCACGGTACGGCGTCACCGGGTCGGTGACCCCACCGCCTGCCGTCTACGACAAGACGGTGTCGGAGGCGCGACTGATCGAGGGCACCAAGAGCCTGCCCGCCTATGGGGCTATGTGCGACTTGCCATACCAGGCTGCCTTCAAGCTCACCGTCCCCGAGGGCTACAAGGCGGTCAGCGGCTACGTACAACGCGTCAACGCGGAGAAGCTCGAGCCGACCGACCGGAGACTTGAGGTCTTCATCGGTGAGAGCAGCTTCGTGCAGTTCCGCGGTACGGGCAACCGGTACCTCAACACCTCCTTCATGATGGCGGGGGAGACCGGCGATGTCCCGGTCACCGTCCGCACCTTCTCACAAGTCACGTCCATGGCCTACGCCGTTGCGCTGGTATGCCAGCGCACTGACGAGGCATACGCCCAGTGGCAGCTGAAGACCCACGCGACGATCACTAGCGGCTACCAGCGCCAGCTCGCGGAGTACGAGGAAAGGCTGGCGCGGTACGTCGCCGCGTTCCGTGCGCAGCTCGCCGCAGCGGGTGGGCTGGCTCATGACCCGACGGTGACCCTGCAGGAACTGAAACGTGCCTTTGTGTTCCTGTTGCTGGGCGAGCACCCGGCGACCTGGCTGCCCACGCCGACGCCGTCGCCCGCACCGCCGGGAGCGATGCTCCCTGACCCGCCTGCGGTGCGGGATTGGGGAGCTGTGGTGGCGTTCTTCGAGCGTGCCTTCGAGTGGGAGAACCTCATGTACACCTGCTACCCCTACTACTGGGCCCGCCCCCAGCGGTGGCAGGAACTGCTGCTCACCCAGGACCCCGATCCGCAGTTCGAAGCGTTCCTCAAGGCTGGCGCTGCACGCGTCGTCGTACCTGTCCGGCCCGGTTTCGAGGCGGCCCTGGCGCACTACCAGGAGACTGGGGACGTGTGGATGGGCGAGGAGCTCCCCGACATGTTCGGCGACCACTACCTGTCGATCATCGAGGAGATCAAGAGCGCAAACCATGCCCCCGGCGAGGAGGGGTGCGTCGAGCAGTGGGAGGTCCGGCTGCCCACGACGCTGGTGCTGCTCAAGGAGGACGCCACGCTGCCGAGCTGGACCCCCACGCCCTGCAACCCGGAACCCTGACGCCGTGGCAGACGACATGCGTGAGGCGATGCGGCGTCGCGCCGCATGGTTTTATGAGACACAGCTGCGGCGCCTCAACTACGACGCCTTCCGAAGAGTCTGGCGCGACTCGACGGATCTGCGGCTGGACCTGATTTCCGAGCCGCAGACCTCCCTCGACTTCAGTGGCGGCCTCAGTGGCCGCCTTAAGGATGCCGGCCGGGTCTACCTCGACAGCCAGCAACCCGTGTGGACCGCAGACGACGAGGCACGGCACGGTGCTTTGGCCTCCTCGCTCATCGGGCGGATGGGGGACTGGCTCGACGCCCACGAGCCGCGCAGGCTCGCCGAGCGGCTCAGGGCTCTTCAGGCGGAGTGCGAGGCGAGTGCGTTCGCCTCGGTCACCGACCCGATGGGCGCCCTGGCCCGCTTCCCGCGAGAGCGGCCGGCCATGCCCACCGACGAAAGGCCGGAGGGGGAGCAGGTGGCCTCCGCGATCGCGCGCGCCGAGCTCGCAGCCGAGAAACCCTGGCTGATCCCGGAGCTCTACAACTCTGCCGCCGAGGATGCCCGTGACCTGCGGAACTGGGTCGCCAACCTCGAGCGCTACGTTGAGGAGTTCGAGGTCGAGCTCGGGCTGGCCGTGGGTGGCGTCGCCGGTGTCCGGCCGCCGTTCGACCCCGCTGCGCCAGCGGCGTATGGCGCCTTCCTCTCCGCGATGCTCGCCGCGAGTACCGATCGCCCCGCGGGCGACGCGGTGAAAGTCCGGCTGCTTGAGCTGGCCAAGCAGAAGCCGAAGGACAAGGAGGCCGGGTACACTTACCGGCTCTCGGTCGCCACCAACGGCGTACCGATGGGCCCGGTCACGGCATACCCGCTGTCCAAGCGAGTAGCCTACTGGGCCGGCGCCATCCACGCCCCACTGCGCGAGTGTGTCGGCCTCAAACCCAACTCCGACATGGGGCTGTGCCAACTGGTGCGACTGCTTTATCGGTACGGTCCGCTGCCGTCCGGTCTCGGCGCCGGAACCGTCCCGGCCTGGCGGAGCCGCACGCCGCCCGACGACCGGTTCACGCGCTTCGTGGAGGCTCGCGCAGCCGACCCAGCTGTCACGAATGACCCCGACTTGGCTGCCCGGCTCCATGCCGCCGCGACCCGGCTCCGATACATCCTCGAGGCCACGGCCGCCAACCCGCGCAGCCCCGACCCGAGCTGGTCACCGCTGGCCGGCGAGATCCTCAAGCAGGGCCTGCTGTCCTACAAGTTCTGGTTGGACGAGAAGCCCCGCGCCAAGGACAACCACCGGCTCAACAAGGTCAAGACCGCCCTCGGCTACGAGGAAGAGGCCGATCGGGAGATGGAGTTCTGGTCCGAGAACCACTACATCATGTTCGCCTCTTCGGAGTACCTCCTTGGCCAGCTCTGGGGGGACGAGACCTTCCAGCCGTGCCGGCTCTTCGCCGACCCCGGCGACCACACCGGTGCCAGGACTGCAGCGCAACGCCGCGACCGCGGCCGCGCGCGGGTGCTCAAGTGGCTCAACAACCGGCTGATGTTCGGCTGGATGGAGTTCAACTCCTCCGGCTACTACCGCGAGCACCTCTGGGCCCTGCTCAACCTCGTCGACTTTGCTCTCGACGAGGAGGTGCGCACGAAGGCGACGATGGCGGTCGACCTGATGCTTTTCGACGTGGCGCGGTTCCTGCACCGCGGGGCGATGGGGGCAGCCGGCGGGCGCAGCCAGTTCAAGTCCAAGAGCCACGGTTTCGACAACGGCCTCACCGACGTCGTAGAAATCATCTTCGGTGTGAAGGGAATCTTCAGCGAGGGTAACGCCCAGATCGGGGCGAGCTTCGCTTCGTCGACGTACGCCGTGCCCGACGTGCTGCTGGAGATCGGCGCGCATCCGCCGGCGTACTCCTTCACTGACCGCTCCCGGGTGTCGGTGACATTCGAGGAGGCCGCGAAGTACGGCATCACCTGGTCGCAGAAGTCCGTCGCGAAGGACTCGTTGCTGCGCGGGTACGCTGACAAGCGCGCGCGCTACTTTCCGCATCTCGCGGAGGTGAACCGTGAGATCGCTCGCGCCCACGAGGGGTATGGCCCGGTTGAGGACGACACGGTCTTCTTCTGGGGCATGTCGGCGTTCTTCAACAAGCAGGTGGTACGGAACTCCCTGCACGTCATCCATCGCTTCGGCCTGGAGAAAGCCGAGGCGTTCGGCCTGATCAGAACCCTGGTCGAGACCGTTCTGCCCTTCGTCCGAGCACCGGAGAGTGCACTGCTGGGTTTCAGCGCCGCCAGTCTGCCGGACCGCGCGCTGGGGGCGGTCACAGGCGGTGGTCCCGACGAGTTGGACGAGGAGTCGGCCGACGCCCTGTCGCTGGTGCTGGAGGGGTCGACCCGGACGCGAGCGAACATCCTGACCCACCACTCGCCGGGGGCGATGCTCTCCAGCGTCCAGAACTTCCGCTACGGCCAGCTCAATTTCCAAAGCAACATCCAGCAGGCAACGTTGAACGGTGCGGTCAACGTGTTCGTCACCACCGGTTTCGCGGGTCTCGACATCTCCGACCTCGCCGCCTTCGGTGCGGGAGCGTTGGTCGGTGGCGTACTGCTCGGGCCGCTGGGGGCGCTCGGCGGGATCGCGGCGGTCGTCGCCAACCGCGAGCTCATCGAGGGGACGAACCCCCTCGACCCCCACCACGCCGACGGCCCCGACTGGTGGACCGGGTACTGGGCGCTGCCCCGAGTCGTCCAGCATGGCGGGGCGGCGATCATGGCTTCGGAGTTCCACGACATTCAGGACTTCCTGGCCGAGACGGGGTCGCACGCGTGGTTCCCCAAGAACGGGTTCGACCAGGTCGTGGAGCGGCGCACGTCGGCGTACGACGACGCCAACTTCCCGCTGCTCGACATCGGGCACATCGGGGCCAAAGGCTTCTGGTTGTTCGGGAAGGTGGTACACCCGGCTCGCGAGGGTTCGACCGCCGAACCCGAGGAGGGGTACGTCGGGGTCTTCTCCAACAAGCGTCCGAAGTGGCTGACCAAGGACTCCGGCCCCTACGCCAGGCGCCTTGAGGAACAGGGCGATGAAGGGATCTGGAAGGACCCGCCGGACCTGTTCGCCGACAAGGACTGGTGCGTCGACGGCAAGAACGTGTGGATCGTGCAGGTCGGCAGTAGGAGCGAGTTCGGCAGCTTCGAGGCGTTCATGGACCGGGTGTCCTCCGCACGGGTGCACATAGACGACGTCGGCGACCTGGAATGCACCTATGACGTGCCCCGCGCCGGCGGCGGGTCGGACCGGCTGCGCCTGGCCAACGGTGACGGCGGGAAGTTCGAGCTCAACGGCAAGCCACTGGAGACCGACCTGTTCCCGCGATTCGAGAACCCGTTCGTACGGGGCGGCCTGGTGGAGTGGGGACAACGGGCCTACTGCCTGCAGTGGAACAGGCGGTCACTGCTGCACGACTTCAGCGACTTCCGGCACCCCGTCCGGGTGGAGCAGCCCGAGATCCACGCGGAGGACGCCGATACGATCATCGCGCTGGTTATCCATGTGCGTACGGGCGACCAGGCGATGGAGGCGTTCACAGTAGCGACCGCGACGGTCGACGTCGGCTGCGAACGCCTCACCACCGGGCAGGTGGCTGCAGCCGGACCGGTGCCGGAGAACACACGTCACGACGCCGAGTGGATCTTCCTGGATCGGCCCGTGCGCCGGTCGCCCGACATGACGGTGACGCTGACCCACCCGGCATCCGGGGGCGACCCACTAGACCTGAACCTCCTCGACCCGAAGGCGTTCAGGCCAACAGATCCGTCGGCCCCGTTCGACCTGCCGGACCTCGACCTGGTAACGCTGCTGGGCCCGATGGCGCTGCTCGGGCGGCTGGGCGCCCCAAAGTGGGAGGCGTCGTACTCGCTCAAGGCGCTCATGGGCGACTGGACGGTGCGGGACTGCTCGGTGCCCTTCGGGCGGGTGGACCTGAAGGGAGATCGGCGCAGCACCGGGCCGCAGCCGTTCGCCGTACGCCTGTCGGCATGGGCCGACTGGGCCGACGTCGCGGGGGCAGTCCGAGGGCGGCGTTGGATGCTGGCCCGTCATCCGGCGGCGAGCTCGGTGTGGCTGGACCACCACGACCTGTTCGTCCTCGACGGTGACGGGGAACTGTGGCACAGGCGGGGGAAGTGCGGCATGCGTGTCGGCGCATGGGTGCGGTCGGAGCCTTCGGACCTGGCCCCGGTGTGGTCGCGTCCCTTCTCGTGGGCTGCGACGTCGGACACCTCGGGGCGAGCCATTGTGATGGTCGTGAGCGAGGGGCGGCTGCTGGCTCGGACCAGCGATGAGGATGGTCGGTGGGGGCCTGGGTGGGCCGATCTCCAGCCCATGGTGCCAGGCGTGATCCTCCCGGACGTGGTGCCGCTCGGGCCGGGCAGTGCGCTGAGCGTCGTGCCGAGCGACAGCCCGCTGTCTGGTGGCGCCGACCTCTACGTGACTGGCGCGGACGGTGATGTCTACCTGCGGCTGGGGTGGAACCCCGGAGAGAGCAGCCTGTGGGACTGCCTGGAGACTACCGAGTTCGATCTCGCACCCGGAACGCCGGTGGGGGTCGTCGGGAGCCACCTCATTGTTCGCTCAGTGCAGGGCGCGCTTTGGCTGCGGCAACGCGACCAGCCGGTGCTGTTCGGCGGCTGGCAGGCGCTGGACGGACCGGGGTATGCCGTGGCGCGGTTCGCCCTCGCCGGCGGCGAGGACGACTTGTTTATTGCTGCGTCCGGACCCGCCGGCCAGGTCAGCCTCGGACGGCGTCGCGGCAGCGACCCGGTGCGATGGCTGCTCACCAAGGCCGAGGATGGCTGGCGGCCGCGCCCAGGGTCCGACGTGAGCTGCGTGATGCCTGACCCGGGTGTGGCATGGGCCCTCGCGACCGGCGTCGACGGGACGGTGCGCTCAGCGTCGTTCGCCGATGGGGTCTGGCGTCCGATCGGGTCCGGGCTCAGTGCCCTCGGTGGGTCGGGCGGTCACTTGGCCGCTACCTGTCGGGTCCCGGGCCAGGTTGAGGTGTTTGCCGACACCGCAGACGGGTCGCTCCGCTGGACATGGTGGTCGTAGTGGGTTGCGAACAAGCCAAGAGGCCTGTCTTCCAGTCATGGACAGGAGAGGAATTGTCATTCCTGAAGGGGCGGGGTTCGTCGAGGCAGCATAGCTAGTGGTTTTTGAGGGTTCTGGGCAGAGATGACCGGCCTGCGGACGATGGCGAGGCGCGCCGGGGAGTGCGCGCCGGCCTCGGCGACGGCGCGTTGGACGCTCGCCTCCGCCTGCTGGCGGGCGGTGAGTTCGTCGGCCTGGTCCACGGTGTGCAGCTGGTAGAGCCGCCGGATGATCTCGCGTGCCACATGGCGGGCGCTGCCGGCGGTGACCCTGGTCGACGGGGCCAGCATCCGGGTCTGGTCCGGGATTGCCGCGTAGATCTTCAGTCGGCCGGGCTGTTGGTCGTCGGGCTGGCACGGCCGTCGCCGTCGACGATGAGCCGTGCCAGACCGGGTGCGTACTCGGGCAGCGGGGCGGTCCGGCAGCGCGTGCCTAGTTCCCGCGCCACCTCGTCGGCGAATGCGTCGAACTGCTTCTGGTTAGTCAACTCCCTTGCCATGGAGGTGCGTTCACTCCTTCGGGACGGCTGGTGCGGTGCCGGGCGCTGGGCGGTGCGGCCTCGGCCTGGTCGCGGCGTTCGGCGTCGCGTCGGAGGGTCTTCGGCGGTGTAGCCGGTGTCGCACCATGTCGCGCACAACTGGCCCGGAGGTGCGTAGCACGTCTCGCACCGTTCGTCGAAGTCCTCGGGCCACCACGGCCGCGGCGGGGCGCTCACTGCTTGACGTCAATGGTGCGGGCCAGCGAGCCGGGGAAGTCGGCCAGCAGCAGCAGGACCGGGTCCGGCGAGGCGGTGAACCACCGTGCGACGGTCCACCAGGCGGCAACGGCGGCGCGCCGCGCGGGGTGGGCGGCCCTGGCCTCCTTCTCAAGGCGGGTGGCTTCGGCCTGGTGGTGGGCGGTCGACCAGGTGAGGAACCGCAGCAGAGCGGGAGTGTCGCGCTGCCGGGAGAGATTCAGGATCGCGGGCAGGTCGTCGCGCTGCGCTGCGTGGTCGGCGCAGGCGCGCAGGGCGGCGGTGAGCGTCGCTGCTGTCTTCTTGGACGGCGCGTGTCCGGCGGCGGACTCCATCGGGTACACCGTCACCTGGGGCGGTCGGTGTTGTCGCGGTAGAGGGTCAGGCTGCCCCAGTAGCCGGTGCGGCTGCGGGCGAGCCGAGGCAGGGCGTTGTCGGGGGCGGTGGCCTGAAAGACGTTGACGGGGCCGAGGCAGGCGCGTACGGCCGTGAACTGGTCCCAGCGTGCGCGCACGGTACCGCCGGGTGTGTCGATGGTCAGGCTCGGGTTGGTCATGGGCTGCAGCTCCTCAGGGGTCGGCTCGGTGAGCGGGGGCCTGCCGTCCCGCGTCCGCTGAAGGGGAGGGCGCGGGCGTCGGGGCGGCAGGTCTTCGGCCAGTGGCGTTCTGGCCGGGTTGGCCGTCCGCCCTCCCCTCCGGGGGGTGGGGGGAGGGCGGGGACGGCGTCTGTGGGGTTACTGCTGCGGCGGCTTGTGGCGGCGGAGGTTGCCCCGCTCGGTCAGGGACGTTTCCCGGCCGCAGGGGCATTCGACGTAGCGGCGGCCGTGCAGATGGAAGAACTTCGGGCCGGTGTTCTTGGCGTTGACCGTGCGAATGGTGCTGGGGACCGGGGTGGTGTTGGTGCAGTAGCCGTTGGCGGTGACGGCGGGCGTGTCAGGCACGGGGGCTCTCCTCGTCGGTGTAGGGGATCTGGGGCAAGGTCGGCGCGCCGTAGACCTCGCGCTGTACGGCGGAGACTCCGGGGCACGGGCTGACGGCGTGCCGGAAGGCAGCCGTGTCCATGGGGTGCAGCCACCCGCTGTGTACGGTCCAGCCACAGGTGCGGGGGTGGGGCTTGGCGGCCGTGGTTGCTACCAGGATGGCGCTTCGTACGGTGCTGCCCTCCAGTGCGAACACCATCAGCGTGCGCAGCACGGCGTAGCTGTCCTCGTCCAGCACCGCAAGGCGCAGCGGGGGCCGTCGATGAATTAATGGGTTGCTTGCGGTAGTTGGGCTCGTTGATGTGGTATGAGGCGCATCGATGGGACGGTCGGATCGTTGCGGGCGAAGCTGGAGGCGGTGACGCCGCACCTGAACGAGCGGCAGCGTCGGATCCTGTACGGCGCGGAGGCCCGGCAGCTCGGGCACGGCGGGATCGCCGCGGTGGCGCGGGCCGCAGGGGGTCTCGAAGGGTTGCGTCAGCCGCGGCCTGGCCGAGCTCGATGCGGGGGTGGAACCAGACGGGCGTGTACGGCGGCCGGGGCTGGTACCGGCCCTGCTGGAGCTGGTCGAAGACAGCACGCAGGACGATCCGATGAAGCCGCTGACCTGGACGACGAAATCGCTGCGCCGCCTCGCGGACGAACTCGCCGCCCAGGGCCGGAAGGTGGGCCGCGACACCGTCGCGGCCCTTCTGAAGGCAGCCGGGTTCAGCCTGCGCGGCAACGCGCGGGTGCTGGCCGGCAGCCACCACCCGGACAGGGACGCGCAATTCCGGCACCTCAACGCCACGGTGGCCGACTTCCTCCAGGCCGGTGACCCGGTGATCAGCGTGGACACCAAGAAGAAGGAGCAGATCGGGCTCTTCGCCCGCCCCGGGCGGGAGTGGGCCCCGCCGGGGGCTCCGGTCAAGGTCCTCGACCACGACTTCCCCGCCCACGCGAGTGGTACCGCGATCCCCTACGGCATCTATGACCTGGGCCGCAACACCGGGTTCGTCGTGATCGGCACCGACCACGACACCGCCGCCTTCGCCGTCGCCAGCCTGCGCCGCTGGTGGCAAGAGGAGGGACAGGCCGCATACCCGCACGCGAAACACCTGCTCATCACCGCGGACGGCGGCGGCTCCAACAGCTCCCGTGCCAAGGCGTGGAAGGCCAACCTCGCCGTCCTGGCCACCGAGACCGGCCTTGAGATCAGTGTGTGTCACCTGCCGCCGGGAACATCGAAGTGGAACCGGGTCGAGCACCGCCTGTTCTCCTTCATCTCCCTCAACTGGCGCGCTCATCCGCTGACCAGCTACGAAGTTGCCCTCAATCTGATCTCGGCGACCACGACCCGCACCGGGCTGACGATGACCGCCCGCCTGGACACCGGCAGCTACCCCACCGGAATCGAGATCAGCGAGCAGCACGCGGCCGCCCTCACGATCCGCCCCGAGGACTTCCACGGGGAGTGGAACTACACCATTCCGCCCCAGCCCGGCATCCCCGACGTCCCGCTCCACCCGCCCGGTCCCAGGTCCCACCCCCGTCACGCGCACACCTTCGGCGCGACCCTGGCCACCCACCCCCTCCTGACCGGCCTGGAACGCCACGACTTGGACCGTCTCACCGCCGACGTCCGCGACCGCCTCGATGCCCTCCCACCCGAGCAGCGGCCCCGGCACCGCAAGATGACCACGGAGAACATCATCTGGGCCACCGTCCTCGACCAGCGTGGTCTGTCCCGCTCGCTGATCTCATATCTCTTCCGTGTCGGCGAGAACCAGATGAGAGCCCTGGTCAAACAGATCCGCCCCCATCTGGAGGCCCTGGGCCACCGCCCCGAACCGATCCCCGCCCGCTTGATCGACCCAAGCGACCTCGCCAATTACGTCATGCACGCGACAGCCGCAGCCCGCGAGGGCGACTCGCCCCACTAATTCATCGACGCCCCGTTACCTTTTCCGTGGCCCCGCAATGGGGCGCCTGGCCCCCGGGCCCGGTATGGCTGTGTGCCCCCTGTCGTACGGATGACCTGGGGGGTGTTGCCGCCGGGCTTCGGGGCACCGCTTGACCGCTGATGAGGGGCCTGACGACCGCTTGGTCCGGCGCAATGCCGGGCCGCTTCACGGGCGGCATGTCTGCGTAACGTGGTTGCCGGCGTGTGGTGCCGCAGGGACGGCCGGGAGTTGAGGAGACGAGTGGCGAGGGGCACGCGCACATGGTCGATACGACCGCGATAGATCTCTTCCTCGGCCTGGACCTGGGCAAGGAGTTCCACCACGCCCACGGCCGGACCGAGGACGGCAGAACCGTGCACGACAAGCGGCTGCCCAACACCGAGCCGAAACTGCTGGAGCTGTTCACCAGGCTGGTGGCGAAGTTCGGCACCGTTCTGGTGATCGTGGACCAGGTCGCCAACATCGGCGCGCTGCCGCTGACAGCGGCCCGCGCGGCCGGCTGCCGGGTCGCCTACCTGCCCGGCCTGTCGATGCGCCGGGCCGCCGATCTGCATCCGGGCGAGGCCAAGACCGACGCCCGCGACGCCTACGTGATCGCCGAGACCGCCCGCACCATGCCGCACACCCTGCGCGCGGTGGACCGCGACGACGAGGCCCTGGCCGAGCTGACCATGCTCACCGGCTACGACAACGACCTGGCCGGCGAGGTCAACCGCACCACCAACCGGCTGCGCGGCCTGCTCTCCCAGATCCACCCCTCTCTCGAGCGTATGCTCGGCCCGCGCCTGGCCTACCCCTATGTCCAGGCCCTCCTTCAGCGCCACGGTTCCCCGGCCAGGCTGAAGAAGCTGGGCCGTGCCCGCTGCGAGGCCCTGCTCAAGGTGCACGGTTCGCGCAAGGCCCACCACCTGACCGCAGAGATCTTCGACGCGCTCGCCGAGCAGACCCTTGTCGTTCCGGGCACCGAGGCCAGCGCGCTGATCGTGCCGGGACTCGCCGCCCAGCTCGCCGCCGCCCACACCCAGCGCCGCCAGGCCGAGCAGGAGATAGCCGCCTTGCTGGAGGCCCTCCCTCTTTTCCACCTCCTGACGTCCCTGCCCGGCCTGGGCGTCAGGACCACAGCGGCCGTGATCGTCGCGATCGGTGACGGCACGTCCTTCCCCACCGCCGGACACCTCGCCTCCTACGCCGGACTCGCGCCCGCAACGAAGTCCTCGGGCACCTCCATCCGCGGCGAGCACGCACCCCACCGCGGCAACCGGCTCCTCAAACGCGCCCTGTTCCAGGCCGCGTTCGCCGCGATCGGCTGCAAGTCCGACCCGTCCTCCCGGATCTACTACGACCGGCAACGCGCACGCGGCAAGACCCACACCCAGGCGATCCTCCGCCTGGCCCGCCAGCGCGTGAACGTCATCCACGCGATGATCCGCACCGGGGCCCTCTACGAAGCACGCACCCCGGGCGACGTCGACCTCGCCGCCTGACGACTCCACCGCCCCTACCCTCCAGGCCCCATCACGCCCGCGCACCGGCACGGCCACTCTGGCTCTGCCGGCCACCGGGCTGCCCATCAGCCACCCGATCCGCCGGGAACATCCCGCTTCGCGGGACGTTCCCAAAAATCAGGATCAACCCCTACAAGCCGACCCCACCGGGGTTGACGAAACAGATAGGGGCACCCCGCCTGCAACTGAGGAATCTTGACTATCCGTTAGTGATGCAGCTCACGCTGCGACCATGATCAAGATTGCCGATCTTGAGTGACTCTGGTGTGCTTTCCGTTCTTTTTCTCCTCGGTACTTTCATATTTGCATCACATAAGTGGCGCAGACCAGCAAGAGACCGAGGAATGATGACGGTTTACAGACCCGCGCCACATGAGCGCGGACGCCCCTTGTCCAGCGGGAGCCTGCGCTGCATAGCGAGCAGTCTCGCCCTGGCCCTGGCGGCCACGCTCATCCACGGAACAAGTGACGCGTTCGCGGCCTCGTCACAAGCAGTCGCATCGGCGAAAGGATCCGCAGTCACACAGGCGACGGACATCCCCTCCGCACGCGTGGCAGCACGCTTGTCGGGGAAGCGTGTTGAAGCGCTGTCCGAGCGCACTGAGACTTCCACGACCTGGGTCAACAAGAACGGCTCGCTGACCACCGAGCTCACTGCCGGTCCGGTTCGAGGACGAAGCTACTGGTGAGTGGCGAGACGTCGACCTGGATCTCGTCAGCGGCTCCGACGGTTCGATCGCGCCCAAGGCTCATCTGCGCGGGCTGAAGCTCGCAGGTAGGACCGGTAGCCGCGCCATATCACTCAAGGCGGCGCAAGCCGCCAAGCCGACCGACCTGGTGACGCTCGGCGAGGGGGACGAGCAGATCACCCTGCAGTGGAAGGGCGGGCTTCCCACCCCGAAGCTCAACGGCACCCGCGCGACGTACGTGAACGCGGTTCCTGGCGCGGACGTGGTGGTCGAGGCCACACGTACCGGCTACGAGCAATACGTAGACATTCAGCAGCGCCCGGCAGCGGAGGGCTACACATACACGCTGCCTTTGAAGGCCAAGGGCCTGAAGGTCAAGGAGCAGGCTGACGGCAGCCTGCTGTTCACCGACAGGAAGAACAAGAGGCGGGCAGTCATGCCTGCTCCGGTGATGTGGGACGCCTCGGTCGACAAGGCCTCCGGTGAGCACACCAACCGGGCCAAGGTCGACATGAAGGTGGTCCAGCGCAAGGGCGCGGTCGATCTCGTCATCACACCGGATGCGAAGTTCCTCGCCGCCCCCGGGACGAAGTACCCGGTGACGGTGGACCCTTCCACCTCCTCCCTGTCGAACGTCTTCGACACCTACGTCCAGCAGGGCGAGACCGTCGACTGGTCCAACGACGTCGAGCTGGACCTCGGAAACCCGGGCACCAAGAATGCCGACGGTACGCCCCGTACGGCGCAGTCGTTCACCTCCTGGAACACCTCGCCCATCCAGGACGCCTTGGTGCTGGATGCGAAGCTTTCCCTGTGGAACTTCCACTCGGGCAACAATGTCGACTGCAAAGCCTATCCATGGGAGGTGTGGTCTTCCGGCGCAGCTTCCACGTCCAGCCGTTGGGCCAACCGGCCGACCATGACGGCGAAGAAGGCCACCTCCACCGAGACACGCGGCAACACCTCGTGCACTACCCAGCCTGACGGGTGGATCAACGCCGATGTGTCGACGCTCGTCCAGGAGTGGGCTTCGGCCAAGGCCACTCGCGGACACATGGGACTGCGGGCCTCCGACGAGAGCGTCGTGGCACAGTGGAAACGGGTCAACTCCGCCAACGCCGCTGCCAACCCGCCGAAGCTGGTCGTCAACTACAACTACCGGCCGCGGACCGGCACCGACCAGCAGGCCGGACCGCCCTTCTTCAAGGACAGCGCCGGTACCTGGCAGGTCAACACCACCACCCCCACGCTCCGAGACACGTTCGTGGACCCGAACAACGACAAGGTCAACGGCACGTTCCAGATCTTTGACAACGCCACCGGAACGCAGGTAGGCAACGTCATCGTCTCTCCATACGTGACCTCTGGGAAGCCGGCGTCGATCACCGTTCCCGCCGGGCTGTTGACGAACGGCAAGACCTACAAGTTCCGTACCTCGCCGTACGACGGCATGCACTACAACCTCGGCTGGTCGCCGTACGCGCTGTTCACCGTCGACACCTCCGCTCCGTCCGCTCCTACTGCGGTCACGTCCACGGACTACCCCTCCGCGAGCTGGGTCAAGGGCGCCGGCCAGCCCGGCGACTTCACCGTGACTCCGCCCGGCGGGGACCAGAACGGCATCGAGTGGTCACTGGACGGCACCACCTGGACGAAGGTAGCCACCGGCGGCACCACCACGCCCGTCAAGATCACGGTCAAGCCGACGAAAGCCGGCACCAACACCCTCCAAGTCCGCGCCACTGACAAAGCGGAAAACAAGTCTGAACCCCTCTCCTACACCTTCCACGCCGGCCCCGGTGGTGTGACGCTGCCCGACGACGGCACCCGCACCGCCGCTCGCGTGCCGCTCATCGCAGAGGCCGACGGGTCCAAGTTCGACAAGGTCACCTTCTCCTGGCGCCGCGGCGCCGCCGACAACTGGACCACCATTCCGGCTGCGGATGTCACCAACGCCGGAGCGGCCCTGACGTCGTGGCCCGTCTCCCTGGCGGCAGGCAAGAGCCCGAAGCTCACCTGGAACGCCACGAGCACGGTCAACCCTGACGGTGCGGTGGAGATCCGCGCTGACTTTGCCGGCTCCGGCAGTGCAGCCGCCTCCTCCGACCCCATTACGATGGTCGTGGACCGCACTGCGGAAGGCGCGGTCAGTGAGGATCTCGGTCCTGGCTCGCTGAACCTGCTCACCGGCAACTTCACACTGTCGGGCGCCGACGCGTCGCTGCTCGGCATGTCCGTGAACCGCACCGCGTCCTCGCGGACCCCGCAGGCCGGGGGAGATCAAGAGGGACAGGCCGCCATCTTCGGCAAGGAGTGGCTGTCCGGCACGGCTGCCGAGGCGGGCGAGTCGAACTACACCGAAATCCGTAAGACCTCAGCCACATCTCTCGATGTCGTCGCCGGGGACGGATCGACGACGAAATTCACCGCGAACGCTGCCCAGACCGGCTGGGTCCCCGAGCCCGGAGCCGAAACCGCTACGCTGAAGGGCACCTTCGGCTCCGGCGACTTCACTCTGTCCGACACCTCCGGCACCGTCACGACCTTCTCCAAGGTCTCGTCTGCAGCCACCACCTGGACGGTGGCCAGCTCGCTGGTCGACGGTCTCGTCAACTCCACCACCAAGGTGGTCTCCGAGGCCGTGGTCGTCGGCAGTAAGAGCCTGTCGGGTGACCTTCGATCGGAAAGCGGACGCGGTCTGGTGCGTGCGATTCCAAGGCGCTGGAAGGTCCTCGTAGCGGAGCTACTAGGGCATTTCGGCAACGCGGGAAGCGTGCGTGCCAGGGCGTGGCCGCCCGATCAGAGGTCACCCGACAGGCTCTAAGACCCTCGCCCGCCCGAAGCGGGTCATCGCCGCTACCAGCGCCACGACACTGGCCGCGTGTGAGGCCGACCCGTCCGTCAAGGGCTGCAGGGTTCTGGAATTCGCCTACGCGACCTCGACCACCGCGACCTCCACGACGCTCGGTGACGTCAAGGGTCAGGTCTCGGCAATCAAGCTGTGGGCCACGGCCCCCGGGGCGGCCACGTCCACCGCGACCGATGTCGCAAGCTACGTCTACGACGACGCCGGGCGTCTGCGTGAAACTTGGGATCCCAGGATCACTCCGGCGCTGAAGACGGCCTACGCCTATGACAGTGCGGGCAGGGTAACCACCCTCACCCCGCCCGGCCAGCTGCCTTGGTCCTTCACCTACGGCCAGGCCGGGTCCAATCCCGCGGCCGGCGCGGGAATGCTGCTCAAGGCCTCTCGAGCCACGCTGACCCCGGGTAGCGCCAGCCAGACCAATGGCACGGCCATCACATCTGTGGTCTACGGTGTGCCGCTGAGCGGTGCATCGGCACCCAATGATCTCAGCGCCACAGCAACCGCGGCCTGGGGTCAGACCGATCTGCCCACCGACGCCACCGCGATCTTCCCCTCCGACCAGGTACCCGCCAGCAACGACGGATCGACCCTGAGTGCGGGCGCCTACCAGCGGGCCGAGCTCCACTACCTCGACGCCTCCGCGCGCGAGGTCAACCAGGCCACACCTGGACACCACATCTCGGTCACCGAGTACGACCAGTTCGGCAACGTGGTCCGTTCGCTGACCGCTGGCAACCGGGAGCTGGCGCTGGGCACCTCAGCCGTGGAGAAATCCCGGCTCACGGAGCTGGGCATCAACGCCCTGGCCACCGCAGAGCGCGCCCAGCTGTTGTCGTCCACCTCCGTCTTCGACACCAGCGGCATTCGGGAGACCGACGCCTATGGCCCGGTGCGACAGATCACGCTCGAGAGCAACCTGACCAGCGGATCCACCACGGTCGCTGCCGCCGGTAGCCAGCTCGTGGCCCGTGCGCACACGGTCAAGGCCTACGATGCCGGTCGCCCAAGTGATGGCACTGCCACGGTCAAGGACCAGCTCACCCAGCAGACGGTCGGAGGCCAGCCGCGTTCCCGGCCGGACTTGATGGCCGACCCCCGCGTGGTCGCCACCGGATTCGACTGGGTCAAGGGAGTCGCCACCAGCAGCACCCAGGACCCCGGTGGTCTGGCGATCACGACGACGACTGCCTACGACGCACAGGGGCGAGTGTCCAAGACCACCCAGCCTGCCTCCACCGGCAACGACGCCGGCGCGATGGTCACTACCTACTACACGGCCGGGGGCACCGGCACCTGCGGCGGCAGACCGGAATGGGCAGACCTGGTCTGCCAGACCGGCCCGTCCGCGGCGATCACCGGCGGCGGCACCAACCCCACCCAGCTGCCGACCAAGACCGTTGAGTACGGGTTGTACGGTCAGGCCACAAAGGTCACTGAGACCGCCAACAGCGTCACCCGCACCACCACCCTCGGATACGACACCGCTGGCCGCCCGACCACGGTCACTATTGCTGGGGGGGCGGTGCCGCCGTTCCGGCGACCACCACCAGCTACAACAGCGCCAGCGGACAGGCAGACAAGCAGACCTCCACGGCCGGCGGCACCATCACCAAGACGTTCGACCAGCTCGGCCGCCAGATGTCCTACACGGATGCCGACGGTGGCACTACCACCTCCGAGTACGACGCGCTGCACCGGCCAACCAAGACCACCGACAGCGTCCCGTCGACCACCACCTACTCCTACGACACCGCCATCGATCCCCGCGGAATGACCACTTCGGTCACCGACTCGATCGCCGGTACCTTCACTGCCCGATACGGCGCCGACGGCGGCCTGGACACCCAGACCCTTCCCGGCGGCTACACCATGACCCAGGAACAGGACCCCGCAGGCACCGCCACGAACCGCACCTACACACGGAACTCCGACGGAACGGTCCTCCTGGCCGACACCATCTCCGCCACCGTGCAGGGACAAGTAGCCACCCACACCGGCACCCCCGGCGTCACGGCCTCGCAGACCTACGCCTACGACAAGGCCGGCCGTCTGACCCAGGTCCAGGACACCAGCACCGACGCGGTGTGCACCACCCGCAGCTACACCTTCGACAAGAACACCAACCGCAAGACCCTGGCCAGCGCCGTGGCCGGCGTCGGCCTGGACTGCACGACCAGCGGCGCCACCACGACCACCAACACCTACGACAGCGCCGACCGGCTGGTGAACACCGGCTACAGCTACGACGCTTTCGGACGCACCACCGCCCTGCCGGGCACCACCCTCGCCTACTACAACAACGACCTCGTCCAGCAGCAGACCGCCGGCACCCAGCGCCAGACCTGGAAACTGGACTCCAACCTGCGATTCCGCTCCTGGACCACCGAATCCAACAGCAGCGGCAGCTGGACCCAGACCGGGGCCAAAACCAACCACTACGATTCCGACTCCGACAATCCAAGGTGGATCGTCGAGGACACTGCCGGAACCGTGACACGCAGCGTCGGCGGCCTCGTCGGCGGCCTCGCAGCCACCACTACCAAGACCGGCGGCACCATCCTGCAGCTGGCGAACCTGCACGGCGACATCAGCCTGCAACTGCCCACCGACACCGCCGTAGCACCCACCGTCCTCGACACCGACGAGTACGGCAACCGACGCCCCGCACAGCCCGCCACGCGATACGGCTGGCTCGGCAGCAAGCAACGTTCCACCGAGACCCCCAGCGGCCTCAGCCTCATGGGAGTCCGCCTCTACAACGCCGACACCGGTCGCTTCCTCAGCATCGACCCCGTCTACGGCGGCGGCGCCAACGCCTACGAGTACTGCGGCGCAAACCCGATCGGCTGCACCGACCTCAGCGGAACGATGTACGTACGCTGGTGGAAGCCCTGGTGGTCCCCGCAATACTTCATCAGGATGGACCTCAACAAGTCGGAGACCCGCTGGGTAGCCGCCGGCGTCGGCAGCGCAGCTGCATTTGTCGGCTGGGCCAAGGACATCAAATGGATTCCTGGGCCGTGGAAGTACGCCATCGTGGCCGTCCGCGGATACCTCTGGTACTTCACGACGGTCGCTGGATACGCGGTGGCTCGAGGCAAGTGCACCACCATCATCACTGGCGTGACACGCTTTGGGTCCAGCTACATTCCCATCCCTCCGACCATTTGGACACGCCGGTGTTGAGACAACCAACTGAGAGAGCGAGACACCGTCTCGCGTTGACCGCCGAAGTCGTGGCTGCAGCTGGCACGGCCACCCTGGTCGTCGCTCTCGCCATCGCACACGACACCGTACTTGCCGTCATCTTCGCGGTGGGCTCCGCCTCGTTCGTCGTCGACGCGATACGCCGGATCCGCAGAAGCTCAGGAGCAAGGACAAACTGAATACACCGGGGTACCCGCCTCTTGGCGGGTACCCCGGTGCCTTTCCTCAACGTCGACACCGGGCACCTCCTCCGGCGGGAAGTCGGGAATCGTCTCTCGGATGTACTGGTGCGGCAGGCAGTGCTTGACCAGCGCCGGCCCGGACACCCTCACCCCAAACGCCCGGCTCCCCCATCGAATAGCCTTCCGCCGCGGTGTCAAGCCCCGGGTTTCGTGGACGGTCGGTTAGCTGGTTTTGAGGGCGGGTTGTGGGGTCTCGGGTGATGCGTGGAGGGCTTCGTACTCGGCGGGTGGGAGGTGGCCGAGCTCGCCGTGGAGTCGGCGCTGGTTGAACCAGTCGATGTACTCGGCGACGGCGATCTCGACGTCGTTGATGCCGGTCCAGGGGCCCTTGTTGCGGATCAGCTCGGCCTTGAACAGGCTGTTGAACGCTTCGGCGAGGGCGTTGTCGTAGGAGTCGCCCTTGGAGCCGACGGAGGCCACGGCGGCGGCCTGTTCGAGGCGTTCGCTGTAGCGGATGGCTCGGTATTGCACGCCGCGGTCGGAGTGATGGACCAGGCCGGCCAGGCCGGCGCCTTCGCGGCGGCGTTTCCAGACAGCCATCTCCAGGGCGTCCAGGGCGAGATCGGTGTAGAGGGAAGTAGCGACCTGCCAGCCCACCACCATGCGGGAGTACACGTCGACGACGAAGGCGGCGTACACCCAGCCGGAGAAGGTACGGATGTAGACACCTCAGGCGCATAACTCGTCAAGCCGCGGCGGCAAGTTCGGTTGGATAGGCGGTGTGTTCATCGAATGGCGTGCGGTGTTGGAGGCAGTGGTAGAGCTGTCCGATCATGCGGTTGAAGAGGTTGCGCTGGGCGGCGGCGTGCCAGTCTCCGTGGTCGCCGCGGCGCCTGCGGTAGTGGGTTTTGGCGCCGGGCGAGGCGGTGATGGCGGCGAAGGCCCAGAGGTATCCGGCGTGGTTGAGGCGGTCGTTCTTGACCCACCTGCGGGTGATGCTGGACTTCTTGCCGGAGGCCCTGGTGATGGGCGAGGCGCCGGCGTATGCCTTCAGGCCGCGGGCGTCGGCGAACCGTTTGCGGTCGTCTCCGATCTCGGCGAGCACCCGGGCACCGAGCTGGGTACCGAGGCCGGGGAAGCTGAGGATGATCTCAGCGTCCGGGTGCTGAGGGAACGTCTCCTCCACCGCCTCGGCGAGGTCGTCGGCGGCTGTGCATGCGGCTTCGAGCTGGACCAGGATGGCGAGCATCTGCTTGCCGAGCGCGGCTTCGACCAGCGGCGGCTGGTGGGCCCAGTCGGCCCGGAAGACCTCTCGAAGACGCTCGGCCTCGGCGTCGATGCCGCGCTGGCGGCCGGCCCGCTTGAGCGCGGCCTGCAACTGGGCGCGGGTCAGCCGCGCAGCCTTGGCTGGTGTCGGTGCTGCTTTGAGGAGCTCATGGGCCTCGCGTCGGCAGAGCCCGTTGCGCCAGGGGTCGACGGCGGCCAGAGCGGAAGGGTAGTACTCGCGGAGCAGGGATCGGAGCTGGTTGGAGATCTGTTGCCGGTTCCAGGTGGCGTCCTGCTGAGCGCGGGCGAGCACGGCGACGGCGCGGCCCAGGTCGCTGTCGGCGGGCAGCGGCCGGTGGGCATGCATGTCGGTGCGGAGGATGTTCGCCAGCACGAGGGCGTCGCCGGGGTCGGACTTCTTGCGGGAGACGGAGTGACGGTCGCGGTATCGGGCTGCGGACATCGGGTTGATCGCGAAGACCTGTCTCTTGCCGGTCCGCAGCACGGCCACCAGCAGGCCGCGGGAGGTTTCGATGGCGACCGGGATCGGGGGTTCCTCCGTGTCGCCGTACTCGGCGAGCAGATCGAGAAGAATGCGGTAGCCGGCGGTGTCGTCGGTGATGTGCCGCTTGGCCAGTAGCTGGCCGCTGTCGTCGACCAGGGTGACGTTGTGTGTCTTCTCCGCCCAGTCGATGCCGCGGTAGATCAAGGCCCCTCCTAGTAATCTTGTGTGTTTGCGCTGGTCACGAGCTCGTGCGGAACCACGCAGCGACCTAATCCCAGGACTCAGCCGCGTTGGCTGGTCCGCCACCTCAGTAGCTGTTCGTGGCACCAGCTCGCTCCGCGGGCCTCGGTCTGTGCGGGAGCTCGAATCAGCTCGGGCTTAACGAGAGGTCACCGTGGCGCGGGCTCGCACCACCAACACCAACGAGTGATCAAGGGTTGGGTGTTGACACCCGCAGGTGCCGGGCGTCGCCGCTCTACATACAGGCGCAGGGCCTGGTGATGTCTAGCCCTTCAGCTGTAGATCAGCATGTGTGCTGTAGTTCGTCGATCAGCTGGGGTGGGTAACTGGCGGACATGCAGGCACAGTTGTTGGACGTGCCGCTGCTGGTCACGGACCAGGAGCGGGCTGAGGAGTTCTCTGACCAGCTGGAGTTGCTGCTGCTGGAGGTCGGCGGCGTCTTCCCGCGAGCAGATCTACGGCGCCGCGCCGGGGCCTGCATCCGCGGGTTGCTGGCGCCCCTGTCCCGCAAGAACGGCTGGCAACTGGCCGAGTACGGCGGGGAGTTGACGCCGTGGGGGCAACAGCACCTGCTGGACCGGGCCCGGTGGGACGCGGACGGGCTGCGGGACTTCGTGCGCCGCTACGTCATCGCCTCGCTGGAGGACGGCGGAGTGGGGGCCGGACCGGACGGGTGCGGGGTGCTGGTGGTCGATGAGACCGGGTTCGCGAAGAAGGGCCGGTCATCGGCCGGGGTGGCCCGGCAGCACACCGGCACACTGGGGGCTTGTAATTAAATAACTGTCAGGTTTGACCTGTGTCATTCGATAGGCGTTCCACGGGCCTTCAACTGTTCCAGGGTGCGGGCGGGCGCTCCGGGCAATGGCTTGACGGTGATTTTGTGCAGGTCCAGGAGACGGTGCCCGTCCTGGAAGTGATTGGACAGGTTGGTGCGGGTGACGCCCAGCAAGTGGGCCAGGAGCGTACTGGTCGCTGCTCTGCGGCGGCGTAACAATGCCGTCAGTAGTCG
>NZ_JBICXB010000065.1:0-23619 GCF_043200055.1 Streptomyces sp. NPDC048496 | reverse complement strand
GGCCGCCAACCCGCCCGGCCTCGCCGACGAGTTCACCTCATGGGTCCGCAATGGCTGAGGCATTCGGACAGTTCCAATACCCGACTCCACCATTATGCGTCTCCTCCGACTTCCGCACCCGCACCCTGCGTCGCGCCCTGGACGTCACGATGGAGGCCGCCCTGCGGCCGGCGAGGAATGCCCGATGAAGCGTCAAGTCAGCTACCAATGGCGACTGCGCGAGGTCATGGCCACGCGCGGGATCTTCGCCGCCACCGACCTGTCCCCGCTGCTGGCCGAGCGCGGCATCGCCCTGTCCTCGGTCCAGGTCTGGCGCCTGGTCACCCAGACCCCAGAGCGGCTGTCGCTGCCGGTCCTAGCCGCGCTCTGCGACATCCTCGACGTCACCCCGGCCGAGCTGATCGCCACCCGGGCCGAGACCGTCGCCCCGCGCCGCACCGCAGCGGCCTCCGGCAGCGCGGACGTGGTCGACCTCGCCACCACCATCCGACCCAAGCGGGCCCGGATCCGCCCCGACGCATGAGCCGCACCAGAGTCCGCACCGAAGACCTGTTCTGCGCGCGCTGCGGCAAAGCTGTGCGCCTCGGGGCGGCGCACTGGCCCGAGGGGTATCTCTGCTCGACCTGCCGGACTTGGGCACTGGAGACTTACGCCAGTGCGCCGGCTGCCAGGTCGAGCGCCTGACTCCCGGCATCGCCCCGGACGGCGGCCGGCTCTGCACCGACTGCGCGGGCGGCCTGGGCGACTTCCACTGCGAACTCTGCGGCCGCGAGGCCCTGCGCTACGAGCTCGGGACCTGCGGAAACTGCGTCCTGGCCGAGCGCCTACGGGAATTCCTGCACGACGGCACCGGCAGCATCCGCGCCGAACTCATCCCACTGTTCGACGAGGTCCGGCAGACCCCACGTCCCCGAAACGCGCTGTCCTGGGTGGCCCAGCCGCACGTCCAGCTGATCCTGCGGGCCCTCGCGCACGACGAAGTCCCTCTCACCCATGACGGGTTGAGCCAGCTCTCGCCTGCTCGATCCGTCGCGCACATCCGGGACCTGCTCATGGCCAGCGGTGTCCTCCCGCAGGTCGACCGCCACCTGACCGACCTCGACGCCTGGCACGCCGAGAACGCCACCGGCCGACGGACGGCCCAGGCATTCCTGCGCTGGTGCGCGGACAACCACGCCATGCCCCGCCTGAAGATCCCCACCTGCCGCACCGAGAACCCCGCCCCGATCAGCCAGCACCGACGCATCACCCTGATACGCCGGGTCCTCACCGACGAGGAACTGCTGCTTGCGGACCGGGTCGCGGCCGCGCTCGTCCTCCTCTATGCCCAGCCCGTCAGCCGACTCGTCCGGCTCACGACCAGCGACATCGTCCGCGACGGCGGCCAGGTCATGCTCCGCCTCGGTGATCCGGCGGCCCCGGTCCCCGAACCGTTCGCCGGCATGCTCCTCAACCACCTCGCCGCCCAACCGAACAGCACCTGGCTCTTCCCGGGGCACAGGGCCGGACAGCCTCTCGACCCCTTGTCGGCGTACGAGTTTTGATGTTGTGACAGGTACGGAATGATGTGTAGGTGATGGGTGGTCAGCTGGCGGTGCTGGCTGCTCCGCCTTCCAGGACGGCGAGGCGGTCCTTGAGCCGGTAGCTGCGGCCGTTGATGGCCAGGAGGTCGCAGTGGTGCAGGAGCCGGTCGATGATTGCGGTGGCGAGGGCGTCGTCGCCGAACACCTGTCCCCATTCGCTGAAGGCCTTGTTCGAGGTCAGCAGGGTGGAGCCCTTCTCGTACCGCTTCGAGAACAGCTGGAAGACCAGGTTCGCCTCGTCGCGCTCGAGCGGGAGGAAGCCAACCTCGTCCACCACGAGCACGGCGGGCCGCAGGTAGGTGCGCATCTTGGTGGCCAGGCGGCCGATGGCGTCGGCGGCCTTGAGCTGGCGGACCATGTCGTCCAGCGTGGTGAAGTAGGTCGAGTAGCCGGCCCTGCAGGCGGCGACGGCGAGGGCGACGGCGATATGTGTCTTGCCTACTCCCTCCGTTATCAACGGTTTGGGTTCTGTTTCTGGCTGACATTCCAGCTCAGGATGCTTCTGCGATCGATGGAGTGTGAGAAGCGGTCCGTGCCCTGGGGGGTGAGCCGGCCGGTCAGGCGGTTCGCAGCCTCGGCGAAAAGGTCGAACACGACTGCGGTCGGCACGTCCTGGTACGGATCTTCGGAATGTGTCGGGGTGTTCAACGGGTCTCCTTCGATATCGCGTCAGGTTTCACGAGTCAGAACCAGTGGAGGCGACGGGCGTCGCCGGAGTGGGTGGTGCGGACCAGCTGGTTGAGCAGGCGGGTGTTGTCCCGGCCGGAGGTGGGGCGAGGTACAGCTCGTCGCTCACGCGTTCTCCCCGCGCACTTTTCGCAGTCGGGCCGGGTAGTCGCGCCGGATCCGGGCTACGGCCGCGTCATCGATCACTGCGAGTCGACGTCGTTCGTGCAGGTAAGCCTCCTGCTCGGCCTGCAGTTGTTCGGTCTCGTCCGCCGAGGCGGCCGCCGATATCCGGGCGCTGCAGGCCGCGATGACTGCGTCGAGCAGGCTGCAGGCGTCCCCGAAGGACTCGGCCTGCTCGGGCGTAAAGCCACCGCCCGGTTGAGGTATGGCGTTCCGCATGACTGCCCTTCTTCCTGATTGTTCGTGGCGCTGCCCTCGCCTCGCCGTTTGTCCGTTGCTACCAGCCCGGCGGTCTGTGCGACATCCCGTGAGTTCCCCTGAGCCCCGGGGGGAGCCCGGCCTGCTGGCCAGGGGGTTCGTCCCCCCTTGGCCACATGGGGACCGGTGAAAGAACTTCAGGATTAATGAAGTAGTCTCAGCTTTCACGATGGTTCCACTTTCTGGGTGAAGCTGAGGGGGCTCGGGTTGGCGCTGGCCGCTGTACGGGATCTGCGTGAGTTTCGGCCGCCGGCCTCGACCGAGGAGTTGGAGGCGTTCGAGACGGACGTGCTGGCTGGGTTCGTGTTGGCGCGGGCCTCGGCGGGGCTGGCTGACGGCACCATCCGCGGGGATGTCGGCAACCTGGAGCAGATGCGGACGTGGTTCGGCCGTCCGCTGTGGGATATGGAGCCGGCTGACGCGGACGCGTACTTCGGGCGGGTGCTGCGGGGGTCTCCCAGCGGTACCCGGTTGGCCCGGTCCCAGGCGCTGACGACGTACTTCGCGTTCCTGGAACTGCGGCACAAGGTCGAGATCCACCGGATGACCGGCCGGGTGGTGGACTGCCCGATCGACGAGATGAACCGCCCGCGCGGCTCGAAGGACGCGCAGTTGCGGATCCCGCCGAGCGCGCCCGAGGTCGGCGCCCTGTTCGCCGGCTGGGCCGGGGAGCTGGCCACCTGCCGCAAGTTCGGCCCGACCGCCCGCAACTACACCGCCGCGCGGCTGATGGCGGGGGTGGGACTGCGGGTGAACGAGGCGTGTCGGCTGGACCTGGCGGACATCAAGTGGGACCTGGGCCGGTTCGGCAAGCTGCACGTCCGCTATGGCAAGGGCTCGCGGGGGTCGGGGCCGCGCGAGAGGATGGTTCCGCTGATCAACGACGCCGGCCGGACGCTTCGTTGGTTCATCGAGGACGTGTGGGGCCAGTTCGATGACGACCACGCCCGGCCCGGCGCCCCGCTCTTTCCCTCCGAGCGCAAGAACGCCGACGGTTCCTCGCGCCGGGTCGGCGACGACGCGCTCCGCACCGGCCTCAAAGACGCAGCGAAATCCCATCTTCCTATCTGGGCCGAGAAGTTGACGCCGCATGTGCTGCGGCACTACTGCGCGTCGGAGCTCTATCTGAACGGCATGGATTTGATCGCAATTCAGGAGGTTTTGGGACATTCCTGGATCGCGACGACGATGCGGTACGTCCACGTGCACGGCACGCGGTCGAGGACGCCTGGGCTGCCGGGCAGGAGCGGGCCGCGAAGCGGCTGGGAGGACTGGTCCGGTGAGGTGGAACCTGCGGCTGACGGCCGCGAGCAAGGGCATCTGGAAGGCGTCCGACTTGCAGCGGAGCCTGGCCGAGCACGGTCTGGTGATCTCGGCGGGCAAGATGTCCGGGCTGTGGTCCGGCCAGCCGGTCTCCCTCAAGCTCGACGATCTGGACGTCATCTGCGTCGTCCTGGGCTGCGAGATCGGCGACCTGTTGATCCCGCAGCCGGAGACTGTCCGCCGCCCCGACCAGGACACGGTCCAGCAGACGGCGGTCGGCGCGACGGGCACCGCGATCGTGCCCAAGCGCCGCGACGGCCGCTCGCTGCCGCCGGCCTGACGAAGAAACGGCTGATGGGAAACATACGGGCTGACAAGCCCGCCGCCTCGTGCGCCGGGTGCCTCGCCTGGGGGCAACTGCCCGGCCGATTCTGCCGTGGCTGCCACACCTACGCCCAGACCCACGCAGTGGCAGCGTGTGCCGGGTGCCGGCGGGAGGTCGCGGTACCCGAGGAGCACGGATATTGCCGCCTCTGCCGGGCCCAGGCGACCTGGGCGATCCAGGCCGCAGGCGCCACCGGCAGGAACTCGCTGCTGTTGCCGTTCCTTCGGCAGGTCACCCACCAGCAGCTGTTCTTCGCGAACCTGCAGCGGCCCCGCAACGGCGGACCACGCGTTGGCAAGGCTGGCCGCCGCGTCCTGCGGACAGCACCTCCAGCCGCTCCGGCACCGCCGAGCACTGCCTGGCATCAGCCTGAACTCACCACAAGGACAAGGGACTTCAGTCGCTTCGACCGCACCCGCCACGAAGACCTGGCCAATCCCCGACTGGTCCGGGCCCGCCGTGAGGCCCGGACGCTGGGCGAGGCCCGCGGCTGGACCCGTTGGACCGCCAGCGACGTCGACCGGGCCCTGGTCATCGTCCTGTCCGGCCACGTCGAGGGCGAGGTGATCCGATACTCCCAGCTCTTCCCCGCCCTGCGAAGCCGTGGACTGTCCGTCGGCCACACCGCAGAGGTCCTCAACCGCCTCGGCCTGTTCACCGATGACCGAATCCCCACTGTCGACCAGTGGCTGGAGCGCAAGCTCGCCGACATCACCCCGGGCATCCGCAGCACCGTTGAGAACTGGGCCCGCACCCTGCTCGACGGCGGACCACGCGCGCAGCCGCGGACTCGGGGCACCGCACGCGGCTATATGAACGAGGTCCAGCCGATGCTGCTGGAATGGTCTGGCCAGTACGATCACCTGCGGGAAGTCACTCGCCAGGACATCCTCGCGGCCCGGGATGCGGCCAGCGGCAAGCAGCGGGAGAACCGCGTCGTCGCCCTGCGGTCCCTGTTCCGCCACGCGAAGAAGACGGGCCAGGTTTTTAAGGACCCCACCACCCGCATCAGCATCCCCCGGCACGTCGGGCCGGTCATCCAACCCCTGGACCCGATCGACGTCGACCAGGCGGTCAACGCCGCAACCAGCCCGCACGCCCGGCTCATCCTCGCCCTGGCCGCTGTCCACGCGGCACGACCAGCCATGATCCGCGCCATACAGCTCGACGACGTCGACCTCGGCAACCGGCTGATCACGATCGCCGACCATATCCGCCCTCTGGACGACCTCACCCATCACTTGCTCGTTGACTGGCTGGAGCACCGGCGCACCCGCTGGCCGAACACCGCCAACCCCCACCTGATGATCACGCAGAAGACCGCTGTCGGGTCCGGTCCCGTCGGCAAGCTCTGGGCGACCGAGGCCACCCGCAACCTGTCGGCGAACCTGGAGCGGCTCCGTGTGGACCGCCACCTCGAAGAGGCTCTCACCCACGGCCCCGACCCGCTCCACCTCTCCCTGGTCTTCGGCATCGACGAGAAGACCGCGATCCGCTACGCGGGCTCAGCCCGGCAGCTCCTGGAGCAGTCCGCCGAATCCGGTTGTCCTGTCGCAGAGTAGGTGCGAGTGGCACACTGCTGTCCCGCGTGGCTGTCAGATGGTCTGGTCCTTCGAGCCGGTGGCGTTCTGAAACGATCCGGCCTTCCGGAAGCAGTGCCCGCTCAGCCCCGATTCATGAGGCTGCGTCCTACCCGAATCGGTGATAGATCACGTCGGCAAGATCCTCGCTGTCGAAGGCAGACGCATGGGTGAGATGCCCGTCGAACGGACCTACTTTCGATACCGAGCGACCCCCGCGAAGCACGATCTGAAGGCCATGCTCAGGCTCCCACGCACACTCGCACTCGATGGAGACGTAGACCAGTCGATCACCGTGCGCATCCCGCTCGACCGTCACCTCCGCTCCCGGTCTGACGTGTCGCCACACGTCTTCGGGGTTGGCGATAGACACAAGATCCTCATCGCCCAGTTCGTTCTGTACATCCTGGTAGTACTGAAAGACCGGCAGCGAGGCGGACTTCAGGGCGGACTCGTCGAGTGCGAGAAACGCCCCGATCGCTGAGTGAAAGTCGCTCTTCGCCTCATCATCGTCGTATGCGATGACCATCACCTGGCAGATGGCGTCACCCAGGACTGGGACGGGCAGCGGCAAGCTTCGGTAGCCGCCGAAGTCAGCGTCGACAGTCACGGGGCCAAGGCCAGGTATCTCCACGCGGCCCACTCTACGGTGGCAACGGAAAATCCCGTTGGCCGCATCGGGGTGGATAGCGGCCACGCGGACTGCCAGCCGTTCAGAGGACGGCGACGCACGATTTTGCCGGCTCGGTTGACACCGAGTGAGCAGTTGCCAGCTGCTATGCGACAGGACACCGGTACCGTGGCTTCACCACGAACCCAGGGGGTCACCCCCTCGAAGCACGGCCACGGACCCCCGGGTTCCCGCCAAAGACCCTTCAGTTTTCGTGAACCCACGGGCATCGGGGCCCTGTTCTCGTATAGCTACCGCCAGGTGGCGTGTAGCGCTGAGTAACCGCCGTAGATCTCGTTTCCCGGCTCTGGCCGTCTCGTTGAGCTGAGCGAGTGACGGGGAAGGGGCGGGGCGGATGCGGCAGGACTGGGAGCCGGAAGACCTGATTGAGGTCTGGACGCTGCTCGAAGACGACATGAAGAGGGTGCGGAACAAGTCCGGGGCGACCCGGCTTGGGTTCGCGTTGTTGCTCAAGTTTTTCGAGGTGGAGGCCCGGTTCCCGGAGTCCGCCAAGGAGATGCCCGCGGCGGCGGTGGAGTACGTGGCCCAGCAGGTGAAGGTTCCCGCTGGTGCGTGGGCGGACTACGACTGGCAGGGCGATCGGATCAAGCGGCACCGCAAGGAGATCCGGGAGGCGTACGGGTTCCGGGCGAACACCGAGGAGGACCAGGAACGGCTGGCCGAGTGGCTGACTGCTGAGCTGTGTCCGGTGGAGTTGTCGCGGGACCGGCTTGCGGCGGCGGTGGTGGCCCGGTGTCGTAACGAGCACATCGAACCGCCGGCGCCGGGGCGGGTCGGGCGGCTGGTGGGCAAGGCGGTCAAGGACTTCGAGGCCTGGTTCTGTCGCAGCAGGTTGGAGCGGATCTCGCACGCGACGCGCTCGCGTCTGGAGGACCTGGTCGCCGGCAGCGATGACGAGACCGATGAGGGGGCGGCCGGTGAGAGCGCGGTGTCGGGTGGCGGGCGGTCGCACTTCGCCGAGCTGAAGGCCGACCCGGGGGCACCGGGGCTGGAGAGCCTGCTGGCGGAGGTGAACAAGCTGGAGCGGGTGCGGCGGTTGGAGCTGCCGGCGGACTTGTTCGCGGACGTGTCGGAGAAGCTGGTGGACGCGTGGCGGGCGCGGGCCTCGAAGGAGTACCCGGCGAACCTGGAGCGGATGAAGCCGCCGCGGCGGCTGACGCTGCTGGCCGCGCTGTGTCATGTGCGGCAGACGGAGATCACCGATTCCCTGGTGGACCTGTTTATCCAGCTTGTTCTGAAGATCAACACGCGGGCGGAGCGGAAGGTCGACAAGGAGCTGAACGCCGAGCTGAAGAAGATCCGGGGCAAGGAGGGCATGCTGCTGCGGGTCGCGGAGGCGGCGCTGTCGGAGCCGTCGGGCACGGTACGGCGAGTGATCTATCCGGTCGTCGGAGGCGAGAAGACGCTCAAGGCCCTGGCAGCGGAGGCCGCGGCCAACGAGGCCCGGTACAAGGCGAGGGTGCGTACGGTGCTGCGGTCGTCGTACTCGGCGCACTGGCGCCGGATGCTCTCTCCGCTGCTGGGCGCGCTGGAGCTGAAGTGCAACAACACCTCCTACCGGCCGGTTATGGACGCCATCGACCTGCTCCAGCGCTACCTGGACCAGCCGCTGAAGGAGGGCGCGTTCTTCGACCCGGCGGAGGGCGTGCCGCTGACCGGGGTGGTGCCCGAGCAGTGGCGGGCCGCGGTGGTGGACGACAAGGGGCGCGTCGAGCGCATCCCCTACGAGCTGTGCGTGCTGGTCGCTTTACGGGACGCGGTGCGCCGGCGGGAGATCTGGGTGGTGGGGGCGAACCGGTGGCGTGACCCGGAGGATGAGCTGCCTGCGGACTTCGAGGACAACCGGGACGTGCACTACGCCGCGCTGGGCCAGCCGCAGGACGCCGGGGAGTTCATCGCCGCCCTGCAAGGCAAGCTCCGCACCTCGCTGGACCGTTTCGAGCAGGCTCTCGCGGAGGGAACGACGGGCGGGGTCGCGATCGTCAAGAAGCACGGCGAGCCGTGGATCAGGGTCTCCCCGCGCGGCAAGCAGGAGGAACCGGAGAGCCTGGTGGCGGTCAAGGGCGAGATCGAGCGGCGCTGGGGCACCATCGACCTGCTGGACATCCTGAAGTACGCCGAGTTCGACACGGACTTCATCGCCGAGTTCACCTCCGTGGCCACCAGGGAGATGCTGTCGAGGGATGTGCTGCGGCGCCGGCTGCTGCTGGTCCTGTTCGGACTGGGCACGAACATGGGGATCAAGCGGGTCGCGGTGACCGGCAAGCACGGCGAGAGCGAGGCGACGCTGCGCAGGGTGCGGCACCTGTTCGTCAACCGGGACAACATGCGGGCTGCCCTGCGGAAGCTGGTGAACGCCACGTTCGCTGTCCGCGATGAGATGTGGTGGGGCACCGGCACGGCGTGCGCCTCCGACAGCCGCAAGTTCGGTGCCTGGTCTTCGAACCTGATGACCGAGTGGCACCAGCGCTACCGGGGGCCCGGGGTGATGATCTATTGGCACGTGGAGCGGAAATCGGTCTGCATCTACTCCCAGCTCAAGAGCTGTTCGGCCTCTGAGGTCGCCTCGATGATCGAGGGCGTCCTGCGGCATTGCACCGACATGGAGGTCGACCGGCAGTACACCGATACGCACGGCGCCTCCATCGTCGGCTTCGCGTTCGCCCACATGCTCGACTTCAAGCTGATGCCGAGGCTGAAGAACATCGGCTCCGCCCGGCTGTACCGGCCGGCGGCCGGTCAGGACGAGACATGGCCGAACCTGGCTCCGGTGCTTTCCACCAAGACGATCGACTGGGACCTGATCGCCCAGCAGTACGACCAGATCGTGAAGTACACGACCGCTCTGCGCCTGGGCACCGCCGAGGCCGAGCAGGTCCTGCGGCGCTTCACCCGGGGCGGGCCCAAGCATCCGACGTACCGGGCGATCGAGGAGCTGGGCCGGGCGGTGCGGACCTCGTTCGTCTGCGACTACCTCGCCGACGTCGAGATGCGCCAGGAGATCCACGAGGGGTTGCAGGTGGTGGAGAACTGGAACTCCGCGAACAAGGACCTGTTCTACAGCAAGGACGGCGACCTGGCCGGTGCGGACAAGGAGTCCCAGGAGGTGTCCATGCTCGCGCTGCACCTGCTCCAGTCCGCTTTGGTGCACGTCAACACGCTGCTGGTGCAGGAGGTCCTGGCCGATCCGAAGTGGGCGGCACGGCTCACCGACGCGGACCGGCGGGCGCTGTCCCCGTTGTTCTGGACCCATGTAAATCCGTACGGCCGGTTCGAGCTGGACATGAACAGCCGTCTCGATCTGGGCCTGTCCGTACGGGCGACGCTGCCCGGTCAGCGCGGCCCGCAGGACGAGGGGGCAGCCGCCCCGGTGTGACGAGCGCCGGAACGGCTGCCGACAGGGCAGCTCAGCTGCCGCAGGCGCAGCCCGCCGCCGGCTCGGACGTCACGGTCTCGGCGGTCTCGCGCTGGCTGGTGCAGCAGGCGTCGCCTCCGAGAACGGGGCTTTTGCCCAGCTGGTCGGCGTCGGCCTTGACGACGTAGACCTCCCACGGCTCCTTGCCGGGGCCGTGGACCCACACCTTGTCCTGGAGGGCGTAGCAGCAGGAGGTGTCGTTCTCCTCGAAGGTCGCGAGCCCGGCGTCCTTGAGGCGGGTGGTGGCGGCGGTGACCTCGTCGGTGGTCTCCACCTCGACGCCGAGGTGGTCCAGGCGGGTCTCCTGTCCGGGCTCGCCCTCGATGAGGACGAGCTTGAGCGGCGGGGCGGTGATCGCGAAGTTGGCGTAGCCGGGGCGCCGCTTGGCGGGCTCGATGCCGAAGAGCTTCGAGTAGAAGGTCACCGACGCTTCGAGGTCGGCGACGTTGAGCGCGAGCTGGGCACGGGACATGGCGGTCTCCCCGATCAGGTTGCATTGACGTCTTTCGATTCAACCTTGCGCCTTGAATCGAAAAACGTCAACATAGAAGCATGTCGAAACAAGAACTGGTGGTGCTCGGCCAGGACGGCGTCGAGGGATGCTGCCCCGCCTTGCTGGCCGCCCCGCTGGACGAAGGCCAGGCCGAGACGCTGGCGAAGGTGTTCAAGGCGCTGAGCGACCCAGTCCGGCTGAGGCTGCTGTCGATGATCGCCTCCCGCGCGGGCGGGGAGGTCTGCGTCTGTGACCTGACCCCCGCCTTCGACCTGTCGCAGCCGACGATCTCCCACCACCTGAAACTGCTGAAGCAGGCCGGGCTCATCGACTCCGAGCGTCGCGGAACCTGGGTGTACTACCGGCTGCTGCCGCAGATGACCGACCGCCTCGCTGCGATTCTCACCCGGCCCGCCGGGCAGTTCTCGGCCGAGACCGCGCCGGCCGGGGCCGCCTCATGAGCGCCGAATCCATCACCACGGTGCCCGCAGGGGCGGTCGCTGGGCGGCTGTCCTTTCTGGACCGCTTCCTCGCCGTGTGGATTCTGATCGCGATGGCCGCCGGCCTCGGCCTGGGCCGCCTCGCGCCCGGCCTGGGGGACGCGCTCGCGAAGGTGACCGTCACCGGCGTCTCGCTGCCGATCGCGCTCGGCCTGCTCGTGATGATGTACCCGGTGCTCGCCAAGGTCCGCTACGACCGCCTGGAGACCGTCACCCGAGACCGGCGCCTACTGATCCCGTCCCTGGTCCTGAACTGGGTCGTCGGCCCGGCCCTGATGTTCGCCCTGGCCTGGGTCTTCCTGCCCGACCTGCCCGAGTACCGCACCGGCCTGATCATCGTCGGCCTCGCCCGCTGCATCGCCATGGTCATCATCTGGAACGACCTCGCCTGCGGTGACCGTGAAGCCGCCGCCGTCCTCGTCGCACTGAACTCGGTGTTCCAGGTGCTCGCGTTCAGCCTGCTCGGCTGGTTCTACCTCTCCGTACTCCCCGGCTGGCTCGGCCTGGAGCAGACCGCGCTCGACGTGTCCGTTTGGGAGATCGCCCGAAGCGTGCTGATCTTCCTCGGCATCCCGCTGCTGGCCGGATTCCTCACCCGCCGCCTGGGCGAGAAGGCCAAGGGGCGCACCTGGTACAACAACAGACTGATCCCCCGAATCGGCCCGTTCGCCCTGTACGGACTGCTGTTCACGATCGTGGTGCTGTTCGCCCTCCAGGGCGACGCCATCACCTCCCAGCCGCTCGACGTCGTACAGATCGCGCTGCCACTGCTGGTGTACTTCGCCATCATGTGGGCCGGGTCCATGGCGGTCGGCCGCGCCGTCGGACTGGACTACCCCAAGGCCACCACGCTGGCGTTCACCGCCGCGGGCAACAACTTCGAGCTGGCCATCGCGGTCGCCATCGCCACCTTCGGCGCCGCCTCCGGCCAAGCTCTCGCCGGAGTCGTCGGGCCCCTCATCGAGGTCCCCGTCCTCATCGGCCTGGTCTACGTCGCCCTGGCCGCCCGCCGCTTCTTCCCCCAGCCCACCCCGACGGCCACACCGGCTGTCTCCCCAGAAGGTTCCGCCCGTGTCTGAGACCTCGAAGCCGTCCGTACTGTTCGTATGCGTCCACAACGCCGGCCGCTCGCAGATGGCCGCCGCCTTCCTCAACCACCTCTCCGAGGGCCAGGTCGAGGTCCGCTCCGCCGGATCCGCGCCGGCCGACGCCGTGAACCCGGCCGCCGTCCAGGCGATGGCGGAGATCGGCATCGACCTGTCCGCCGAGACGCCGAAGGTGCTGACCGTCGAAGCCGTGCAGGCGTCCGACGTGGTGATCACCATGGGCTGCGGCGACACCTGCCCCGTGTTCCCCGGCAAGAAGTACCTCGACTGGAAGCTGGAAGATCCGGCCGGGCAGGGCCTCGACGCCGTCCGCCCGATCCGCGACCAGATCGAGCAGCGCATCCGCGGCTTGCTCGCCGAACTCCTGCCCGAGCGCACCTGACCTCCGCTCGGTCCCAACTCCGCGCTACTCTCACAAACGACCCTTTCCCGGAGCATGATCCAGCGCGGCCGGTGGATGCGGTCCGGAACCCGGATTCGCTGTCACAACTCGTTCTCACTCAAAAGTGACAACGGGCATGTTCTGGGAAATGTTTGTGACAGCATCCGACGTCATGACGGAGCCTCACACCGCACCCGCGTCCGACGCCGACGACGTCGAGCGCCACCCCTGCCCCCGCTGTCACGCATCGTCAGGCTCGCCCTGCCGCTCGCGTTCCGGCGCCGTCGCCGGCACCTACCACACCGGCCGCTTCACGAAAGTGCCCCGGCTCGCCAAGCTCCTGCGCGTGCCGACCCCCGCCGACCGCGGGCCGGGACAGCCGTGGCGGCCCGGCACCTCCGTCCATCCATTTTTGATCTTTAAGGGGTCGACGGTAACTGCGGCAGGAGGCACTGTCCAGTTGTCGGACGACGCCAGAACGTCAGTGGTGTCGTACGCAGGGTGGGTGTCAGCGGGATGCGCAGGGTTATGACAATGGGATCGCAGAGCCCGTGTCAGTAGACGGTGACGGCTCGGAGAGCATCCGAAGGCTGTAGAGCACGTTGTCGTGGAACCGGTCGATGATGTCGCCGCGGGTGACCATCTCGGCGGCGGCGAGGTCTTCAAGGGCCTGGCGCTGGGCGGCGTCGTGCGGGTCGATTCCGCCGTCGACCCAGACGCGGAGGAGGACCTCGGCCTCGGCGGGCTGGATCGGGCCGCGTACTGACGCGTGGGGCCTCTTCCGCCCGGTGAGGGCGTCGACCTGGTACGAGTCGAGGACGTCGAGGCGCGGGGTGGCGGTGTACGCCTCGGGTGGCACGTGTCGCAGGACGAGCACGCCGCCTGCGTCGGGGTGAGCTCGGGCGTGGTCAAGGGCGGCGTCGAGTCGGTGGCGGGTCCAGGACAGGGCGGCTGCGAGCGCGTCGGCGGTGAGGGGGCCGTCCGCGTACGCGAGCGCGGTGAGGACGGTGAGTGCGTCGTGGTCGGCGCCGGCCGGACGGCGGTCGATGATCTGGCGGTGGCGGGGCAGCTCGAAGAGGTCGTCGGAGCCGGGCATCAGGTCAGCCGGGTGCATGTCGAGGCGACGGGCGAGCTCGAGCAGGACGCGGACGGGCAGATCGGGGAGTTCTTCGAGGTCGATCTGGTGTTCGTGGACACCGAGGAGATCGGCGAGCTGCCAGCCGGTCATCCCGGCGGCCAGGAGGCGCCGCTTGATGACGTGCGACCTCTGCACCGAGTCGCGGCGCCTCTGGGGGCCCTCGCGGCGAAGGCGACAGCTGGAGGAAATCGGCTCGGTCACAGGCGGCTGCGCACGTTGTCGCTGAGGGCGATGAGGTCCAGGCCCCGGTAGTGCATCCATCCGGCGGTCGCGGCATCGTGGGCGGTCTCGTCGCGGTGGCGGCAGTGGGAGCGGTGGAGCCAGGCCGGGTTGAAGTGGATGCGGTGGCAGGTGCGGATGACTGCTTCGCGCAGGTGCAGTTCCGGACTCTTGTTGCCCGGGGCCTTGTCGTGGATGAACAGGGGGTCGGTGTCGGTGGCGCCCTGGCTGCGCCGGTAGGCGAGGTGGGCGGCGACGAGAGAGGCGGCGTGCGCCGGCAGGAGCACGGGGTCATCCGATTCGAGGTGGAGGACCTGGAGGGCGTTGAGCTCGTGCGGGGTGTGGTGGTGGAACTTCCACCTCCAGGGGACGCGGAGGTAGCGGGTCTCCTCGGGCTCGTACGGGCTGCCGGTGACGGGCACATGGACGCTGCTGCCGTCGGGGGCGGTGTTGCCGCAGGTGATCAGGCCGAAGCCGGTGGGTCCGTGGGAGAGGTGGATGGACAGAGCGGTCGCGGCGGCGGCCTCGGGCGGGGCTACGGTGCGGATCTTGCCGCAGACGCGTTCGGTGAGCTGGCTGAGCAGGCGGGTGGTTGGGGTGGCGCCGAGGGTCTCGTACTGCCAGCGCAGGAGGTAGCCGCGCAGGAACAGGGCGACCTGCACGGCGCGGAGCCGTACGAGGGCGTGGGCCTGATCGGGGGCGGGGCCGATGCGGTGGTCGCGCAGGTAGAAGGTGAGGCGGGCGCTGAGGGCGCGGGTGTGCCGGAGGGTGCCGGGCTGGGCGTGGTGACCGGCCAGGCCGCGGCGGGTCAGCCACTGGTCAGCCAGGTGGATCTCGCGGCCGTAGACCTCGTTCAGGGCGGTGAAGGTGTTGCCGGGGAGCTTCGCGCGGCAGTGGGCGAGGAAGACGGGGAAGTCCTGCATGGGCAGGATGGGGCCGACGCCTTCGGCCCACGGGGTCTTGGCGTCGGCTCGCAGGGGGTTGGTGAGGGAGCGGGGCGAGGGCGGGAGCTCGCGGGCGAAGGCGGCCAGGTCGATCGCCTGGAAGCGGTATCCGGCGTCGTGGAAGGCGCGCACGGGCGGTTTCACGTACGCGTCGTCTTCGGTGACGGGCCAGATGAGCCAGACGGTGGCGTCGGCGCGGGTGCCGAGTTCGGCGAGCAGATCGAGGGCGCCGTCGGGGAGCCGGTGGGCGCGGTCGATGACGAGGTGGCGTATCTGGTCGGTGGACAGCCAGGCGGCGGCCTGGCGCCAGGCTTCGGGCGCGGGGGTGCGGTCGGCGAGCAGGGTGGCGGGGCTGCGGCCGGTGGTGGTGAGGACGTCGAGGGCGAGGTCGCTGGTGCGGCCGCCGGGGGTGGGGCGCACGACGAGCCGGCCGGGGCCTTCGACGGCGGCGAGGCGGCGCACGATGCGGTGGTCGTCGCCGGGGTTGCGGACGAACACCAGGCGGGGGCCGGGCGGCAGGTCGCGGTTGACGACGTGTGCCGCGGGCGCGGTCTCAGGCATACACGCCGCCGCCGAGGAGGGTGAGGGCGTTGTCGAGGACCTCGACGTCGATGCGAGGCCGGCCAGCGGCCTGACACAGTCCGGCGGCGGTGTGGGTGAAGGCAGTCCAGTCGCGCATGGTGCCCTGCCCGTACAGCTCGTCGATCTGCCGCAGCAGGGCGTCGTCCGCGCCGGTGTAGATGGGGTGGTAGTCCCGCATGAGGGCGGGGATCTCCTCGGCGGTCAGCGGGCGGAAGGGCAGCCGGCGGAAGACGCGGGAGCGGAGCATCGGTTCGCGGGAGAGGACTTCCCAGCAGCCGTCGCCGCCGACGTAGAGCAGGGCGAACTTCGTCCTCGGGTCGTCGTGCAGGTGCCGCAGCAGTTCGATGCAGTCGCTGTTGAGGCGCTGGGCCTCGTCCACGACGACCAGGCGCTTGGGGTGGGACAGCAGGTCCAGGAGCCGGTTGGTGATGTGGAACCGGTTGCGGGACTTGGGGGCCTCGATGCCGGTGAGCGCGGCCAAGAGGTGGTCGGCGACCAGGCGCATGGTCGGGCGGGCGGTGAAGGACAGCGCGCACACCGCGGGGCCGCCGCGGCGGGCCTGGTCCTCCAGGGCGGCCTCGACCGCGTACGTCTTGCCGGTGCCGGCCGGGCCGTGGATGACGCCTGTGGCGTTGTTGGCGACCAGGTCGTCCACGATGCGGTGGGCGAGCTGGAAGGTGCCGGTCGGCAGCGTCGCGGCGCCGGTCAGGTCGGCGAAGTGCCGGGGCATTCAGCTCTCCTCGTTGTTCTTGGTGATCGGGGTGATGCCCAGCAGGGAGGTGGAGGAGCGGGCGCGCAGGGCGGCGTCCAAGGCTTGGCGGGAGGAGCCGCGGCCGACCTTGTCCGGCACGAGCCGGGATTCGGCGGCCGGGGTGCCGTCGCCGGTCATCGGTGCCAGTTCGCGGCGGGCCCGGCGGGACGCCTTGCGGCGTTCGCGGCCGAGGCGGGCGGCCTCCTCGCGCTGCTGGAGGCGGAAGGCGTCGGTCTGCTCGGCGGTGAGCGTTCCGGTCGGCAGCGCGGTGCAGAGGTGTTTGCCGCCCAGGTAGACCTCGATGGACCGGTCGTCGTGCGGCATGTAGCGGATCTGGACGACCTGGCCGACCCGTCCGTGGATCTCGGACGCGACGTAGGCGTGTCCGTTGAGGTGGATGCCGTCCTTCTGGATGGTGCGCTCGTCACCGGCCAGCAGGTGGCGCAGCTTGTCCGCGTCGATCCGGTGCAGAGGTGCTTCGTCCTCCTGCCAGGCCGCCAGCGGGGTACGGCCGGCCAGCATCCGGTGCGGGCGCTCGGTGTTGTACCAGCGCACCCACGCGGCGAGCCGCTGAACGAAGTCGTCGAGGAGCATCGGCCCACCGCCCGTCTTCTCGGCGGCGCGCTTGGCGGCCGGGCTGTCGCCGACCGGCCCGTACAGGCGGCCCGACGCGTCGCGGGGCCCTGCGGTGAAGCCGGGCATCAGGGAGATGAGGGTCTGCTCGATGGTCAAGTTGACCCGCTCGACCTTGCCCTTGCGGTGCGGGGTGAACGCCGGGAGGCGGTGGACGGTGACGCACAGCGCGGCCATCACGTCCTTGATGGTGCCGGCGGCGAACTCAAGGCCGCGGTCGATCCGTACGCGCGCGGGCACCGCGCCGAACGGCGAGACGCCGGGGTCGTGGACCAGGGCCATGCGCATCGCGGTCAGGACGGTGCCCGCGTGCGGGCTCACCGCTAGGGACCAGCCCAGCAGGGCCCGGGTGCCGTCGTCGACGACCGTGGTCATCCACGGGGAGAGCGGCTTGCCCTTGGGCGGGTGCACGAGGATCGGCAGCTGCTTGTGGTCCATCTCCCACACCCGGCCCCGGACCTCGTCCGGGCGCTGCAGGTACACCGACTTCGCCCGGCGCCCGGACTCGCCGACCTTCCACGCGGCCCGCTCGGCCGGGGTCAGCTCACGGTTGAACGCGACCTGCATCGTGCGCAGCGCGACCGGGGCGGCGCCCGCCCAGCCCTCGCGCAGAAAGTCGGGGACCGGGGCGCCGACGGTGGTCCCGTCACCGTCGACCACCGCCTGGCGGGCGCGGTGCACGGCGGAGACGTTCCCCCGGTACAGGGCGTACGCCTCCCGATCCGTCTCGCTCAGCACGTACGGCTCGGGCCCACGGCGTTCGGGGACGCGGGCGGGCGCGGACAGCCACCGCCACACCGTGCGCTCGCTGACGCCCAGGCCCTCGGCGGTCAGCCGCACGTGCGCGGCCGACAGCTGCTCGGCGTCGCGCAGCTGGATCAGCCGGGCCACCGCCGCGGCACGCTTCGACTCGTCCGCCCCCTCCATGATCGGAAGTCTCCGGCAGCGTCCCGAAACGTGTTCGGGACATCCGCCCCGTTCGCCCGTACGAGTGAACGAGGGATGATCGGCGGGCAGTCGCCCCTGGCCCGTCCACGCTGATCACGACGGCGCGCGGTCCGGCCGGAACTCCGTACGGCCGTCGCTCGCCCGTGCGTCCCGGAATCGGTCGATTCCGGGACGGTCTCCGTTCGCGGCATCGGGGTCGGCGGAGGCGTCCCGAAAGGCGTCCCGGAACCCGCGGGCGCGTTGGAGAAGCGGGACGGGTATTCGGGACGGTCCGCATCGAGCGGACGGGCGGGAGGGGAACACGTGGACAGCGACCTGGACGAGATCGCCCGCGCCGAGATGATCGAGCGCGAGCCGTGCCCGCGGTGCGGGGCACCGCCTGGGTCGGTGTGCCGGGCGAACTCCGGCGTCGTCGCCGTCGACTACCACACCGGCCGCTACGGCAAGATCCCCGCGCTGAAGTCCGGGCCCGCGATCCGTATCCCCGCCGCACGCGGGCCCGGCCGCACCTGGCAGCCCGGCCCCGAACCCGACCTCGACCCCGAACTCCTCGCGCGGGCCGGCGACCGCATCGGCTACGCCCGCGTCTCCAGCAAGGGCCAAGACCTCGCCGGACAGGTCCGCCTCCTGAAGAAGGCCGGCTGCGTACGCATCTACGTCGAGAAGGTCGGCACCCGGGAGAGGATCCGCCCTGAGTACAACGCCGCCCTCGCCGACCTCCGCCCGGCCGACACCCTCACCGTCACCATGCTCGACCGCCTGGGCCGCAACATGGTCGAGCTCATCACCTCCTCGCAGGACCTCGCCGAACGCGACCACCGCCTGGAGATCCTCGGCGGCCCGCTCGCCGGGATGTACGACCCGCAGGGCGCGGGCAAGGTCCTCTTCGTGGTGTTCGCCGCGATGGCGGAAGTCGAGCGGGAGTTCATCCACGAACGGACCCTGACCGGCCTGGATACCGCCGCCGAGAAGGGCAACCACGGCGGCCGCCCGCCAGCCGTCGACGGCGACATGCTCGCCGTCGCGCTACGGCGCCGCGACGCCAAGGAATCCGTGGCCTCGATCGCCCGGCACCTCGGCGTCGGCCGCTCGACCCTCTACCGGACCCTGGCCGCGTACGACGCAGCCGTCGCCACCCGAGAGAGCCCGTAGACCGAAGCCGACCGAATAGCCGCTAAAGGCCGGGCTCGCTCAACGTGGTCGGCTGCCAGCGCGGAGCCTCGTCGTCCGGAGTGTCCGGACTCGCGAAATGGAAGGGAACCGAAAGGTGGGCGGCCAGACCGCTACCAGCCCTTTCAGTGGCAATCCCCGCCGGATGACGTGGGCTGCCGTCCTCATCCTCGCCTAGGTACCGCTTGGCCGTGCTCGCGTAGATGGTGGCCAGCACATGCTCCTCCGCGGGTTCGGCGGTGATGGCCAGCAGTCTCACAAACCAGTCGTGGACGGTGTCGCCGTCCCAGATCGCCTCGATCGCCACGATGCGGCCAGCGGCGCCGCCAGCACGGTAGGCCAAGGACTCCAGGTCTAGCGGACTGTGCGGGGCACGGGCGATCCTGTCGCCGTAGTGGGCGTAGCGGTCGCCGACGATGAGCTGAGCAGTACCGACCCCCACATCATCACGGACCAGGCCGACATCGACGACGACACGGATCGCCGCGAGCATGGCGTCCTGAAGGACGTACCCGTCGATCTGGTCGCGTATCCCCGCCGGCAGATGCTCCCACCAGGCGGTCCGGTCCGGTTTCCGCATCATGCAGAGCCTGCCTGTTCCCCACGCGGCCCTCACCGCAGGGCCCCGCGCGTCACTGTACGTCCAGCATCGCGTTCACACCAGCACGAAGATCCAGAGAAGCCCCAGAGCTGCCACACCCCACGCCGCCGACCACTGACCCTCTCGTGTCGCCCGACACCAGGGCGCAGTCTTTGATGCTGGAAGCGTCTGCTTTGATCAGCCCTATGACGGAATGGTCTCAGCTCACCCATGCCTACGGCACCGCCGAAGACGTGCCCGGCCTCCTCAAGGCAGCCGGGCCCGACCCGGAGAGTCCCGCGTGGAGCGAGCTCTGGTCCCGCCTGTGCCACCAAGGAACGGTCTACCCCGCGAGCTACGCCGCCCTGCCCGCGCTCGCCGAGAAGGCGCGCCAGTTGACGACTACAGACCAAACCATGCCCTTGCTCTTGGCCGCTTCCATCGTCGCCAGCACCGACCGGCCCTACGGGACGCCTGATCCAAAAGATGCCTACGCTGCCGAAATCGCTGAGCTGATCGGGCTGGTGGAGCGGGCACTGTGCCATCCGTCGCTGACCGGCAGTCCAGATCGCTATGTGGAACTGCTTGAAGCCCTGCTGGCTTTCGAGGGAGTCGAGGTGTGGGGGGAGGAACTGCACGGTCTCAGCGGTGAGGAGTTCGAGGTTCCCTGCCCTGTGTGTGAGGCCGAGAACTTCGTGGTGTTCGGCGAGTACGGCTACTTCTCAACGACCGACGGCTTCTACATGAACGAGGCCGCTGGGCACCGTAGGGAGTTGCAGCCCGCAGACCCCTCCTCCTTGGAAGGGATGGCCAACCGGCTTCACGCGCGTGCTCTCGCCGATGGTCAGCACGAAGTCGCGAGCAAGCTGACCTACGTCTTCGGCAGTGCGTACTGCGCGGAGTGCGACGCCCTCTTCCGCGTCGATCACGCCATCATGGCCCGCTGGAGCAGTTGACCTGCAACGCGCCACTGACGAAACCCTGCGCCGCACTGACATCTACGTCTTCGAGGGCCTGGCGCTGGGCTGCGTCGCCGGGGTCGATGACGCCGTCGACCCAGACGCGCAGGAGGACCTCGGCCTCGACGGGCTGGATCGGGCCTCGTACGGAGGCATGCGGCTTCTTCCGTCCGGTGACGGCGTCGGCCCGGCCGGGCCTGGGAGCCCGGCCGCCGAACCGGACCTCGCCGTCGGCGCCGCGCTCGCGCGGGCCGGCCACCGCATCGGCTACGCCCGCGTCTCCAGCAAGGGCCAGGACCTCGCCGGACAGGTCCGCCTCCTCAAAGAAGCCGGCTGCGTCCGCATCCACGTCGAGAAGATCGGCACCCGCGAGAAGATCCGCCCCGAGTACAACGCCGCGCTCGTCGACCTGCGCCCGGCCGACACCCTCACCGTCACCATGCTCGACCGCCTCGGCCGCAACATGATCGAGCTCATCACCTCCGCGCAGGACCTCGCCGAACGCGACCACCGCCTGGAGATCCTCGGCGGCCCGCTGTCCGGCATCTACGACTCGCAGGGCGCGGGCAAGGTCCTGTTCGTGGTGTTCGCCGCGGTGGCGGAGGTCGAGCGGGAGTTCATCCACGAACGGACCCTGATCGGCCTGGACACCGCCGCCGCCAACGGCAACCACGGCGGCCGGCCCCCGGCCGTCGACGCCGACATGCTCGCCGTCGCCCTGCGCCGCCGCGACGCGAAGGAGTCCGTCACCGCCATCGCCGAGCACCTCGCCGTCGGCCGCTCCACCCTCTACCGCACCCTCGCCGCGTACGACGAAGCCGCTGCTACCACGGCCGGGCGAGATGCAACCAGTTGCTGATTGTGCCCAATCACTTCAGCTGACGCGATTGGGTTGACCTGCGGATCGCTTCTCCCGTTCTGAGGCGAGCCGACCGGTCGGGAACCCCTGGACAGCGGGTGTCAGTGGGTGCATCTACGCTCCCGTTCATGCGCATGGATGATCTTGCCTGGCAGGCGAACAACTTCGGCGGCCTCGCCCCGAGAAGCGTGGACTTCCTGTTGGAGCACGGCCACCTGGAACTGGTGATCCAGGCGGCGGCGGAACGCGGCGAGTGGTTCTGCGCGAAAGGCGCAGTGGAGGAGCTATGCCGGGCAGGGGAGTTCGGCCGGGCGCTGAAGGTGATGGAGCCGTTCGTCGCGACCGGGTGGCCGACTGCCTTGTGGACGAAGGCCGGCATCCTGCTCCGGTCGGGACGGCCGCAGGAAGCACTGGATCTGGCACGCCCGGACGCAGCCGGCGGGACCTCGAAAGCCGAGTCCCATGACTTCGCCAGGTTGCTTGCCGAGGCAGGGCGCATCGACGAGGCCGTCGATCTACTCGTCCCGCACATCGACGGATGGTGGACCCTGTCCGTCCTCGTGGAGATCACCGAAGGCCAGGACCGTGACGAGCAGGTGCTGCAGCTAATCGCCCCGCACGCCGACAGTGCGCGCCACGCCCGGGGCGAGAGCCGGCGGAACCACCGCTTCTCCAACGCGCAGGAACTCCAGGCCCAAGTGCTGGAGCGCGCGGGCCATACCGACGAAGCGATCCGGATCCTCGGCCAGGACATAGCCGGACACCACTACCTCACGCAGAACACTCTCACCGCCTACGCCGGGCTTCTAGCGCGTCATGGTCGGCTCGACGAGCTGCGCGAGCTGGCCACCGGACAGAACATGCACACCGTCCTGGACATCTACGCCGGTGCCCTTCGCGACCACGGCCGGGCCGAGGAAGCCGAGACCGTGATGCGCGAAGCCATCGCCGCCGACGACTGGGTCGGGTACCGAGCCTGGCTCTCCTCGGCCTTGCTGCGGGACGGCCGACTGGACGACGCGATCGCCGTGGCCGAACCCGGCTTCGGCTGGTACGACTGCTCCAACCTCCTGGCACCACTCGCCTACCCGCTTCTCCACCGCCCCGAGGAACTAATGCACCTGGTGGAGCACCCCAGTGTCGTACCCCACCATGACCACGAGGAGTTCCAGCACTGGTGGCGAGCCTTGGCCCTCGCCGGCCTTGGTCGCGTCGACGAGGCGATCGCCCTGGCCGAAGCCGACCCGCGCCCCTGGACCGACCCCCGCATCGTCAAGGCCAACCTCCTCAGCACGGCCGGCCGGTTCGACGACGCCGCTGCCGAACTGCGAGCCCTCGGCACGATCAAGGCACGTGAGGAACTGTGCGAGGTCTTGGTTCGGCAAGGGCAGGCGGCCGAGGCGATCGCCATCCACCCCACGGCGGCCGAGCAGCGAGCTGCCAAACCGAAGCCCGAGCCCGTCCCTCTGGACGAGAACGGGTACTCCTTGGAGCCCCCCTTCTAGTAGGGCTTTGTTAGGTGCGGTGGTGGGGTTCTGGTGTCGGTGCGGGTTGGCCGCATATCGAGCAGGCGCCGGTCCAGGTGGCCAGGAGGGCCTGGAGTTCGCGGAGGACCGCGTAGAGGGTCAGGTCGGCGCAGGGGCTTTTGGGTCGAGTCTGAGCAGGGTGCAGAAGGCCTGGGCGAGGGAGGCGAGGGTGACGTGGCGGTGCCAGCCGAGGTAGTTGCGGCCCTCGAAGTGGTCCAGGCCGAGGCCGTCCTTGAGCTCGCGGTAGTCGTGCTCAACTCGCCATCGGATCTTGGCGATTCGTACCAGATCGCGCAGTGGGGTGTCGGTGGGCAGGGTGGAGAGCCAGTAGTCGGTCGGCTCGGCGGGGTCGGGTGGCCACTCGACGAGCAGCCAGCATTGGGGCAGCGCGCCGTCGGCGGACCGGCGGATGGATCGGTTGGCCGGGCGGACCCGCAGGGACAGGAACTGCGAGCGCATCTCGGCGTTCGGGTTGTGCCTGGTGGCCCTGCTGCCCTGGCGCCAGGTGACGGTGCGGGTGGCCGGTTGTCCGGCTGCCAGGGCCAGGGCGCGCAGGGTGGTGTGCGGCTGGGGGTAGGCGGACACGGGAGTGCGGCCCTGCCCGGAGTACGGCGGGCGCTCGGGCGTCGCGTCGCCCGGATGTGCGGTTGTGGTGGCCTTGACCGCGACCGCGTAGGCCAGGCCGCGCTCGGTCAGGCCCTCGCGAAAGCCACGCCCGTGCTCAGCGTAGTCAACGACGAGCGAACCACCGAGACCGGATCCCTGATGGACGACATAGTCCGTGAGGGTGCCCGGCGGATGCTCG
>NZ_JBICXB010000064.1:0-23788 GCF_043200055.1 Streptomyces sp. NPDC048496 | reverse complement strand
GGGCGGGGTATAACCCCCCTCTGGGGGGGGTCAGTTGGGGGGCGCTTACACCCCCGGGGGGCCCGGGGGGGGGGGGTGCGGGGCTGGGCGCCGGCCCCCCCGCCCACCCCACCCGGGCCCGCACCTTCGTGTGCGGGCCCGCCTTCATACCCGGCCCGCTCGGGCCGCAGGAGCCACCATGCACACTCGTACTCTCCGGTCCCTCCGGCGCGGGGCCGCCGCCGGGGCCCTCATCGCGCTCCTCGCGCTCTCCGGCTGCAGCTCGGACGGCGGTACCGACGCGGCAGCGAACCCGACGCGGAGCATCTCCGACGACCAGGCGGCCGGCGTCCCGGACGACCAGGCGAGCCCGGCTCCCCAGGAGTCGTCGAGCCCCTCCAAGGGCCCGGTCCTGCCCGACGCGAAGCTCACTCCGGCGACCGGTTCCTTCACCGCCAAGGAGAAGAAGTACCTGCACGGCCGTGTGCCGAAGAACATGGACCCGGCAGCCGTGCTCCAGGTCGGCCAGGAGACCTGTCAGCGCATCGAGCGCACCGCCGCCCATGACAAGGACGCCGCGATCGGCGCGCTCATCGCCGGGGACCTGCCGTCCGCCGACGACGCGATCGCCCAGCTGTGCCCGAAGCAGAAGCCGCTGCTGGACAAGGCCGCGACCGGCTTCGCCGACGGCACACGCAAGAAGCCTGCGCCGGGCACCTATCGTGCGCTGACCAGCGCCGAGGGCTGCACCTGGAAGGCACTGGGCGCGGACGACAAGGTGCTGGCCTCGGGCCCTGGCCCGGACGCCCCGAAGAAGGTCACCGCGAAGATCCCGTCCGGGACCCGTACGTTCGTCTCCTCGGGCTGCTACGCCTGGCTCCCCGCGTAGCGGGTGCCGTTCGGATCGGCGCGGGTCCGCACCGATCCGAACGACCGAGACCATCGTTGCTAGGCCCGCTCGTACACGTCGAGGAGTGTGCCGAGGACCGCGTCCATGGCGAACGTCTCGGCGGTGAGCTTGCGGGCCGCCTCCGACGCGGCGCGCCGGGCGGCCGGGTCCAGCAGGTCGAGCACCGCCGGGGCGATGCCGTCGGGTCCCGTCACCACCCGGCCGGCGCCGGCCCGGTCCACGTCGCGGGCCAGGCCGTTGGAGTCGGTCACCACGACCGGCGTGCCCACGGCCATCGACTCCAGGACCGACATCGGGAACGGCTCGTCCACCGACGGCAGGACGTACACGTGCGCCCTTCGCAGCTCCTCGGTCATGCGTGTCCCGTCGAGCGGTCCCGGGCAGCTCACCCGCGCCGCGAGTCCGAGTTCGTCGATCCGCCGCCGCACGGCGGCGAGTTCGCCCTCGTCGGGGCCCGCCACGACGAACGTGGCCTCGGGGTGCCGGGCCAGGATCGCGGGGGCCGCCTCCACCAGGTCGACGGGGCGCTTACGGGCCTGGAGCCGGGCCGCGTACAGGATACGCGGAGGTCCCTCCGGTGCCGGGCCCTCGGACGGCGCGGGCACGCCGTTCACCAGGCGGACGGCGCGGGCGAGGCCCGTCCCGCCCACCACGGCCTCCAGGTCCCGCAGTTCACGGGTGGTGAGGTGCAGAACGGCGGTGGCTCCGCGCAGCACCCGCCGCACCGCGACCGCGTCGAGAACCCTGGCCGAGCGCCGCTCGCTCGGGTCGACCATGCCGTGCGTCTGGAGGACCAGCGGCTTCCCGGCACGCAGCGCGGCGAGCGCCACCGGCAGGGTCACCAGGTCGCGCGCCAGATGCACATGGACGACGTCGGCCTGCCGTACGAGACGGTGGGCGCCGGCGAGCAGGGACGGCGAGGTGAGGCCGCTAAACCCCAACGGCAGGATCCTGCGGGCCTGGTGGAGGCGGGCGGGCACGCCCTCCACCTCCTCGGGTAGCGGCCCCTCGAAGCCGTCGGCGAGGGCGGTGAGCCGGGCGTCGTGCCCGCGTTCCCGCAGCCCCTTGCAGAGGTTGAGGGCGACCCGGACCGGGCCGCCGAAGGCGTGGGTGGGGCTGTGCAGGGTGACCGCGTGCAGCACTCTCACGCGGGCTCCTCGACGGGTCGGCGCCGGTTGTCGGCGGTGTGCAGGGTCAGCTCGGGCAGGTCCTTGTGGAGGACCGCGCCCGCACCCACGACGGCGCAGCGGCCGACCTTCACCCCGGCGAGGACGGTGGCGCGGGTCGCGACCCAGGCTCCGTCGTCGACGGTGATCGGCGCGTTGCGATACCGGAAGTTGGCGGCGCGGTGGTCGTGGCCGCCGGTGCACAGCATGGCCTCCTGCGACACGCACACATGGGCGCCGAGGGTGACCGGCTCCAGGTTGAGGATCCACGCCCCCTCGCCGATCCAGGTGTGGTCGCCGACCGTCAGCTTCCACGGCCACAGCACCCGCACCCGGTGCCGGACGAGCACCCCCGTACCGATGTCGGCGCCGAAGGCGCGCAGCAGGGCTGCTCTGACCCGGGCGGGGGTGAACCACGCCATGAAGACCGTGTTCATCACCGCGAACCAGAGCGCCTGGACGAGTATCCCGCGCCCCTTGTCATATCCGGCCAGTGTGAAGGCCGGGAGATCACGCATCGATCCATCCCCCCAACGGCGCCTCGCCAGAGGCGCCTTCGTCACACTCTAGTAGCTGACCGTTCACCACAGGCCAGGGCTCGTTAGACTGCGCCGGGGATCTCTTTCGGGGCGGGGGCGCCATGACGCAGCAGATGGACCGGGGCACGACCAGTACGCCCGGGTCATCGGAGCGGGGCTGGCAGGTGGCGGTGCCGCCCTTCCGGCCGCGCACGCTCCTCTCCCGCGCGTTGTCGGTGCCGCTCGTCCTCGGTTTCGCGGTGTTCCTGCCGTTGCTCGTGCTGGTCCAGCCCGGCACCGGTCTGCACGACTCGGCGCTGTGGCTCCAGCTCGCGCTCACCATGTACGCCGGCATCCGGCTCTCGGCGATGATCCTCTCCAGTCGGCGCAAGCTGCTCACCGGTTCGTTCTGGCTGTTCGTCTACATGGCGATGGGCGTGGCACCGCTCGCGCAGGCCGTGCTCGGCCGTACGCCGACCCCCGTGGTGGGTGCGCGCACCGATCTGACGGAGGCGGTCGCGCTCGTCCTGATCGGCTGTGTCGCGTTCGACATCGGCGCCCTGCTGGCACGCCAGCGGCCCGAGCGGAGGCGGGAGGACAAGCTGCGGCCGGCGCTGGTGCACCGCCGCCGCCTGTACCTGCTGACCCTCCTCGCCTTCCTCGGCTCGTCGCTCCTCGTCGTCAAGCTGGGCGGTCCCGCGGTCTTCTTCACGAGCCGCCAGGAGATCATCAGCAGTGTCCAGGAGGCCGGGCTCTCCCAGGCGGACTCGCAGGCCGGGCAGGCCATCGTGCGTGGCTTCGGCACCGTGCCCGCCCTCATCGCCTGGCTGGCGTACACGCGCTGGCTGGTGACCTCGCGGCGGGCCCGCCGTTCCGTGGTGATCATCGCGGTCTGGGGGGCGCTGGCCGCGCTGAACGCGGTGGTCAACAACCCGATCTCCAACCCGCGTTTCTGGTTCCTCACCGTCCTCTTCTCGCTGCTGTTCACCGTCTTCCCGGTGAGCGCGGCCTTCTACCGGGTCGCGCTCAGCCTGGGCGTGATCGTGGCGCTGATCGTCTTCCCGTTCGCGGACCGCTTCCGCTACGACGACGCCAACTACCGTCCGGTGCAGACCACTTCGCCGCTGGAGCCGTTGGCCCTCAAGGACTACGACCAGGTCGGCATGTTCGCCAACACCATCACGTACGTCCGGTCGGGCAGCGGCCACACCTTCGGCCGCCAGATGGCCGGCTCGGTGTTGTTCGCGGTCCCCCGCTCGGCGTGGCCCGACAAGCCGATGGATACCGGGGTCATGGTCGGCCAGTGGATGGGCGCGACGAACACGAACCTCTCGTCGCCGGTGTGGGCCGAGCTGTGGATCGACTTCGGCCCGGTCGGGATGGTGGCGGGGTTCGTGGCAATGGGATACGCGGCGGCACGGGTCGACCGGCGCTACGCCCGCCGCGCGGTGCGCAGTGCCCGGCCGGGCAGCCTGATCGCCCTGGCCGTCCCGCTGGTCGCCGGCTACTCGTTCATCCTGCTGCGGGGCCCCCTGCTCCAGGCATCAGGGCGCGTGGCCATCGCGGCGTTCTGCATCGCCCTGATCACCACGTTCCGCCAGGACCGGGCGCCGGGGCTGCGCTGACCGGAGGGCCGAGGCCCTGGGGGGCGGCCGCGCGCCGTGCGCTCCACTCCCCCACGCGGTGACGCTCAGTTCGCGGGGACCGCCGGTGACGGCGCCGTCGGGGTCGTCTCCTCCACCCGCAGGCGCGCGACCCGGGTCCAGGCCGCTACCGCCTTCAGTGCGGAGCCCGCGGCCAGACCCCAGGCCGCTCCGAGCGCCGAGCCGGTCAGCAGGTATCCGGCGAGCATGAGGACGACCGAGAGCAGCGAGAACACCACCTGCACCGACAGGGTGGCGCGCGGCCTGAGCACGCGCAGGGTCACGAGGGCGCAGGTGCCCAGGCCCATCACCGCGTACTGGGCGCCCGAGGCGGGCAACAGAGTGGCGGCCAACTGCCAGGTGCTGCCGAGGAGTTGGCGTCCAACGTGGTCGGGAAGGGCGTACAGCACGAGTCCCCAGGCGAGGCCGACGGCGCTGAGCACGAGGCCGAGCAGCGCGGCGGCGCGGGTGGTGGCGCGACGGCCGCCGAGGCGGTTGAGCAGCGGCGGCCCGAAGGCGTTGACCGAGTTGAACAGGACGTTGAGCGGCCCGAAGAGCGTGGTGGCGCCGCGCAGGGCGCCGACCGCGAGCGGGGCGGCGAACAGGCCGAGGCCGAGCACGGCGAGCTGGCTGGAGGCGTTGCCGACGGCGAACTCCACGACGAAGCGCTGTCCGAGGTGGCCCCGGCGCACGTAGGGCCGCAGGTCCGCCCGCGAGCCGCGGACATGGGGCCACAGCAGGCGCAGGCCGAGCAGCAGCGCCGGGACGGCCGACACGCCCCACACCGCCACGAGGAGTCCGGGCGCGGCGTGCCGGGGCTGGAGCAGCAGCGCGGGCACCACGCACATCAGACGCAGGGTGTCGGCGGCCAGGGCCAGGCCGGGGCGCCGCAGGGTGGAGAACGCGTACCGCAGCCCGTCCTGCACGAGGACCAGGGGCAGCACGAGCCCGAGGGCGAGGAAGGCTCCGCCGGGTCCGGCCCAGCCGCCGGTGACGGCGCCGACGGCGGCGAGCAGGACCCCGACGACGGTGGAGGCGAGGGAGGTGAAGGCGATCGCGGACCGGCAGGCGGCGCCGGTGTCGCCCCGGGTGAGGACGACGGCCTGGCCGACGTACGCCACGTTGAGGCCGAGCAGCACCGTGAAGGTGAGGTACACCATCGAGAAGGTGGCGAAGCCGTGCACGGTGGAGACGCGGGCGGCGATCACCAGCACGGCGATGTTGGTGAGGCTGGACGCCGCCTGGTCGAGCACCGCGGCGAGGGCGGCCGCCGACCGCCGCGGGGTGCGCGGCGGGTCGGACGGCTTCTCGGACGACGGCTTTTCCTCCGGGACGGTCACCAGTCCCCCGAGCGGACGGTGCGCAGCGCGACCGTGTCGCTGCCGCCGCCGTCGAAGTGCCGCTCGGGTTCGGGGGTGTTGCTCGGCTCGGGAGTGGGGGCCGGCTTGCTCTTGGGCGCCCGGCGTCTGCTGCCACTGCGGGCGACGGGCGTCCGGACCCTCTTGGAGTCGGTGTGCGTCACCGCGCCGAGGACGGTACCGCCGGCACCGACGATCAGTTCGCGGATACGCATCAGGTCGGCGCGGTGCACGGTCCGCGGGTCGCAGACGATGAGCACGCCGTCGACCCGGTCGACGAGCGCGAGGGCGTCGGCGTACGCGAGGACGGGCGGGGCCACGACCACGACGGTGGCCTCCGGATCGTCGGCCTCGGCGATCAGCCGGGTGGTCCCGGCGGAGGTCAGCGCGCGCGGTACGTTGCGCACGCGTTCGCCGGGGACGAGCCCGAAGGCTCCTGACTCGCCCGCGTCGAAGAGGAGTTGGCCTCGGCTCGGCCACTCGCCCTCGGCGTGCTCGCCGGTACGGCTCCAGCGGGGCCGGGAGGCGGCGGACACGTCGAGCCGCTCGGAGAGCGACGGGGTGCGCAGGTCGGCCTCCACCAGCAGGACGTTCTTGCCGGTCTCGGCGAACGAGGCGGCGAGGTTGACCGCGACGGCGACACTCGACTCCATGGAGCCGCGCGGGGCGACGACGAGTAGTCGGCGCCGGTCGGCGAAGCGCTCGTCGTAGGCGAGGCGGAAGGCGATCGAGCGGTACTCCTCGGCTGCCCGGGAGTCGGTGTGGCCGACCACCAGGGTTCCCGCCGAGCCGCGGGGCAGCGCGCCAAGGACGGGACCGCGGACGGCGCGGGCGACGTCACCGGCCGAGCGAGGCGCCGGGTCGAAGACGAGCCGCACCCAGGCGCCGAGCAGACCGAGACCTACGCCGACGAGGCCGCCGAGGCCGAGCGACAGCGGCAGGCCGGGCCCGTCGGACGAGGAGGGGACCGTGGCGTTGCGGATCACGTTGCCGGGCGTCATGTCGAGCGCGTTCAGGCTGGTGATCTTGCTGCGGAGGTCGGTGATGCGGTTGAGCAGGTTGGCCTGAACCGCGTAGGCGGAGTCCGCGGCGGATCCGTTGGGAAGCTGCTTGATCTGCCGGGAGAGCTCGTCGTTCTGCTTGGCGACCGGATGGAGCTGGTCCTGCAGGCTCTTGAGCATCGAGTCGCGGACGGACTCCCACTGGTCCTTGCGCATGTCGATGTACGACGCGGTGAGGGCGTTGGCGCGGCGCGCCGCCTCCTTCGGGTCGGACGCGTTGTACGTGAAGTGCAGCACGAGGGTCTGCGGCGGGTTGGTGACCTGGAGCCCGCTCTGGAGCTGGTCCACCTCGTCCGCGCTCATCTTGAGCTGCTTCGCGGCGCCTTGCGCGACCGAGCGGCTGAGGGCCGTCTGCCGCTCGGACCCCATGTTGAGCGCCTTGTCGCCGGCGAGCGTCGGCGCGAAGGGGTCGCTGGTGGGGGCGCGGAGCACGATGTCGGTGGTGGCGGCGTAGCTGTCGGCGCCGGTGACGCCGAGCCAGGCGCCGGCCAATAGTCCGATGCCGACACCGCCGCCTATCAGCCACCGGTAGCGCAGGAGTTGGCGGAACTGCTCACGCAACTGCTCCGGCTCGTCTTCCCCCCGGACGGGAACGTCTGTCTCGTTCACCTTCCAAGTCCCCCCGTTGCCTCGTCGATCAGCGCGTCGATGCGCGCGAGACCCGCCTCCCGTGACAGATGGGCCGCTACGTGGCGCGGACCCGCCGCGCCCAACTCGTCCGCCATCTTCGGGTCTTCGGCGAGTCTACGCACCGCTGACAAGAACTGATCAGGATTCTCCGGTTCCGCAAGCATTCCGGCACCGGAGCGCAGCACCTCGCGGGCCGTTCCGCCCTCGGCGGCGACGGAGGCGACCACGGGGCGGCCCGCCGCGAAATAGGAGGTGAGCTTGGAGGGGACGCTCATGTCGAGGACCGAGGCACGCTGGGTCACGGCGAGCACATCGGCCGCGGCCAGCACGTCGGGGAAGTCGGCGTCCGTCACCGGAGGCAGGAACTCCAGGTTGGGCAGCCCTTCGGCGCGGCGGACGAGGTGCTCGCGCTGATTGCCGTCGCCCATCAGCACGACCCGGGTGGCGGGAGCACGGCGGGCCGCCTCCACCAACACGTCGAGCCCCTGCTTGAGTCCCATGTTCCCGGAGTGCAGGACCACGGTCTGCTCGGGCCGCCAGCCGAGGCGCTCCCGGGTCTGCGCGCGGGGTGTCGAAGGGGACTGTATGTGCGACCAGTTGGGGACCAGTCGGATACGTCCGGGGTCCACACCCATGGCCCGCACCCGTTCGACGAACGTCTCATGGATGACACCGACGAGGGTGGCGCGCCGTAGCACCCATGACTCTGCGCGCTCGGCCAGATCGGCGGCGCGGCCACCCCCCTGGATGCCGGACTGCGCGGCGGCGGCGCCCATGAGGTCCTGCACGACCGGCACGTACGGGGCAAGGTGCCGGGCGGCGATACGGGCGCCGAGCACTCCGCCGGCAAGGCTGGGCAGTTGGGCGAGCACGGCGTCGACGCGACCGGTGCGGGGCGGTGCGACGAGACCGTGGGCGAGGATCGACCCCTCGAACAGGGCTCTGCGCAGGGCGCTCTGGCGCGGGGGGACGCTGTGCCGACGACGGTGCACGGTGACTCCGGCACGCCGCTCGGTGGCCCGCCACACCCCGCGGTAGGCGGGGTCCACGCGCCAGGACGGGTAGTGGGGGAGCCCGGCGAGGACGTGCGTGTCGTGCCCGCGGCTCGCCCAGTGCTCGGCGATGCCGGTGGCGTAGGGGCCGATACCGGTGTGCTCGGGCGCGTAATTGGTGGACACCACGAGCAGCCGGCGTCCGGACGAGGCGAACTCGCCCTCCTCGCCGGCGAGCGCGGCGATATCCGGCTCGGTGGTGCGCTGCCGCGGCACAGGGCCGACTGTGCGCGTAGCCCCGCTCCCGTCCCGATCGCGACGCTCGTTGTGGGTCTCTGTCACCGGACGAAACCTTTCCCCCCGGCCGCCTCGGCGGCCTCCCCTGTGCGTCCACGCCTTACGGGCCCCCGGTCCCACGCACTGGCAGAAGTGAACCAGGACGCACCCTAATTGTTCACCCTTCCTGCACTGAGCATGAACGCTATCGTCAAAGTCCGCGCATCCACCGCAAAGGGGTGTGCACAGGGGGACACCATCGAACGAGGGGGGCATCTGTGCCATCGAGCAAGCCGTATCGCGTGGGCTACGCGCCGGGCGCCTACGATCTGTTCCACATCGGGCACTTGAACATCCTGCGCCACGCGCGTGCCCAGTGCGACTACCTGGTGGCAGGCGTGGTCTCGGACGATATGGCCGAACGGGCCAAGGGCAGAGAGCCGATGATCCCGCTCGTCGAGCGGCTGGAGATCGTCCGCAGCATCCGGTACGTGGACGCCGCGTTCGCCGAGACCGTGCCGGACAAGCTGGAGACGTGGAAGCAGGTCCGCTTCGACGTGCTGTTCAAGGGCGACGACTGGCGGGACACGCCGAAGGGGGAACGGCTGGAGCGGGACTTCGCCACGGTGGGCGTGGACGTCGTCTACTTCCCGTACACCGTGCACACGTCGAGCACCCAGCTGCGGCGTGCCATCGACGCCCTCGACGGGACGCGGTTCACCGACGAACTGCGGACAGCTCCCGGAACCACTTGGTGAGGAAGGCGACGAGGAAGAGCGCGGCGGCGACGGCGAGGACGGTATAGGCCCAGCGGAAGGCGCCGCCGCCGCCGAGCAGCAGGAACACGAGGCAGAACACCCCGTGGTCGACCGGAAGCAGCGCCACCGCACGTGCCGTGGAGGGCGCGGCGCGGTCGCCCGGGGCCGCCTTGGGCTTGAGCTGCTCGGTGAGTAGTCCACCGAAGAACGTGACGACGGCGGCGAGTTGGAAGCCGAGCGGCACCAGCAGCCAGCCGTCGGCCTCGGTCCCGAAGTGACCGGGGTGGCGGTAGAAGGAGATCAGCACGGTGGTGTGCAGTGCGGTGATCTTGGCGCAGTCGACCACATGGTCGAGCCATTCACCCACCGCGCTGCCGCCACCGCGCAGCCGGGCGAGCTGCCCGTCGGCGGAGTCGAAGGCGAACCCGACCGCGAGCCCGAGCCACACCACGAGGCCCACGACCCAGGTGGGCGCGGCGAGCGCCGTCACCGCGACGGCCGTGAAGCTGAACGCCGCGCTGATCGCGGTGACATGATTGGGCGTCAGGCCGAGCCGGTACGCCCCGGCGGCCAGATACCGGCCCGCGGGCCGGTTCACGAACCGCGAATACAGCGATACGCCCTTCGCGCTCTTCTGTGCGGACTTCAGCCGTATCAGCGCCGACGTCGTAGTACTCATCGATCCCCCGGATCTCATGACCTCACCGGTCACTCCCCTGATCCACATCATCACAGGCGACGGCGTGCGATGACGAGTGATCGGAGAACTGACCGGAAACCACGGGTGTCGCCGCGGCGGCGTACAGGGAGCCGGTCCGGCGGCCCCGCCCACGCCCGGCCCCGGCGTCCCGTCCATTTCGGCGGGACCACCGGCGTCAGGGAAAGCTGAGGTCAGGGCCCTTATTTGTCAGGAGCACTGGCCGATCGCGCGGCACCTCTTCCGTTCGGTGTCCAGGCCCTGGGCGCAGCACCGGCAGGTGGTGTGGAGCCGGTCGAGGAAGGTGCGTACGTCCTTGACCGTGACTCGGGCGACCTTCTTGGTGCCGAGGATGGAGATGAGGTGGAGACAGACGCAGGCGGCGTAGCGTGGATGGGTGTTCTCCCGAACCCGGTGGGCGGCGACGCCGCCGAGCCAATAGGCCCATGTAGTCACCGAGCGTGCTGTCGGCGGTGGCGACCGGCAGGCCGCAGTTCCCGTCGGCGATCGCCTGATAGTCGTAAGGTTCCAAGCGCTCGGGGTCGAAGCCCTCCGTCCTGGCGAGTGCCACGCGGGTGTCGGCCTTTGCAGCCCATCCGCCACTTCTCGTCGGCCATGTGGCCCTCCAACGGAAAAGCCCCCGCTGCCAACGGTAGCTTTAACGATGTTTTAGCAGGTCAGGCGGACAGAACCAGCGTAAAACGGATGACCCTGGGATTGGGGCTCCCCAACCAGCACATCGTGGGCTTAACTTAGGTGTCATGACCTCCCCCCGCTCCACTTACGGCGGCGGCTACTACGCCGCACCGTCGTTCCCCGACACCCCGATCTACGACTCCTTGGTCGCGGAGCGGGGTACGCCTCAGATAGCCCCGATCCGAGTGTCGGCCTCCTACGACACCGGAAACAGCTACCTGCCGGCGCTCCCGTCGGCGCTGCCGGCGCTTCCCGCGGCACCTTCCCAGCCGAACCCGTCGTACGGCTACCCGCAGCAGATGGCCGCACCGCAGCAGAACTACGCGCCGATGCAGCCGGCTCATCTGGAGCAGGCTCCCGCGCCGTACATCCCGCAGCAGCCGACCGGCATGCGGGGCGGCTACCAGCCGCCTCAGCCCCAGCAGCAGCGCCCGGCGCCGGGCACGGGGTACGAGTCGATGCGTCCGGCGTCGCCGCGGCCCGTACCCGCGCCCTCTCCGTACGAGGACCCGTACAACCGCCCGTACCAGGGCCGGGGGTACTGAGCCGCTGCGGAACCCGCTGCACACGGCCGCGGTCCGTCCCTGGTCCGATCCGAAGGGCGGGCCCGGGACGGACTGGCAGGGTGAAGGCATGCGCCCTCCCGTGCTGCGCGCCGTACACATTCATCCGGTCAAGTCACTGGCCGGATACGAGCCTGGCGAGGCCGCCGTCGAGCCATGGGGACTCGACGGCGACCGCCGGTGGATGCTGGTCGACACCACGGGCCGGGCTGTCACACAGCGGCAGCAGCCGCGCATGGCGCTGGTCTCCGCCGTGCCGCTGCCCGGGGGCGGCATCGGTCTGTCGGCGCCGGGGAGCGCGCCGCTGACCGTCGAGGTGCCCGAGCCCGGACGCACGGTCCCGTGGTGCTGCACCGGTCCACCATCGAGGTGTGGGCGGCGGCCGCCGCCCACACCCGGTTCAGCGACTGCCTGGGCACGGAGGTCCGGCTCGTCGATCTCGACGCGCCCGGGACCCGTCGGCTGATCAATCCCGCGTACGCGCGCGCCGGTGAGACCGTCGGACTCGCCGACGGCTACCGTCCCGTTCCGCGTCGTCAAACCCTGTGACCGCTGTGTCATCACCCTCACCGACCAGGGCACCGCGGAGCGCGGCCAGGACCCGCTGCGTACGCTCGCGCGCCACCACCGTACCGGGAAGGACCTGCTGTTCGGCCAGTATCTGATTCCGGACGGGACCGGCGTGATCCGGGTCGGGGACCCGGTTCCCCTCCCGGCCGTCCCGGCTCCCGGGTGCGGATCTGGACCGACCTGGACGGACGCCCGGCGCTGCCCCCCGATGGATGTGCCGACGGCCCACACCCATGCGGCACTGGCCGGATTCGGGGTGATGGTGCTGGGCGTCGCACTGATCGAGGGCGGGCGACGCCTGATCGTATGGCGCATGGTGCAATGGCGGTATGCGCGGCTCGACCAAGCGTGGGCCGAGGCCGGTCCGGACTGGGGCAGGACGGGCACCGGCAGCTGATGAGCTGGGATCCCGTCAACTCCCGCCCTCCGCGCGCGCTACGGTGGACCGGTCCGCTCACCTCTTCGGCGGACGGACCCGTGACGACCCCTGCCGCAAGGCCGGCCGCACGAGCATCGGACACGCACGAGGTGGGGGCACAACAGCGCCATGGCACAGGGCACGGTCCAGGTGACGCACACCGGCACATCGCGGTGGCGGCGCCGCACTGGCGAATACGCCTCCCTCACCGCAGCCCTTGAGGCCGCGGCGGACGGTGATGTCCTCACCGTCGCGCCGGGCACCTACCGGGAGAATCTCGTCCTGCACCGCGCGGTGACCCTGCGTGGTCCCGAGGGCTCCGTCGGCTCCGTCCGGATCGCACCGGTCGACGGCGTACCGCTGACGGTGCGTGCCTCCGCCGTCGTCCAGGATCTGCATGTGGAGGGCCAGGACTCGGCGGCCCCCGCACTGCTCATCGAGGACGGCGCCCCGGAGCTGGCGGATCTGCGGATCGTGACGCGGTCGGCCGCCGGGATAGAGGTGCGCGGTACGGCCCGGCCGAACGTGCGCCGCTGCACGGTCGACAATCCGGCCGGGGTCGGCATTGCCGTGCTCGACGGTGCGGGCGGGGTGTTCGAGGAGTGCGAGATCGTGTCGGCCGGGCAGTCCGGGGTCTCGGTGCGCGACGGTGCGCATCCGCGGCTGGAACGCTGCCGGGTTCATCACTCCTCGGGCGCCGGACTGAGCATCACCGGTGAGGGCAGCGCGCTGGAGGCAGTCGGCTGCGAGGTGTACGAGATCAAGGGCAGCGGCATACAGGTCACCGCCCGCGCCTCCGCGCACCTCACCGACTGCACGGTGCACCGCACTTCGGCGGACGGGGTCACGCTCGACACGGACGCGGTGCTGACGCTCGCCGACTGCGACATCCATGACATCCCGGAGAACGCGGTGGATCTGCGCTCCCGTTCGGTCCTTACCCTGACCCGTTCCACGGTCCGCCGCTTCGGGCGCAACGGCCTGTCGGTGTGGGACCCGGGCACCCGGGTCGACGCCAACCAGTGTGAGATCCATGACAGTACGGGCGACTACCCGGCGGTCTGGGTGAGCGACGGCGCGACCGTGATACTGGACTCCTGCCGGGTCCATGACGTGCCGGACGCGATCTTCGTCCTCGACCGGGGCTCGCGCGCCGATGTCGTCGACAGCGATCTCACCCAGGTCCGCAACACGGCGGTGTCGGTGAGCGACGGGGCGACCGCACAGCTCGACGACTGCCGGATCCGGGAGGCGTCCACCGGCGCCTGGTTCCGCGACCACGGCAGCGGCGGCACGCTGAACAACTGCACCATCGACACGGCACAGACCGGGGTCATCGTCACCAAGGGCGCCGACCCGACCATCGAGCGCTGCACGGTCACCTCGCCCGCCGAGGCCGGTTTCTACGTCTCCGCCGAGGGACGCGGCACCTTCGACAGCTGCCGGGTCACCGGCAGTGACGGATACGGCTTCCATGTGATGGACGGCTGCCGTACGACGCTGACCCGGTGCCGTGCCGAGCGGTGCGCGCGCGGTGGCTACGAGTTCGCCGAGGGCGGCTCGCACGGCCACGGGCAGGGGACGGGCCCGGTCGTCGAGGACTGCACCAGCGACGAGAGCGCACTGCGCACCGTCACTCCCCCGCCGCCCACGGTGCTGACGGCCACTCAGTCGGCCCCCGGGCTGCTCGGTGCGGTGCCCGCGCAGCGCCCGGCCGTGCCCGCCGCCGTCGAGGCACCCGTCGAGCCGGTACGTACCTCGGGCGCCGTTCTCGGTGAACTGGACGCGCTGGTCGGCCTGGACAGCGTCAAGCGCGAGGTACGTGCACTCACCGACATGATCGAGGTGGGCCGCCGCCGCCTGGAGGCGGGGCTGAAGGCCGCGTCGGTGCGACGCCATCTCGTCTTCACCGGCTCCCCCGGCACCGGCAAGACGACCGTGGCCCGCCTGTACGGCGAGATCCTGGCCTCGCTCGAGGTACTGGAGCGGGGGCATCTCGTCGAGGTGTCCCGGGTCGATCTGGTCGGCGAGCACATCGGCTCGACCGCCATCCGCACCCAGGAGGCGTTCGAGCGGGCGCGCGGCGGGGTGCTGTTCGTCGACGAGGCGTACGCGCTGTCGCCCGAGGACTCCGGCCGGGACTTCGGCCGGGAGGCGATCGACACGCTCGTGAAACTGATGGAGGACCACCGGGACGCGGTGGTCGTGATCGTCGCCGGTTACACCCACGAGATGGAGCGGTTCCTCACCGTCAACCCCGGTGTGGCGTCCCGTTTCTCACGGACCATCACCTTCAGCGACTACGAGCCCGCCGAACTGCTGCGGATCGTCGAACAGCAGGCCGAGGAGCACGAGTACAGCCTCGCCGAGGGCACTGGAGAAGCGCTGCTGAAGTATTTCACCGAGCTGCCCAAGGGCCCGGCGTTCGGCAATGGCCGGACCGCCCGCCAGACCTTCGAGTCGATGGTCGAGCGACATGCCGGCCGGGTCGCCCAGCTCGCCGAGCCGAGCACGGACGACCTCACCCTGCTCTACCCGGAGGACCTGCCGGAACTCCCCTGAGTCTCCCCGGAGCCCCCGTCGGCCTGGCGGGGCAGCACCGGCCCGAGCCGGACGAGCAGCGCCGCCCGTTCCTCGGCGAAGACCGGGTCGGCCTGGTAGTCCGAGTGGCCGAGCACCGGTTCGGGCAGCGGGTGCTCCGGCGTGCGCCCGTAGACCAGCGGGTCCCGCAGAGGCCCCCGGTCCACTTCGGGGCCTGCACCCACGTCGAGCCGGACCCGGCCACCGATCGGGTCGGTGGCCCGCCACAGGTTGCGCCAACAGTGCACGGACCGGTGCAGTCCATGCAACGGTCCGGGACCGAAGTAGGCCGGGAACCAGCGCCCGTACAGCCGCTCGATCGGCGAACCGTAGGTGAGCAGCGCGACCCGTTTCCGGGCCCCGGCCGGCAGCTGCCAGACGGCGGACGCCGCAAGGACGCTGCCCTGGGAGTGCCCGGAGATGACGAGCCTGCCGCGGGTGCGGCCGGTCCAGCCGGCCATCCGGGAGGCCAGGTCGGGGACGGCGCGCTCGGCGTAGCAGGGGGGCGCGAAGGGGTGGGCGGCGCGGGGCCAGAACGTGCCGACGTCCCACAGGATGCCGATGGTGCGCCGGGTGGAGGCGTCCCGGTAGGCGCGCCGACCGCAGGTCACAAAGACGATGAAGCCGAAGCCGATCATCCACGAGCCGGTCGACTGGGCGACTTCCGCGACCGACTCGATGAACGGGCCGGCACCGTCCAGGGCCAGCCCCGGCACCTCCCCGCTCGCCCACGCCCCGGCGACCGCTCCCGCGCCGAGCAGCAGGGTGGCGCCGGAGACCAGCCCGAGGAGCCAGGGCGCGGAGTCGGTGAGCGCAGCCAGGGCCCGGGTCCTGGCGATCTGCCGGGTACGGGCGGCGTCCGGCCGCTTCTCCCGGTACTCCTTGTTGACCTCGGGTTCCATGGCGCGGGCGGCGAGCCAGGTGCGTACGCCCAGCACGACGGCGGGAATCAGCAGCAGGGCCAGGAGTACCGGGATGACCGAGGCCTGCCAGCTCAGCAGTACCGGCGGCCCGTCGATGAGCGAGCTCCGGCCCATGCCGGGAGTGCCCGGTCCGTCGAGCCAGTCGGCAACGCGCTGGGCGACTCCGCCGGACATGACGCCACCGAGGGCGCAGGCGAGCATCGCGACCGCGGGGCCGCCGAGTCCGTACATGACCGTACGGGGCTCGGGCGTCCGGCGGTACAGGCCGAGCGCGACCGCCGCGAGGGCGACCACGAGCATGCCCTGGCCGACGGTGAGGACGCGGAAGGTGACGTCTCCGGGGAGCGTGCCGGCGGAGACCCAGCCGGGACGGGACCAGGCCGCGTACACCGCGGTGACGACGAGCAGGGCGAGGGCGGTGCCGGGCAGCCAGGTGATGACGGCGCCGTCGAGCCGGTTGTCGAGCCGCCGCTCGCTGCGACCGCGGCTGCAGACCACCCCGAGCACGACGAGCGTGCCCAGCACGAGCATCGCCTCGATCAGCTGCCCCAGGAACTCGGGTACGGGGCCGGTGACGGCGCGGTCGTGACGGGCCGCGGCACCCGCGACGGAGGACGCCACGGTCAGGAATCCGGCGGCGGTGTGCGCGGCCCGCAACCGGGCGACGAGCCGCCGGCCGTACCAGAAGCCGGGGCGGCCGAGGGCGGGGCGGACGACGGGGGTTCCGGCGACGGGGGTTCCGGCGGCGGGGGTTTCGGTGGTGGGGGTTTCGGTGGTGGGGGTGGCCTCGGTCCCGTTGTCGAGGACGTCGTCGTCCGGTTCCGCGCCGGTGAGCGGGCGCTGCGACTCATAGGCGCTCCAGGTCCGGTTGGACAGGAACCAGAGCAGCCCCACCAGCACGGTGGGCACCAGAGCCGCCAGCGCGAGCCGCCGCCCCGGCTGCGACCACCAGCCGTCCTGCGACGTCGACAGGAAGCCGAGCCAGGACCGTTGGTCCGAGCACTCCGGTGCACCCGCGCACTGCCAGGCCACCAGATCCAGCGCGACCTCGCACGCCGCAGCCGTCAGCAGGACGGTCAGGCTGAGGGCGACGAGGCGCACGAGTACGCCGTACAGCCGGACCGCGCGGGTGCGGCCCTTGGCCGTGGGCCGCATCCAGTGGGCCAGGTTGACGACCATGAACGGGAGCAGCAGCAGCCACAGCGCGCGCGAGCCGTTGCCGGAGGTGAGATTGGACCAGCAGTACGCCTCCTCGATGGGCCGGTCCCGGTACCGCTCCGGGTGTTGCTCGGCGTCGACGTCCCCCGAGCGTCGGAATATGGCAGCCGTCGCATCACCCGTGACCCGGGCGATGCGCGGATCCCCGAGCATCGACTGGGGGGTGGCTCCACCGACGCCATGGACCAGGAGTTCCAGCGCGGCCCCCGTGCTGTGCGGGGCCTCGGTGACAGGGGGCACGTGGATGACTCGCTCTCTTGCTGTCGCGGCGTTCCGGCCCGCGTACTGATGCGTAGTCACCAGAATCCCGGAACCCGGGCCGCGCCGGTACCCGGATCACAAATCTCCCCGGTGCGGCGCCGGACGAAGCTGCGTGGCAGGATGAGCCCGTCCGACAGATTGTTGAACCGACGGGCTGCTGTACGGATACCCGACGAAAGGACCGGACCCGGCGTTGAGTGAGAATCAGAATCTCCTCGCGGAGCAGCGGCGTGCACTGATCCTCGACGAGGTGCGCCGGCGCGGCGGGGTCAGGGTCAACGAGCTGACCCGCAAGCTGAGCGTCTCCGACATGACCGTGCGCCGGGACCTGGACGCACTGGCCCGTCAGGGTGTCATCGAGAAGGTGCACGGCGGCGCTGTGCCGGTCGTCGAGGCCAGTACGCACGAGCCCGGTTTCGAGGTCAAGTCGACGCTGGAGCTGACCGCCAAGGAGGACATCGCGCGGACCGCCGCTGCGATGGCCGTTCCCGGCAGTGCGATCGCGCTCTCCGGTGGTACGACGACGTATGCGCTGGCCCAGCACCTGCTGGACGTACCGGAGTTGACGGTGGTGACGAACTCGGTGCGGGTCGCCGAAGTGTTCCATGCCGCGCAGCGGTCGACGGGCGGCCCACGGGCCGGGGCCGCCACGGTGGTGCTCACCGGTGGGGTGCGGACTCCGTCCGACTCTCTGGTCGGCCCGGTCGCCGATCAGGCGATCGGTTCGCTCCACTTCGATGTGCTGTTCCTCGGGGTGCACGGGATCTCGGTCGAGGCCGGGCTCTCGACACCGAATCTGGCGGAGGCGGAGACCAATCGGCGCTTCGTGCAGTCGGCACGGCGGGTGGTGGTGGTCGCCGATCACACCAAGTGGGGCACGGTGGGCCTGAGTTCGTTCGCGACGCTGGAGCAGGTGGACACCTTCATCACGGATTCCGGTCTGTCCGCGGGCACCCGCGAGGAGATCGAGGAACATCTGCCGGGCCTGGTGGTGGCGGGCGAGATCGCGGCCGGCGATCTCTCCGAGGGCTGAGGAAACGGGGATCCCGAGGGCGAGCCAGAGGTTCCGCTCGGCTCGTGCCATGGCCGGGACGTCCTAGGATCCTGCTGTGGCCGTATTCCGGATCGAACGATTCACCTCCCTTCCCGCCGCCGAGTCCTGGCGCCGGGTCACCGACTGGGAACGGCACTGCGCACACGTCCCGCTGACCCGGATCACCGTCCCGACCGGACTGCCCACAAGGATCGGGACCGTCTTCGTGGCCCGCACGGGTGTGGGCCCGCTGGCGTTCGACGATCCGATGGAAGTGGTGCGCTGGATGCCGCCGGTGACCGGGCGAGCCGGGCTCTGCCGGCTGGAGAAGCGCGGTTCGGTGGTACTGGGCCGGGCGGCGATCGATGTGTATCCGACGAAGTCCGGGTCCCATGTCGTGTGGGTGGAGGAACTCCGTATCAGGCTGCTGCCGCAATGGGGCGATCCGCTGATCGCGGCAACGGGCCGCCGGCTGTTCGGCCGGGTGCTGGACGGTCTGCTCGACGGCACGGCGCGGCCGTAACGGCCTCCCCCCACGACAGGGCTTGAGTTCTAGTGGGGGCCGTACCTCCCGCGGTGCGCGGCTGCCGCCCCGGCCGTGCAGCCGACGTGACAGTCAGGCAGCCGCGCCTTTGGACCTGCGCCCGATGTGACCGTCACACGATCGACTCGTTTGTCGGTACGACGGTTATCGCCAACGGCTCGGAAGGCACCGATCCCATGCCGATCCACCCATCCCGGCAGCGCTCCACCCGCAGCAGCGAACGCCCCGGCGTCCAGCAGGCCGAAGCCGCGCTCGTGGAACACTACCCACGTCTCGTCCGGCTCGCCTACCTCGTTCTGCCGCCGTCGCTCGGCCGGCACCAACGGGTCCTCGCCGCCCATGCGGCCGTCCAGCGCGCCCTGCCCGGCCGGCGCACCGCGGGACCTCGGGAACCGCTCCGGACCCGGATCCCGGCACCGGGGCGGAGCGTACCGTCCCCGAGGAACCCCGCCGCGGCGCACGGCGCCACCTCCGCATACGCCTGGGTGCGGCTGCGGGTGCTGCGTACCGCGCTGGCGTACGAGCGTCGGCCCCGCTGGTGGCCCGGGCGGATCCCGGCACCGGCCTCGCTGCGCCCTGCGCTCCCCTTCGTCCGGGGGCTGCGGCTCTTCCCGCGCGCCGGTGGCGCGGAGGAACTGGCCCTGGACCGAACACTGTCCACGGTGTCCGCTGCCGTGCGGGCGGCGTTCGCGCTGCGGCTGCTGGAGGGGCTGACCGACCTCGAGGCGACGGTGCTGCTCGCCCGGGCAGGGGCGAGCGATGCGGCGGGCGCGGTACGTGCGGCCGGACGGCTGGAGTCCGCCGACCGGCCGCGGACCGAATCGCTGCTGCGCTCCCCCGAGTTCGACCCGTGCACGCTCCAGACCCGCCCCAGCGATCTGTTGCGGCGCAGGCACCGGCTGCGGGCGGTGGCCTCCGCTGCCGCGCTGTGCGTGATGGCGGGCGGTCTGGTCGTCCTGGCCTCGGAGAACGGTCCGCGCGGCCCGCAGGACGGTCGCGCGCGGGCCGGCTCCGTCGCCGCCGATCCGGCAGCGCTGCTGCGTACGGCTGCCACGGAATGGGCGGACACCTCGCGCGTCGACTTCACCGCGTGGCCGGCTCGCGGGGACCGTACCCAGGACCGGGATCTGCTCGGCCGGGCGCTGCGTAGGTGGGGGCACACGCCACGCAGCGTCCACGTCTCCACGTCGCCCGGGACACTCTCCGTACCGCCCGCCCAGCCGCCCCGGCTGCTGTACGCGGGCGAGGTGGACGGTGCGGCCGTGGTGCTGTTCCACGACGGCGGCGTTCGCCTGGTGCGTTACGCGGAGCCGCTGACCGGCGCCGGGGCGGCCGCGCTCGACTTCGCCCGGACCGATGACGCGGACGTGACGACGGGGGCGGCCGTCGTGGTCAGCCGCAGGAGGGACGGGGCCCGGTTCCTGCTCGCCCCGTGGGTCTCGGAGACCACGACGCGCGACCTGCTGGCGCCGAACGCTCCGGCGCGGTCGCTGAAGGTGGGCCGCGACGGTGTCACCGCACCCGTATCGCGCCCCTCGCCGGGCCGCAGTTGTGGCTCCTGGCCGGTGCTGCAGCTGCGTTCCTCGGAGCGCATCGCCGAGAACCACTCATTCCTCCTCACCGATCTGGGCGATCTCGCTCCGGTCCATCTCACGTACACACCGCTGCCCGGCAAGGGCGCGCCGCCGCGCGGGCCGCGCGAGGCGACGGGTGGTCCGGCCCTGTTGAGCTGGGCACGTACGGTGTGCTCGCTGCGGGCGCTGCGGGGCAGCGGGGTCCGTGCGGTCAACAATTGGGCCTTTGCCCGGCAGCCTCTCCCGGAGGGCGGGACACCGGCGGACTGGGTGTGCACCCGGGCCGACACCTGGCAGGGGCCCGGCCGGGTTCTGATCCAGTTCCTGCAGCCCGCCGCATCGCTCACCGCCCCTGGTGCGGTGGTGGCCGACCGGCCCGGTACGGCGCTGTGCGGCCGGTTCGGGCAGCACGTCCTGGCAGGCACGCACTGGAGGGCACCGTCCGGCCGGTGGTACGTGCTGGCGGCGGGCAGCCGGGCCGTCAACCGGATCAAGGTGACGGGCGGCGTGCGCGGGTCGGCGGGCGGTACGACACTGGTGGTACGGGCACCGCAGGACGCGCAGGTGGAGCTGAAGGCCCGGCTGCGCGTGGGCGGGACGCTGTCCGCGGTGCGCTGAGAGGGGCGGCGGGGGAGCCGGGAGAGGCCGCGGCGTTCCGGTTCGTCCTGCGACTGGGCCGGGCGTTCCGGGACGCGGTGCGCAATCTCGACAAGCGGCTGACCGCGGCCTCCGCGTGAAAGCGGGGCGGCCGGGTCACTCCCCCACGTCGCCGTCGACAGCCTCGCGTATCAGGTCGGCACGACCGTGGTGACGGCCGGGCTTCAGCAGGGCCAGTTGCCGGTGGCCAGGAAGTGCCGGATCGTCGCGGCGTACGGGGCGATGTCCAGGCCCTGTTCGGCGAGCCAGCTGTCGGAGTAGTACTTGTCGAGATAGCGATCGCCGGGGTCGCAGAGCAGTGTGACGATGCTGCCGGTGCTGTCCTGGTCCAGCATTTCGGCGACGAGTTTGAACGCGCTCCACAGCCCGGTGCCGGTGGAGCCGCCCGCCTTGCGGCCGATGGCCTGTTCCAGGGCGCGCACAGCTGCGACGCTGGCCGCGTCCGGCACCTTCATCATCCGGTCGATGGCGCCGGGCAGGAAGCTCGGTTCCATCCGGGGCCGGCCGATCCCCTCGATGCGTGAACCGCAGTCGCTGGTGGCGAGGGCGTTGCGGTCGGTCCAGCCGTCGAAGAAACAGGAGTTCTCCGGGTCGGGCACACAGATCCGGGTGTCGTACTGCATGTAGTGCACATAGCGGGCGATGGTCGCCGAGGTGCCGCCCGTCCCTGCGGTGGCGACGATCCAGGCGGGCTCCGGATAGCGCTCCAGCCGCAGCTGCTGGTAGATCGACTCGGCGATGTTGTTGTTGCCGCGCCAGTCGGTGGCCCGCTCGGCGTAGGTGAACTGGTCCATGTAGTGGCCCCCGAATTCGGCGGCGAGCCTGGCGGACTCCTCGTACAGCTTCTGGGCGTCGTCGACGAAGTGGCACTGCCCGCCGTGGAATTCGATCAGCCGGCACTTCTCGGAGCTGGTGGTGCGGGGCATCACCGCGATGAACGGCACCCCGATCAACTTCGCGAAGTACGCCTCCGAGACGGCCGTCGAACCGCTGGACGCCTCGATCACCGGCCTGCCCGGCCGGATCCAGCCGTTGCAGAGCCCGTAGAGAAAGAGCGAGCGGGCCAGCCGGTGCTTGAGGCTGCCCGTGGGGTGCGTCGACTCGTCCTTGAGGTAGAGATCGATCCCCCAGGCCTCGGGCAGCGGGAAGCGCAGCAGATGCGTGTCGGCGGAGCGGTTGGCGTCGGCCTGGACCTTGCGGACGGCCTCCTTCAGCCAGGCCCTGTAGTCATGGTCGGTGCGGTCGATGTCGACGGTCGCCGTGACCTCGCCGTCGGGCCTGCGCTCACTGGTGTTCATCAGCACGCTCCTGCTCGTCGTGACCGGACTTGCGGACCACCGGCCCCTGGACTCCGCATCCCACGATAGGCCCCCTACCTGCACAAACTTTGACTTTGGGGATCCATAGCACTGCCTTGGTGCCGAGGAGCGGGACGACTGCGGCACGCCGTGGCACATTCGCGGCATGCCGCCTCGCTGCCACCCGGTGCGCCCGTGACCGTGCGGGCAGACTGACCCTCAAAAGCGTGATGAAGGGGCGAACCAGCCATGAAGGAAACGGAGTTCACCACGACGGGGGTACGGATCGAGCGGTGGGCCCGGTCGCTCACCAGGGCCGGTCAAGTGATCGTCAAGGACGGCCGGGTGGCACTGCTGACCAGTTACGGGCGGGAGATCGACAGCGCCCCGGCGGCGGCGGTGCGTGCGCGCAGGCCATGGCTCGCCGGAGTCGGCTCTACGGTGGCGCGGGTCAATGGGACGTGGTACCGGGTGACCATGGGGCGGCGCGACCGCGGGCCGGCCCGTGCGGGGCCGTCGCGTCGTTTCCTGGAGGCACTGCGCAGCGCGGCCGGCCGGCCGGGCCGAGGAGCGGGGCAGGCCGGGCGGGGCTGACGGTGCGCCACGGCCGGGTCACTGCGAGTTGCGGAGCCCTGACCCCTGAGCGACATTGGAATCGCGTCACTCATGGTTTACCGGCGGTGACACTGTGATCCAGCCCGCCGGACCAGGAACGACAGACGGCCACCCGCCGGCTCCGTTCCGTCGTCTTCTTCCGGACCTATTTCGGGGAGTCGCAGCCGTGATCAGCGAGCCAAGCAGGCACTGCACGGTGGAGCTCCAGGCCCTGCCGTCGCGGATCGGTCAGGTCCGCAGAATCATCTCGGCGCAATTGCGCTACTGGCATCTCGACCCTCTGATCGACCAGGCAGCGCTCGGCGTCACGGAGCTTCTGACCAATGTCCACCGGCATGCACAGCCGGACAAGACGTGCACCGTCGAGATAGAGCTGCTGCTCGAACGTCTGACGGTCTCCGTCCACGACCACGACCCGCGGCTGCCGACCGTGCGCGCGGCCGACGCCTCCAGCACCTCGGGGCGCGGACTCGCGATGATTGCCGCGGTCAGCGAGAGCTGGGGGTTCCGGCCGTGGGGCCGGGCCGGGAAGGTCGTCTGGTTCACGCTGCCGGCTCCTTCTCCGACGGTTGCTCTGCCGCCGAACTCGCTGTACGGGGCGACGACCGACGGCCCGTTCGGCGCCGTGACCACCGCGTCTCCCCTGGAGGCCGTGGCGCACACCGACGCCCGGTCCGCCGTGGTCGGTTAGGGCCTGATCCGAAAGACAGGTCTTGGACGCAGTGAGGAGCGGGGGGGCCCCCGGGGGCCCCCCCCCCCCCGGGGGGGGTGAGGGGGGGGGCCATGCGGCGGGGCCCGCCCCCCCGCCCCCCCCCCCCCCCCCGCGCCCCCCCCCCCCCCCCCCCCCGGG
>NZ_JBICXB010000063.1:0-24259 GCF_043200055.1 Streptomyces sp. NPDC048496 | reverse complement strand
CGGGGCGGGGCCGGGGCCCGGCCCGGGGGGGGGGGGGGGGGGGGGGGTCCGTACTCCCCCCCCCCGCGGGCCCCCCCCCCCCCCCCCCACCGCCGGCGGCCACCGGCGCGGAGCGGGCCGTATGCCCGGTTACCCCCGGGTCGCCTCTGGTCACGACGTACGCCCCTCAGCGCAGCCCGCTGACAGCCGTGCGTGCGATCGCGAGACGCAGGGTCGCCCTTGTACAGGTCGTGTGTGGGTGATCCCGACACGGCGGAGAGCGTGCGTACCGACCGCCGCGGCGCGCGGGTCAGCCGGGCTGGCTGTTCTCCTTGAGCGTGCCCCAGCCGTGCCAGCGGTCGATCTCGATCCAGGCGCTGACCCGGCCGCGGTCCCGCTGCGGGTACGGCGTGCCGAGGTACTGCTGGGCCAGGCGGTCGATGTCGGTGAGGTCCTTGTCCTCACGTACGTCGGCGACGTGCCCGATGATGCTGAGGTGGGTGTACCAGTTCCCCTCGTCGAGCACGGTGAGCGTGACCCGGGGGTCGTTGCGGATGTGCTCGAGCCGCTTGCGGCCCTCATCCATGTTGACGAGGATCCGGCCGTCGTACCAGAGGTACCAGGTGGCCGTGGACACTGGCTGGCCGTCGGCCCGAAGCGTCGTGATGACGGCCGGGTTGGGCTTCTTCAGCATGGCGATCGCGGTCTCGGGAAGCGGTGGCTTCGACACGGAATCTCCTCCTCGGTGATCCATTCCGGGTGATCCATTGGGCTGCATGTTCACCGTGCCACATCCCGGCGTGCCGAAGGCCTCACGCCCCGTCGGACCGGACCACGCGCCGCAGCTTCGGGTCAACGGACGGCATCGCGTCCCGTGCGGCCCGTGCCGAGTACACGAATGGGCTGGTGGCGCACGGGGTCGAGGCGCGCGCGTCCCGCATCTGGGCAGCCAGGACAGACTCGTCCGGTAGTGCAGGTGGCCCTGGACACGGCAGGAGTACGACCCATGATCGGAGGCACGAGGAAAGGTGGTAGCAAAGGACGTCCGTACCCCGGGGGATCCACTGCCTCCCCCGGCGCCGCCAGGCCGCGCCGTGCCTGACCACGTCCCCCCGGAGACCAGCGTGCCCAGCAAGACCACACCCACCGCCTCAGGACCCGTCCCCCGCCAGGGCGCGCCCTCGGGCCGGGCGGCCCACTACCGGGCCGCCCTGCGGCGCACCCCCGTCTCCCTGTGGAACGACGACCTCTCGGACTGGGCCGCCGCCCTGACGTACTACGCCATCCTCGCCCTGCTCCCGGCGCTCCTGGTCACCGTTGCCCTCATCGGCCTGGCCAACCCCCGAGCAACCGACGCGCTGATCACCGACATCACGGCCTTCGCTCCCGCGGAGTCCGGCGCCGCGCTGCGCGAACCCCTGGAAGCCGCGACCCAGGAACGCGGCGCCGTATGGCTGCTGGTCGCGACGGGAACCGTCAGCGCCGTGTGGTCCGCCTCCAGCTACCTGGCCGTCTTCCGCCGTGCTCTGCACGCCCTGTACGGCGTCCGCGACACACGGCCCGCACTGCGCAAGGCGCACATCATCGTGACCACCGCCATCGGACTGCTCCTGCTGCTGATGGCCAGCGCGTTCGCGCTGGTGCTGACCGGGCCGCCGGCCCACTGGCTGGGACACCGGATGGGCCTCGCACACGCAAGTGACACGGTGTGGACGGTGCTGAAGTGGCCCATCCTGATATTCCTCGTCGCCTGTCTGATCACGGTGCTGTTCCGTACCGGCCCGGCGGCAGCCAAGGGGCTGCGGCGAGGGCTGCCCGGCGGACTGCTCGCCGCGTCCCTGTGGCTCGTGGCATCGGCCGGGTTCACCTTGTACGCCACCCACATCGGTTCCTACAGCCGGCTGTACGGATCGCTCGCCGGGCTCGTCGTCTTCCTGATCTGGGTCTGGTTCACCAATCTCGCTCTGCTGGCCGGGGCCCAGTTCAATGTCGAGCTGGCACGGCCGGTGCAGGGAGCTCGGTAACAGCGCCGGTGCGTCGGTGGCGGCGGCGCGGGGCCGCTGTTGCGCAGCCAGGCCAAGGAACTTCGGGAGCTGCCCGAGGGCCCGCTGTTCTTCGGGCGCCTCGACTTCGCCCGGGCCCCCAGGCCGCCAGTGACCACGCCGGGCAGGATTACCACATCGGGCGTGTGCGCATCGCACACGATCCGTCCGCCCCGCCGCTGGTGGTCGACTGGCGCGCGCCAGTGGCGCGCGCCTTCTACCAGGCAAGCGCCCGCAACCCTCAAGCCGTCGCCGTCCGGCGCCGCTTCGGCTGGTCACCTGCCAGCCGCGGTGACTCGGCCGACCTCACCGGCCTGGAGGACGAGCACCTCAGTGAGGGCGAGGCGCGGGAAAGCAGTATCGTCGCCAGCGAGATCGAGCGCCCACGCATCGGTCCCATGCGCGACATCGCCGCTACCATCCAGCCCGAGCAGGACGACCTCGATGGACTGGTACTTTCCGACTGACCAGGCCACCGTCATGGACCGGGAGCCGGCAACCAAGTGACTTCTTCAGGCACGTCAACGGCTGCGGCACGGCGAGCGCTTGGCGCTGTCTTGGCAGCCGAGGCGGTGTCGGTCGCGGGAAACCGGATCGCCCTGATCGCGATTCCCTGGTTCGTGCTGGACACCACCGGTGATCCCGCACGGGCCGGGCTGAGCGGGGTCGCCTACTTCGTTCCCGTGGTGCTGGCCGGGATGTTCGGCGGCCCCCTGGTGGACCGCATGGGGTTCTTCCGCAGCAGTGTCCTGGCCGACCTGGCCAGCGGCGTGACGGTGGCCGCGATCCCGGTCCTGTACATGCTGGGCCACCTGTCGTTCTGGCTGTTGTTGGTCCTCACGTTCGCCGGCTCGATGCTCGACGTTCCAGGCACAACAGCCCGCCGCTCCCTCGTGCCCGACCTGGCCGAAGCCGGCGGTATGCGGCTGGAACGGGCGATGAGCGCGCACGAGACAGTGATGCGTGTCGCCCAGCTCACCGGCGGATTACTCGGCGGCGTGCTCCTCGCAGCTCTCGGGCCAATCCTTGTGCTGTACCTGGATACGGCCAGCTTCCTGGTATCGGCCCTGCTCGTGGGACTGACTGTGCCCCGAGCGTCGCCCCGCAAGGCTCCGCACCTGTCGAAAGGCACGTCGCGGTACTTCGCGGAGCTCAGGGAAGGGCTGCGGTTCATCCGCGAGGACACGTTGCTGCCCCGGATCCTCGTGGTGTTCATGTTCGCCAACATGGCCGACAACGCCCTGTTCACCGTGCTGCTGCCCACCTTGGCCGAGCAGGTGCTCGACAACCCGCTCGCCCTGGGGCTTTCGGTCGCTGCCTTCGGCGCCGGCGCCGTGGCGGGCGCGGTCCTGTTCGGTGCAGTTGGGCATCGGTTCCCCCGGCACGTAATCCTGACCGGCGCGTTGCTGATTTCCGGGGCCCCGAAGTTCTTCGTCATCGCTGCGATGCCCGGAACTGCCACGCTTGTCGTCACCATGGCTCTCGCCGGCATCGCTGCTGGACCAGTGAACCCGCTGTTGACCGCTGTCCAGTTCAGCCGTATTCCCCCGGAGCTCCGAGGACGTGTGTCCGGCGCGATCATGGCCGCGGTTGTGGCCGCGGTGCCGGTGGGCATTTTCGGCGCCGGCCTGCTGGTCGCCATGACCAGCCTCACCACGGCTTTGCTCGTGATCGCGGCTGGTTATCTCCTCGTCAGCCTCTATCCCGCATTGCATCCCGCGTGGCGAGCCGCCATCCCATGACCTCCAGATCGACCGACCTGCCAGATCGGCGGTGGCCGGGCCGCCGCCGGCCGCCACCACCGAGCGCGGCGCGCCTGAGGTCCCATAACTGGCAACTGACCGGGGGGGTCGGCGCGGACTCGACACTGGAGTGCGTCGGTACCCAGGAGTCCATGCTCCAGGCCCTGAGCTCCACCCGCCCTGGCGCCAACGTCGGCTTCGTCGGCGTCCCGCACGGCGTGGCGATCGACGGCGAGCAGCTGTCTACTCGCACGTCGGACTGCGCGGCGGCCCGGCGCCCGTGCGCCGCTTCCTGCCCGACCTCATCGACCGGGTCCTGGACGGCCGTATCGACCCGGGCAAGGTGTTCGACCTGACGCTGTCCCTCGACGAGGTCGCCGAGGGATACCGCACCATGGACGAGCGCCGCGCCATCAAGGCACTGCTGCGTCCCTGACACGGCCCCGTGCCGCTGACGCGAGCGTGGCCCGCGCCGGCGGCACACCACCCGGGTACAAGCGTCCGTACGTTCCCGCCGTACGCCGCTCACCAGGCGACCAGTTCGGCCGCGTCCGCGGTGAAGACAGCCTGCCCGGCGGCGATCCGTCGCTCCCGGTCGGGGCCGGGGCGCAGCACCCGGTCGAGTGAACTGAGCAGCCCGATCGTGTCGGCAGCGTGTTCGGTGAGGCCTGCGGCGGCCATCTCACCGACGCCCTCGGACCCGTGGCCGGGGATCGGCCGGTATCCGACGACCGGTACGCCGGCGGCGAGGGCCTGCACGGCCGTCTGCCCCGCGGCGTTGTCCACCAGGGCGCTCGATACCGCCATGAGCTCAGGCAGGTCCTCCACCCAGCCCAGCGCCAGGACGCCGGGAAGCGTCGCAGCGCGGGTCCGCAGTCGTTCGTCCCTTCCGCACAGCAGCACCGGAAGGTGGCCTGCGCCGGCGAGCAGGAGCGCGGTATCGGTCAGCCCCTGTCCCACGCCCCAGGCACCGGCCGAAAGCAGCACGGCAGGCCGGCCGGGGCCGCGCCGCGCGAACTCCCGCGCCCAGCGCGACGGCCGCCCGCCGGCATTCTCGTGGGCCGCCGCGGCGAAGGCCGGAGGCACGACCGGGCCGCACACCTCCGCCAGGCGTCCGGTCCTGGCACGGACGCGTGCCGCGGCGGCCTCGGTCAGGCACAGGTGCAGGTCGTTTCCGGGATGGAGCCACTGCCGGTGCACGGCGAAGTCGGTGACCACGACCGTGCTGGGCGGGCAGTCACCGCCGTGGGCCCGCAGCCGCCCTGTGACCTGAGCAGCCTGGTGGAAGGTGGAGACGAGCGCATCCGGGCGCCAGCGCTCGACGACGTCGCGCAGGCGTGGCTCCAGGGCTGCGGCCAGCGGCCCGGTGCTCGGTGCCCAGCCGCTCCGGTCGTGCTGGTCTCCGCGGTCGCGGAAGAATGCCGAATAGACCGCCGCGTAGGCCCCTGGGCAGTGGCGGAGCGCCGTGCGGTATGCGGCGCGCAGCCCGCGCCCGGCGCCGGGGGGCAGTAGGTCGAGGAGGTCCACACGCGCGGTCAGGTGGCCGCCGGCCCGCAGCCGCCCGGCCAGTTCGGCGGCGACGGCGTCGTGTCCGGCGCCCATGCTCGCGCTGACGATCAGAATCCGGCGTCCCATTCTTGGATATTCGTCGCATCGCGGCCGGTGCGCCAACCCCGGACGGGCGGGCCGTTAGCCCAGGTGCGGACGAGCGCGTTTGCCGGTGCGCTGGTTGCATGAAGGATGACTCGGTACGGGTCGCTACCGGCTGGTGCTTCACCAGGATGTCGGCGGCCCCGGAGGACGGAAGCCCATGCGCAAGAGCCACCCAGCCCACGGCACCCCGGCAACCGGGACCGACGCGACGCGGTCGGTCGCGGCCGGTCCGCCCGCCCCCGGCCCGCGGCCGGTCGTGTTGATCACCGGGGCCTCCTCCGGTATCGGCGCCGAAATCGCATCCCGGCTCGCGGCCGGTGGGCGATGGGAGCTGCTGCTCAACGGGCGGGACGAGGGCCGGCTCGGCAGTGTCGCCGCCCGTACCGCCGGTGCCGCGCTGCCGATGGACCTGGCCTCCGAGGAGGGCTGCCGCAAACTGGCCGAGGCGGCACTGGCGCACAGCGGAAGAGTCGACGCACTCGTTGCCGGAGCGGGGCTCGGCTGGGCGGGTGCGTACACCGACATGCCGCCCGCCACGGTGGACCGTCTGGTGAGTGTCAACATCTGCGCCGTCCTCCACCTCGTCCGCCTGGTGCTGCCGCAGATGGTGTCCCGCAGGTCGGGCCGGCTGGTGCTGATCGGCTCTGTCGCCGGCCGGTTCGGTGTACGGGACGAGGCGGTCTACGCGGCAACGAAGGGCGCGCTGATCGCGTTCGCGGAGAGCCTGCGCTACGAACTCCGGGGCACGGGCGTCCAAGTCTGCCTGGTGCTGCCAGGTCCCGTGGACACGCCGTTCTTCACCCGCCGTGGCACCCCGTACACGCGGTCCTGGCCACGGCCGGTACCCGCCGGGCGGGTCGCGGCAGCGGTCGAGAAGGCACTCGCCGGTGGCCGGGACGAGATCACCGTGCCGCGCTGGCTGGGCGTGCCGGGGCGGCTGCAGGGCGTGGCTCCGCGGCTCTTCCGCAGGCTGGCCATGCGGTTCGGCTGAACGGCCCCCGGCAACGGACACGCGCGCAGGGTGGGTGACACGTGATCATCGTCTCCGTGGTGCTGGCGCTGTTCGCCGCGCTCGGGAACGCGGCAGCCTCCGTGCTGCAGCGCCGCGCTGCGGCAGCGGACCTGCCCGGCCTCACGGGCAGCCATCGCTTCGGGAGCCTGAGCTTCGTCCGCCGCCCGGCCTGGCGCTGGGGTGCGGGACTGCTGCTCGTCTCGGGGCTGGCGCAGGCCCTCGCCCTGGCGACCGGGCCACTGGCTGTGGTGCAGCCGGTGATGACGACGGAGCTGCTGTTCACGTCGGTGCTGGCTGTGGCCGTCTTCCGGCGGCCGCCCGGGGCGCGGACCTGGGGGGCGTTCCTCAGTATGGCGCTGGGCCTGGCGGCCTTCCTCCTGCTGGCCGGTCCGACCGGTGGCGTGGACACCGTGCTGCCGAAGAGGTGGCTGCTCAGTGCTGTGCCCACCGTCGCCGTGTCGACCGTGCTGATCTTGGTGGGATCAGGGTTGCGGGGCTCCGCCCGTGCGGTGGTGCTGGGGTCAGCGACCGCCATCGGCTTCTCCTTCACCGCGGCGCTGATCAAGGACACGCTCGGGTTGCTGTCCGGCGGAGTCGGGGTGCTGTTCACCACGTGGCAGATCTACGCGGCCGCGGCCGTCGGCCTGGGCTCGTTCCTGATGCTGCAAGCCACGTTGCGGGCGGGCTCGCTGGGCGCCTCGCAGCCCGCGCTCACTCTCGGCGACTCATTGCTGAGCGTCATTCTCGGCGTCTTGCTGTTCGAGGAGCGGATCGAACTGGGCTGGCGGGTGCTGCCGGAGGCTGCGGCGCTCGGGCTCATCGCGTTCGCCAGCGTGCATCTGAGCAGTTCCCCCGTGGTCTCCGGAAAGGACGAACAGCGATGGTAAGACGCTCCGCCACAGGGCGGACGGCGGTGTCACCCGGCGCGGTGGCCGGCGCTCTGGGTGCGGCCGCCGGGGTGGCTGCCGCCTGGCACATGGGGCCCGCCGCCACTTGGCTGCCGCCCGTACGGAGGATCCTCAGCCCCTCGCTGGACGGCCGCGGTCATCCCTCCCACGTGGCACTGACCTTCGACGACGGGCCGGACCCGGCGAGCACCCCGCACGTCCTGCGCGTCCTGGACGAGTACCGGGTGCGGGCCACTTTCTTCGTCGTCGGCGAATCGCTGGAACGTCACCCCGCCCTTGGCCGGGCGCTGGTGGCGGGTGGTCACGAGGTCGCGGTGCACGGCTGGCATCACGAGCGCCCCTGGTTCCCCGCGCCACTGCGCGACGTACGGGAGGTGAAGCGAACCGCCGGCGCGGTACAGCAGATCTGTGGGACCGTCCCGCAGTGGTACCGGCCGCCCTACGGCATCCTCACCGGCGGCCGCCTCGCTGCTGCCCGCCGCGCCGGGCTGCGACCGGTGCTGTGGTCGGCATGGGGCCGGGACTGGACGGCGGCCGCCGATGCCCGCTCCGTAAGGACATCGGTCCTCGCGGGTCTGACCGGCGGTGGCACCGTGCTGCTGCACGACGCGGACGGGTGGAGCGCGCCGGGCGCGTGGCGAGCCACGCTGGATGCGCTGCCCGGCCTGCTCGCCGAGTGCCGTCGACTCGGTCTGAGCGTCGGCCCGCTGGCCGAGCACGGCATCGGACACGTCGAAACCGGCACACACCTTCGCCGGACCCAACGCCACGGGTGACCAATTACCGGATGTGCATCACGCACTTTCTATGGGGTGCAGGCCTTGGCCAAGCCCGGAATGGAGCGTCAAGAAGCGCCCTTCTTGGCCGCGTCGAGAATCTTCACCACGGTGTGGAAGTAACGCGTCGTCGCGTCGCGTCCCAGCGCGCGTTCCTGAAATCCCTTGGCCGCGGGTGCCCTGCCGTTGATCAGATACCAGACGACAAAGGCGTCGTACTCGGTGCTGCCTATGATCTCCATGTCCTTCTTCGGGGAGATCAGCGGCAGAGCCAGGTCCGGATCGATCCGCTCGGTCGTGAACACCACGCAGCAGCGCATGTCGTGGGTGACCGTGACGTCCTTGAACGGGTCGAGCGCGATCAGCGCCTTCAGTTCCGGGACCGTACGCAGACAGACCGCGACCTCGTAGCCGAGCGTCTCTCCGAGATGGTCACCGATCCGGTCACTGAGCACGGCACGGTCGGTCTCGCCGGACTCGAAGAAGACGTTCCCGCTCTGGATGTAACTGCGCACGGAGTCGAATCCCATGTCCGTGAACAGGCTGCGCAAGTACTCCATCTTCACCGAACGGCCCGGCACATTCATCCCGCGCAGGAACGCGATGTACAGCAAATCCAACCACCTGTCCGCAAGAAAGGGGGAACCTCGGCGTGCGCCCGCCAGCGTAGCGGTGACGGACGGGCGAGCTCGACGACCTCGCGCGGATGGCCGCCGACGGCATCCACCTTCCCGGCGCCGGGATCGATGCCGCCTCCCACCGGGCCGGTCTTCAGTGCAGGTCGGCCTGCGGCGCGGGAGTGCCGTCGAGGAAGCCGCCCGACTGGTGCTGCCACAGCTTCGCGTAGGCGCCGTCCGACGCGAGCAGCTCCTGGTGCGTGCCCTGCTCGACGATCCGACCGCGGTCCAGGACTACGAGCCGGTCCATCGTGGCGACCGTGCTCAGCCGGTGCGCCACCACGAGCGCCGTCCGCCCGTCCATGAGCCGCCACAGCGCCTCCTGGACGAGGATCTCGCTCTCGGAGTCCAGGGCGCTGGTCGCCTCGTCGAGCAGCAGAATCGGCGCGTCGCGCAGGATCGCCCTGGCGAGGGCGACCCGCTGGCGCTGTCCGCCGGACAGCTTGAGACCGCGCTCGCCCACCATGGTGTCGAAGCCGTCCGGCAGCGCGTCGGCGAACTCCGTGACATGCGCCGCCTCGGCCGCGCGGCGGATCTGGGCGTCGGTGGCGTCCGGCCGGGCGAAGGCGATGTTGTCCCGCAGCGTGCGGTGGAACATCGCCGGGTCCTGCGGCACATAGGCGATCAGGCTTCGCACATCGGCCTGACGGAGCGTGCTGATGTCCTGCCCCCCGATCAGGATCCGGCCGGCGTCGATGTCCGTCATCCGCAGCAACAGCCGGGTGAGCGTGGTCTTGCCCCCGCCGGACCGGCCGACGAGGCCGATCTTCGCCCCGCTGTGCACGGCCAGGTCGAGGCGCTCGAAGAGCGGCTCCGCACCCGCGTGGGCGAAGGTCACCTGCTCGAAGCGGACATCGGCGGCCCGGGACAGCAGCGGCTCCGGCGACGCCGGGTCGAGCACGGTCGGCGGTGTCAGGAGCAGTTCGGTGAACTGCGCGGCCTCCGTCATCGAGCTTTCCAGGCGGCGGTAGATCTGGTTGAACTCGAACATGATCCGCGTCGCGTTGGTGTAGTACGTGAAGGCGACAACGACCGCCTCCACGCCGTGCCCACCACCGCCGAGAGTAACCGCGAGCAGCAGGCCCATCGCGTTGGTCAGCACGGACATCGGCGCGACCAGCGTGTCGATGCGCAGGTTGCCGTAGTCCCACGACCTCAGCGTGAGTCGCCGTGACTCCGCGACGCGGGACCGGTGCTCGGCGGCCTCGCGTTTCTCGGCGGCGAACGCCCGAACCGTATCCATGTTCATCAGGCTGTCGGCGACGTGGCCCGACACCCGGGCGATCGCCTCCTCGCGCTGCTTGACGAGCGACTGGCGGCGACGGATGAGCGGCGCCACACACAGCGCCGTCAGCGCGATCATCGCCAACAGCCCGACAACGAGCAGGGGTTCGTAGCGCCACAGCACCACCGAACCGAACACCAGCGGCACGAAGCTGCCCACGACCGAGAACGTCAGCGTGTCGACGAACTCCTCGAAGCGGGTGGCGAAACTCAGGACCCGTTTGGTCAGCGACCCGGCGAAGTTGTCGTGGAAGAACGCGGCGTCCTTGGCGAACAGTTCGTCCATGCCTCTCACGTACAGGTGCTCGATGCCGAGGGCATCGAGGCGGTTCAGGAAGTGCAGGCCGATACGCCACAGCGCCTCCGCGAGGAGCAGCACACCGGCGAAGGCAAGGACGTAGGGCAGCGTCGAGCCGATGGTGGTACCGGAGTCGCCGGCGATTCGGCCGACGAGCTTCGCGACGACCAGCGGCGCGATGTAGGCAATGCCGATGTTGCCGAGCGCCGGCAACAGCATCGCGGGCACCGTCAGCCGCCGGAGCCTGGCCAACTCCCGTCCGTAGTAACGAAGTGCGAGGAGCACCGAGCCCCTGCCCGGCGCTTGGCGCGATTCAGGCGATCCCATACCAACCCTGTGTGGTCGTGCGGCGGCCCGCCTCGTGCTTCTGCGGGGTGAAGCCGTTGCCTCAGTGGCCGCGCGGAGCTTCCGTTCGAGTGAGTGCGTCGCTCGGGTCGTCGTGCGACAGGCGGGGCACGGCGGCAGAGCCCCCGCGCAACTCGTGGCGACGCACAGGTGCGAGTACGGGGAGGCCAGGCCCGGAACGTCAGTGTCCCGCGACAGCGCCCGCGGAGTCCAAGCGTTTTTCTCAGCTGGCGGCAACCCCCGCATGCAGGTAAGACCCCGCCCAGAGCGCCTCGCCGAGAAACTCGCCGCCGCATCAAGATGGCTGATCCGGCTGCCTGGAGTGACGTTTCATTCGGCGGGAGACGGTCACGTCCGCGTTCGCAAGGGTGCGTGGACGCCTGGAGTACCGCAACGGCGAGCAGATCACCGGCAACTCCAAGATTTTCGTGCCGGAGAAGGCCGATTACACCTTTGTCTCCACCGACACCCATGTCGACAGCACAGTGAAGCTCGGCGGCAAGGTCGTCACCCAGTACGGCTTCACTTCCGAGGCGCCGAAGTCGATAGAGACACCCGACTGCAAGGCGACCATCCCCCAGGCGACCGCCTGCGCGGCACTGCCCGTCATCCAGCTCCACTACCGGATGGACACCTCCCTGCTCAATGAGGTGGCCGCGGGCAGCCGCTCCACGATCGCCCTGGACGCCTCCCGCGCCCAGGGCTTCACCGGCGACAGCCGGATGGCCGGGGCGAAGTTCTCCGTCAGCTACGACGACGGCGCCACCTGGAAGAGCGTCGACGTCGACCGGGCCGACGACAACTCATTCAAGGCCCGGTTCACCAACGCGAAACTGTCCGGCTCGAACGGGTACGTCAGCATCAAAGCCGAAGTCTGGGACAAGGCGGGCAACCGCACGGTCCAGACCGTCACCCGGGCGTATGCGCTGAAGTAACGCGACCTGCCCACCATGGGGGCGCCGCACGGAAACTCCCGTGCGGCGCCTTTCCAGGCGCAGGCAGGAAGCCTGCGTGGGCAGTGGTCGGGGTGATGCCCTACACCGTGGCGGGGAGGCCTGCGCCGGGGTGACGTCGGTCGAGGGAGTGGGTGTAGCGGCAGAGCAGGAGGACTGCGGTGGTGGCGAGGCCGGTGAGGAGGCCGAGCCAGATGCCGAGGGTGTGGAGGCCGATGGGGTAAGCGAGCAGCCAGGTGGCGGGGAGGCCGACGGCCCAGTACCCGATGAGAGTGATGCGCAAGCCGCTCTTGGTGTCGTCGAGGCCGCGCAGGAGTCCGACGCCGATGTTCTGGGCGCAGTCGAAGAACTGCAGGAAGGCGGTGACGATCAGCAGGTGGGTTGCAGTGGTGAGCGCCTGACTGGAGCCGGAGTCGAGGAACGGGGCCAGAGCCAGTTCGGGGAGCGTCAGGTAGAACACCCCGACAACGGCCATGACCGCTGCCGCGCAGGCCAGGGCGGTGTTTTTGATGCGGCGGGCGTCGTCGTGGTTGCCGAGGGCGAGTTCGCGACTGACGTTGATGGACGCTGCGTGGGAGAGGCCGACCGCGAACTGGAAGACGATGTAGACGAGCTGGTTGACCGCGGTGTGCGCGGCAAGTGCGTCGGGGCCGAAGGAACCGGCCATGAGGGCGGTGAGGGAGAAGAAGCCGGCTTCCGAGCCGTAGGTCGCGGCAATCGGCACGCCGCGATGCGCCTGGTCGTCGACCGTGAGGCCATGGTCAAGCAGGTCCTGTCCGGGTACGGCACCGTCGCGATCAGCCTCGTCCTGCTGACCGCCGACCTCGTACGCGCCCGCACGCTGGGAGAACGCTCATGACCGCTGACACACTCACGGGCCTGCGCTCAGCCGGGTACCCGGGGGCCAGGGGCTGGCTCTGGGGCACCCCGACACCCGCGATTCTGCTCCTGTTGCCGGCTGTGGCCGGGCCCGGGGTGGGTGGCTTTCGGCGTACTGGCGGGAGTGCCGAGGATCCGCTGGATGCCGGGATAGCCGCGGCGGACCCGGCCGGGAGTGAGCTGATCCGGTGTCAGCGGCTTCTCCCAGGGCCTGCGCAGGTCCTGGGCGAGAGGCCGGGCGAGGCGTAGCTGGGCGTAGGCGGCGAGGATCAGCCACACCCACCGGTCGGTCTGCTCGGGAGTGCGTAGGCGGGGGCGGGTCAGGCCGAGGGTCTGTTTGAAGAAGCGGAAGGTGTGTTCGATGTCGAATCTTCGAAGGAAGATCCGCCACAGGCGGTCGACGTCGCACCGCATCCACCAGTTCGAACAGGGCATCCGCCCGCAGCGTAAGGCACTCGTAGAACTCGCGCCGAAACCGGGACACCCCGGCCAGGGCCTCGACGCGTGCAGCATCGTCTTGCAGACTGTCCATCACGGCCTTTGGGTTGATCGACTGTCGACTTCAGCGAGAAGACACGATCACCCAAAGGCCGCCCAGCTGTCAGGCAAACGACGAACCCCACCAAGAAACGATCTTGGTGGGGTTGATGGTCAAGCTCAGAAGATGAGCTTCCAGCTGTCGATGTAGCCCGTGTCGCCGCGGTACATGTCCTGGACCTGGAGCCTCCAGGTGCCGTTGGCGACCTGGCTGGAGGCGTCCACCGTGTAGGTTTCGATCACGTTGTCGGCTGAATCGGACAAGTTGCTCTTCTTCAGCGGGTACAGCGTGCCGTCGGGGGCGACCAGGTCGATGACCAGGTCACCACGCCAGGTGTGCTTGATGTCCACGTCCACCTTGAGGTCGCTCAGCGCCTGGCCCGAGAGCCCGGTGACGTCGATGTCCGAGAAGACCGCGGCGCCCCCGTCCGGGATCGGCACGTTGGTGGTGTTCTCGAAGATGCCCCTGGCGACGTACCAGGTGAAGGTCGCCGTGCTGATGCCGTGTTTGGAGCCTCTGACGGTGACGGTGACGTTGCTGGTGCCCAGCGTGGTGGGGGTGCCGGTGATGAGGCCGGTGGTGTGGTTGATGGTCAGGCCGGCGGGGAGGCCGGTGGCGAAGTAGGTGAGGGCACCGGGGTTGAAGCCGGTGGCCTGGATCTGGAGGCTGGCGGCGGTGTCGACCGCGCTGGTCTGGGGGCCGGGGGTGGTCAGCAGGATGCCGTTGACGATGCGCGGGCCGACGTTGATGGCGGCCCAGGCGTTGGCGGCGTTGATGTAGGTGCCGCTGCCCAGCCCGTACAGGTCGGCGGCGGCCTGGAGGGTGGCGGTGCGGGCACCGGCGTAGTCGGTGGAGGAGGTCATGTAGGTGGTGAGGGCCTTGTACCAGATCTTGGCGGCGGCGTCCCGGCCGATCGCGGTCACCGGCAGGCCGTCGGAGGTCGGCGAGTCGTAGCTCACGCCGTTGACGGTCTTGGCGCCGCTGCCCTCGGAGGCGAGGTAGAACCAGTGGTTGGCCGGGCCGGAGGAGTAGTGGACGTCGATGGAGCCGAGACCGGAGTACCAGGCGTCGGCGGACTTGCCGTCCTTGGAGGGCTTGTCCATGTAGCGCAGCGGGGTGCCGTTGCCGCGGATGTCGATCTTCTCGCCGACGAGGTAGTCGCCGACGTCGGAGGCGTTGTCGGCCCAGAACTCCACGGCGGCGGCCATGATGTCGGAGGTGGCCTCGTTCAGGCCGCCGGACTCGCCGCGGTAGATCAGGCCCGCGGTGTTGGAGGTGACGCCGTGGGTCATCTCGTGAGCACCGACGTCGATGGAGGTGAGCGGCTTGGTGTTACCTTCGCCGTCGCCGTAGGTCATGCAGAAGCAGGCGTCGGACCAGAACGCGTTGACGTAGGCGTTGCCGTAGTGGACGCGTGAGTAGGCGCCGACGCCGTCGTTCTTGATGCCGTTGCGGCCGTGGACGTCCTTGTAGTAGTCCCAGGTGAGCTGGGCGCCGTAGGCGGCGTCCACGGCGGCGGTCTGCCGGTTGCTGGTGGTGCCGTCGCCCCAGGTGTCGTCCGGGTCGGTGAACAGCGTGCCGGTGCCGGAGCTGCCGCCGTTGAGGTCATAGGTCTTGTGGCCGCCACGGGTGCCGTCGGTCATCGAGTAGCTGCCGTCGGCCAGCGTGGTGCCGATGGTGACCTGGCCGGAGTACTCGCTGTTGCCGATGCCGGTCTCGATGCCCTGGAACTCGAACAGCTTCGCGCCGGTCTTGGCGTCGGTGATGACGTGCAGCTCGGAGGGGGTGCCGTCGGCCTGGGTGCCGCCGACCACCGTCTCCCAGGCCAGGGTCGGGGTGCCGGACGCGGCCCAGACGACCTTGCGGGCGGTGCCGGCCGTCGCCTTCGCGACGCCCTTGGCCTTGGCGCGGCCCACCGCGAAGGTCTTCGCGGAGTCGGCGCTCTTGGCGGCGACGGTGGAGGCGACGGTGACGGTCGCGTTGGTGGCCTTGGTGACGCCCTTGGCGGAGCCGTTCGCGGCGGTGTGGACGACCAGATCGCCGCCCAGGACCGGCAGTCCGGCGAAGGTCCGCTCGTAGCGGGTGTGCAGGCTGCCGTCCGCGTCCTTCAGGACGGACTTGACGATCAGAGCCTCCTGCGACTCCAGGTGCAGCGACCTGGCGGTCACCGCCCGGGACGTGTTCGCCGCGGCCAGCAACTCGCCACGCTGCGACGGCGACAACTGCACCGGCAGTGCGCCGGCGCGGGCCTGGGCCTTGGCCGGGGCCTGGCTCATGGTGTCGGCGGTGGCAACACCGGACGGCAGCGTGGCCGCGATCATCGCGGCGCCGGCTATCAACGCGCTCGCAGCGACGGCCTTACGGGAGGATCGAGTCACACGGAACTCCTTCTGCAGCGGCCGCATGTGTACGGCCGGAGCCAGCCGGGCAGGCGGGGGTGTTGCCGCCCGGTAGAGCTGGAGGTGCGAGTGGGTCGGACGGTGTCCGACGTGATCGCCGCATCGTGTGGTGCGCGTGCGCTTGTAGGGTGCTCTGCGGCGACTGAACGGAAGCGTGCCAGCTTTGACGGGAGCCCGTCATGTACGCGGCGCCAACTTGGCCGAAATCCGTTGTTGATCGATCTGTGGCGTTCGCTGGACTACCCGGCAGTAGGCGTCACTTGAGCCTTTTGGTGGTCGGGCGTCCGTCCCAGCGGTAGAGCGGGGTGGCGCATCGGATGACGCATACGGAGCGTGACAATCGTGGCGGACAGGTAGAGGTAGAGGTCGACGACCTGGCTGCGCTTCTCAGTGCAGCGTCGGAGTTCGCCGTAGCCGTTCATCCACGCGCGACTGCGCTCGACCACCCATCTCTTGCCGGCCTGGATCGGAGCGGGCACGCCCTTGCGGGCGATCTCGCCGGTGAAGCCGCGTTCCGACAGCGCGGTGCGGGTCTTGCCGCTGTCGTAGCCGCGGTCCAGGTTGACATCGACCTGCTCGGGCAGCGGCCCGAGCTGCTCCTTCGCGGCCTCCAGGGTGGGCACGAGCAGCGGTAAGTCGTCCCGGTTGGCCCCGACAGAGTCAAGCTGCGCCGGCCTCGCGAAAGTCCGGCGCATCGCATAGGCCTGCGAAGCCCCCACCACTCCCCGGAGGTACGTTCACACGTCGCGGCGCCGCACGACGACCACCGCGAGCACGACCGCGACGAGCGGCCAGAGCGCGTACACGATCCAGGACCCGGGGACCGTGGCGGTGAACACGTGGGACTCGGGCGACGGCCCCCAGTTCTGGACGAGGCGCCTCCAGGCGCTGATGACCATCGCGTGGTTGATGTCGGCGGACCAGTGCTTGCTCTGTGAGAAGAGCGTCGGCAGCATCAGCAGGGTGAAGACGGTGGTGACCACGGTCGCGGAGCTGTGCCGGATCAGGACGCCGAGGCCCAGGCCGATCAATGCGCAGACCGGGGCCAGCAGCGCGGACGCCACCAGCGCCCTGAGCACCCCGGGGTGGGTGATCGGGACCCCGGCGTGCCGCCCGTTCAGGATGGCCTGGGAAACCAGGAAGGAACCGGTGGCGATGACCGTGCCGACCGCGGTCCAGAGCGCGGCGACGACGACCGCCTTGGCCAGCACCACCGAACCGCGGGCAGGGACGGCCACGGTCGTGGTGCGGATCAGGCCGCTGCTGTACTCGCTCACGACGGTGATGGCGCCGATGCTGCCGGTGACGAGCATCAACGTCCAGTAGCCGGCCGTCGGATAGGCGTCGAAGGGCAGGAAGTCAGGGGGCTGCCGCGTGCTCGGGCTGGAGCCCGCGAGGTTGTTGTAGTCCGCCAGCGCGGCCGCGGCGGCGGACCCGATGACGAACAAGGTGGTGAGTGCGATCGTCCACGGGGTGGAGCGCAGGGACCGCATCTTGATCCACTCGGAGGCGAGCAGGTCGCGGAAGCGGGCGAGCGGCTCGGCGACGGGCGCGGTGGTCATGGGGGCGGAGGCGAGTGGGGTCATCGGGGCTGCCCTGCCAGGTATTCGACGCTGTCGGCGGTGAGTTCCATGAAGGCCTCCTCCAGTGAGGCGGTTCGGGTGAACAGCTCGTGCAGCATGATCTGGTGGTCGAAGGCGAGTGCTCCGATCCGGTCCGCCGGAAGCCCGGTCACGGCGAGCTTCTCGGCGCCCGCCGAGCCTTCCGGCTCGACCGACGCGCCTGCGGCGGTCAGCACCGCTGCCAGCTCGGCGGCCTGCGGTGTGCCCACCACGACGGTGAAGCGGGTGCTGCGGGCCGCGAAGTCCCGTACCGACTCGGCGGCGATGAGCCGGCCCCGGCCGATGACGACGAGCTGGTCGGCGGTGTTCTCCATCTCCGACATCAGGTGGCTGGAGAGGAAGACCGTGCGCCCCTCGGCGGCCAGGCGCCGGAAAAGGCGGCGTGCCCAGAGGACGCCCTCCGGGTCCATGCCGTTGATCGGCTCGTCGAACATCAGCACCGGCGGATCGCCGAGCAGGGCTGTGGCGATACCGAGCCGCTGCTTCATACCGAGCGAGAACCCGCCGATGCGGCGGGTTGCCGCCTCGGCCAGCCCCACCTCCTGCAGCACCTCCTCCACCCGACGCAGCGGGATGCCGTTGCTGCGGGCCAGGGCGGACAGGTGGGCCGCGGCGCTGCGGCCGCCGTGCACCTGGCCGGCGTCGAGCAGGGCGCCGACGTGCCGCAGTCCGCGTGGGTGGTGGTGGAAGGGGACGCCGCTGACGGTGGCGGCGCCGCCGGTGGGCGCGTCCAGTCCGAGAATCACCCGCAGGGTGGTGGTCTTGCCGGCTCCGTTGGGGCCGAGGAATCCGGTGACCTGGCCCGGCCGCACGGTGAAGGACAGATGGTCGACGGCGGTCTTGCCGCCGTAGCGCTTGGTGAGTTCGTTGACTTCGATCACAGGGGCAACCCTGCCGGGAGGTCCCCCGTCCGGGCATTGGGCCGTGGACGGCAATCGCGCGGCCGGGTCAACCCGCGGGCGTACATCCCGGGGCCGATGCCGCGCGGGCAGCGGCTGGTTAGTCTCGCGGCATGGACGCCACACCGACCACCCCGTTGCGCGTTTCGCATCGCAACCTCCCTCTCGAAGGGGCACACCGCCGATGACGAGAACGAGGGTTATGGCCTGGGTGGGGGGTGTCCTGTACTTCTTCATGCTGGTTCTGCTCGTGGGGGGCGGGGCGCGGGCTTCGGGCACGGTTCACGCTGTTGGGTCGCTGCTGGCCGCGAGCCTGCTCGTCGGCGTGGTGCGACGCATGCCGCTGCTGGCTCTGGCCATAACGCTTTTCGGATCCACCGCCGTGGTGGTGTTCACCCCCGGCTCCGTCCATGTGAACCTGTCGGTGTGGTACCAGGGCCAGTTCCTGTCGTATCTGGCGGTGGACCTCGTCCTGGGCTTCATTGTCGCCACCTGCACGCGGCGAGCTGCGATCGTCGCAGTGGCCGTCTCGTTCGCCGTGCAGCTCCTGGTGGTCAGCGGCTTCGCCGGCGGGGACAACCTGGCCGTCAACGGCGTGATCTCCCTGCTGGCGCTGGCGGCTTGCTGCATGGTCGGTCTGCTGATTCGCGAGCGCCGCGAGCACGCGGTGGCGCTGCGTTCGCAGGAGGTGGCCGAGGCCGTGACCGCTGAACGGCTGCGGATCGCACGGGAGTTGCACGACATGGTCGCGCACAGTATCGGCATCATTGCCATCCAGGCCGGGGTCGGGAGCCGGGTCATCCAGACGCAGCCCGCGGAGGCCCGCCAAGCGCTGCTGGCCATCGAGTCCACCAGCAGAGAGACGCTGTCGGGTCTTCGGCGCACGCTGGTGGCGCTCCGTCAGGCCGACCTGGACGCGGCGGCCTCGGGGCACGCGCCGCTCGCGCCCTCGCCGGGTCTGGAGGACATCGAACGGCTGGCGGCGGCGACTGCGGACGCGGGGGTCTGCGTCGACGTCCGCCGCAGTGGGGAGCAGCGTCCCTTGCCGGCCGACATCGACCTGTCCGCCTACCGTATCGTGCAGGAGGCGCTGACCAACGTGGTCCGCCACGCGGGCACCGGGCGTTGTCGGGTGGCCATCGACTACGGGGACGAGGAGCTGTTCGTGGAGGTCGTCGACGACGGGCGCGGCGTCACCGATAGAGGTTCGGCCCATGGTTTCGGCATCGTGGGCATGCGGGAGCGGGTCGGCCTGCTGCACGGCCACCTCAGCGCCGGGCCGCGCCCCGAGGGCGGCTTCCGGGTGGCAGCGCGGCTGCCGCTGCCCGAACCCGTCGGAGTTCCGGTGGAGGCCCGATGACCGTCCGGGTCGTGCTCGCCGACGACCAGCCCTTGGTGCGGTCCGGACTGCGCGTGATCATGGCCGATCACCCCGACCTGGAGGTCGTCGGTGAGGCCGCCACCGGGGCCGAGGCGGTCCAACTCGTCAGGGATGCCGGCCCCGACGTCGTGGTGATGGACATCCGGATGCCCGGCATGGACGGGATCGAGGCCACTCGCCTGATCACGGCAAGTCCGGCAACGACCCGCGTCCTCGTCCTGACCACCTTCGACGAGGATGACCACGTCTACGGCGCGCTCCGGGCCGGCGCGAGCGGCTTCGTGGTCAAGGACATGGCACTGGACGACATCCTTGCGGCGATCCGCGTGGTCGCGGCCGGCGACGCACTGATCGCGCCGGGTGTGACGCGCCGTCTGATCGCGGACTTCGTCGGGCGCCCCGGGGCCGCCCCGGAGCGCTCCCCACGGCCGGTCGAGGGCATCACCGAGCGGGAACGAGAAGTGCTGACCCTGGTCGGACGCGGCCGGTCGAACACCGAGATCGCGGAAGATCTCTTCATCACGGTGGCCACTGCCAAGTCGCACGTGTCACGGCTGTTCGCCAAACTGGGCGCCCGGGACCGGGTTCAGCTCGTGATCACCGCCTATGAGATGGGGCTGGTCACGCTGCCTCGCTGAGCGCGTCTCGGGTGACATCGGTCGACCAGGCCGCCTACCGGCCCGACGCGCCGAGCGGGTACGCGAAGTCGTCCCTACCCCTTCCTGACGGCTCCCCGTGCTCGCTCCGCGCCCGTCACCAGTGACAACGCCCCGTTGATCGCTGCCCCGGCTTGGGCGGCGCGGACGATGCGGTAGCGGTAGCGGGATCTGCGCAGCCCACGGCGTAGGACGCTCTGGGAGACGGTGTCCTCGACTCAGGCTCGGGTCTTGCAGCGTTCCTTCCGGGTGTCGGTGTCCTGGTCGGCGCGGGTCTGGCGGAGTGCTTCGTGTTCTTCGCCGGGCCGCAGGGCCAGGCGGTGACCGGCGCTGAAGGTGGTGCCCTGCTCGCGGACCGGGCAGGGGCGGCGGTGCCCGCCGTTGACCGGACCCGGATCAGTGCACCGTCCCGGTCGCCCGGTCGCCGACCCGGAAGCGGGACGGCCCGCCCCGCCGTGCGGCGGGACGGGCCGTTGTGGTGTTGCCGCGTCAGGCCTTGTCAGGCCGGTCGGTGACGCGGATCGCGTTGACGAGCGGCTTGCCCTTCGTTCCCACGAACCGCACGTTGAGCACTCCGTCGGTGACGGTGGCGGTGACCGTGCGCTTCACTGCCGTGTAGGCGCCGCCCGCGCGGACGATGTCGAGCGAGGACACCACCTTGGTGTCCTCGGCGAGGACGTCGAAGACCCGCTCGTTCGGCTCGACGCCCGACACCTCGGCGAAGTCCAGCTCCACCGTGTAGACGCCGTTGGGCACGTTGTCGAACCGGTACTCGTCCATGCCCTTCCGCGCGTTCTGGAAGAGCACCGGGTCGTCGGTGCCAACGATGGCCTTCTTCGTCGACATCACGTTTGACGTGCCCTGGTAGCCGAAGGAGCCTTGCGTGTACTTCCGGTCGGGCTGCCAGGTGTCGCCGAGCGTGTCCGTGATGCCGTCACCGGCACCAGAGTCGATCGCTGCCTGGTAGCGGGGCACGACGACCTTCACCGGCACGTGGATCACCGGTGCCCGGCCGCTGTCCGACTTCACCTGCACGTCGGCGGTGAGCACCTCGCCCGGCTCATGCCCGGCGACATTCACCGACAGCGTGCCGGAGACCTCCTTGCCCGTCTCCACATTCCCCTCGGCCGGCTCGACCGACAGCCACGGTGCGTCAAGGGCACGATGCCGGTGGTGGGCTCGCAGCGTCCCAAGACGCGGGCGCGGTGGACGTCATAGGCGGCCAGGTAGGCCAGTGCGCTGCCGCGCCGGTATTCGTGGTTGACCCGTATTGCGCGGGCCTGACCTGGGGCCAGGGTGGGGTGGCAGCGGCAGCGGGCCTGGATCGAGCTCTTCTCGTCCGCAGAGATCACGTACTCGTCCTCGCCCAGCGGGAGGCCGTCGAAGGTGCGGGCGTACAGGTCCATGACGCGGGCGGCCTTGGGCCGAAAGTCCGGGTCGCGGATGAAGATCCAGGACCAGTACTGCCAGGGCTCGAGCGCGTCCTCCGTCAACCAGCGCCGCACCGTGGAGGCGGAGATCGAGCCGGCGATGGCTCGGGTGACGACCTCGCGCGCCAGTTCCGGGCACGACCAGCGTGACAGCGGGGTGCCGGTCTCGGCGGGCAGTTGGCAGGCCGGCGCCTTGACCTCGGCGACCTGCGCGGGGTGAAGCGCCCCGGGCGCCCCGGGCGCTTGCGGTCGGCCAGGGCGGGCAGTCCGCCCTCGGCGAACCGGACCCGCCAGGTGCGCACGGTGTCCAGGTGCACTCCCGTCTCGCGGGCGATGCGCGCGTTGCCCCGCCCCCGGGCAGCGTGCAGCACGATCTGCGCCCGCACCCGGTCCTGGTGCGCGGTCTTGTGACCGTGAGCCGCCTTCTTCAGCCGGTGCCGCTCCGCGGCCGTCAGAGATATCGTGCGGGCGGCGGCAACAGGCATGGCGGGCAGGCCGATCAGCAGAAGTGGATCACGACGTGTCATAGCCTGTCGCACCCACGCGGGCACTGTCGGGCAGGATGGCCGCCCTGCCCACACCGCAGGAGCCCACCAAGCCCTTCGTTCGCCCAGCCGCTGACCGCCCACGCCCGCACCGACTGGCTGCAACTGACGGACCCGCACATCCGCAGCGCCTTCGCCTACGTCGACGGCGAACGGGCCGCCGGTGAGTTCGTCAGGCTTATGTGCTCCAACTCGCGGACCGCAGTCGAGGGCCGTATTCGTCAGATCCCGGCCTCCCGTTAGTCGTCCAGGAATCCGGTGACCAGGTCGCGAAACGCCGTCGGCTTGTCGATCCAGGGCCAGTGCCCGCACCCGGAGAGTGCCTCCAAGCGGCCGGCTGGGTAGCAGGACGCGACGCGCCGTGCCGTCCCCGTGCCCGCCACGCCGTCCTCGGAACCGGCAACCACCAGCACCGGGCTGAGTACAGCAGCACGGCGGGCGACCGCAGTTGCAGCGGCCGCTTCGGAGACCGGGCGCACATAGAAGGCCTCACGCAGCCACGACGACGGCTGCGGATAGGTGGCCTCGGCCTCGTAATGCCTGCGCGTCGCCTCCGACCATGCGCCGTAACTCCAGGGCTGCGCCCCGGCCGCCAACGCCTCGGCGCTGCCCGGCTCACCGGCACGCCGCGTCCGGATCACCGTCACCTCGGCTTCATCCACCTCCCTGGAGACCAGGCCGACAGGGGTGATCAGTACGAGTCTGCCCAACTTCTCCGGGTGGTCGGCCGCGAACGCCTGAGCTGTCAGGGTGCCTGCCGAGTGGGCGAGCACATCCAGGCGTTCGATCTCCAGTTTCCGCCGCAGTTCCTCCAGGTCGCGGGCCTGCTCAGTGAAGGCACAACTGGCACGGTCCATGGGGACCTCAGACTGCCCAGCGGCACGGGCATCCAGCATGACCAGGGTGCGGAAGCCGTCCAGTCCGCCGAGATCACCAAGGTCGCGCGCGTCCGCGCCGGGCCCGCCGGCCAGACAGACCAGTACGGGGCCCCTCCCGGTAACCGAGTAGAACAACGTCGTTCCGTCATATGAGGTGAAGTAAGGCACTCAGCCATCGTCGCAGAGCAGGATCTCCCGCCTGCCTGCCGCCCCTCGACTATGCCTGCCAACCCCATCTCACCGGCCCGACGGCTGACCAACAGACACACCCAGCGCCAGCTCAGGAGTCAACCCCCGAAGGGCTTCCGGAGCCAACCACTTAGCTTGTCGTCACCGGTCAGGGCGGTCTTGTCGGTGCCCGCGACATAGTCGGACTTCTTGGCCGCGCACGCGTACTCGAAGTTGTCGGGGCGGTCCGGCAGGGAGATGTTCCCGGTACTGTCGGCGGTGACCTCGACATGCTCGGTGACGTCGGTGGCGCACAGGAACTACGACGACACCCGCAGGTCGTGTTTACCGAGCGGCAGGGTGAGCTCGTAACGGCCCTGGTCGTCCGTGGTGCCCGTCACGGCGACCGTGGCCTTCGCCTCGGGCCCTGCGGAGGAGGTGGCGGTTCCGGAGACCTTGGCCGTCGGGACCTGCTCCACCGCGAAGTCACTGGTGGTGGTCTGCCCTTCAATGATCTTCACGTCACCGGTCGTCTTGAGGTAGCCGAACTTGGTGACGGTGACCGTATAGTCGCCGACGGAGAGCACGGGCATGCGCCACCTGCCCCTTCAGGGCAGGGGCCGCCGACCAGATCAGGGCGACCGCCGCAGCGGTGTGCGGGGAAGCCGTGACTCCTCCCCCTCGTAAACGAGGGGGCTTCTCGCTATGCCGGGTTGGCGTCGCGACGGACCAGCCCGGCCCGTAGAACGTTGGTGGCTCCCACTGTGTCCGCGTGCGCGCTGTGGCCGCATGAGACGCAGTGGAACTTCTCCTGTGTGGGCCGGTTCTCCTTGGCGGTGTGCCCGCATTCGGGGCACCGCCGCGAGGTGTTGCGGGGGTCCACGGCCATCACTTCCCGTCCGGCGCACTCTGCCTTGGCGTTCAGGATCGCGAGGAACACCCCCATCCGGTATCAGCGATCGAGCGGTTCAGCCCGGCCTTTGCCGCAGCCCCGTTCGGGGCGTAGGTGCCGTCCCCGTATCGCTGCGCGAGAGCGTCCCGCACGCGGCGGGCCTGCCTCTCACTGCCACAGTGAACCTTTCTCGGTAACGTCTCGTGATGCTTTGTGATCTTCGTTCAGGCGGTGCGGCCGTGTTCGAGCTGGAGCAGGACGAGGGCGGCTCGGGCGATCCGGGTGATGGCCGCGGGGTCGAGG
>NZ_JBICXB010000062.1:0-24624 GCF_043200055.1 Streptomyces sp. NPDC048496 | reverse complement strand
GTCCTTGTAGCGGAGCTACCAGGGCTTTTGGCCAACGCGGCGAGCGGGCGTGCTGGACGACGCGACGGGGCAAAGCTTGCCGGTCACGGCACTAGCCCGCCCGGCGACTGAGCACGACTGCCGGGACCGCCCCGCTCACGTCAGTGCGCGGCGGACTCCCAGTCCGCACCCACACCGACCGACACATCCAGCGGGGCACGCAACCGCACCGCCGTCGACATCTCGTGGCGCACGATCTCCTCCACCTGCTTCCGCTCGCCCTTGGCGATCTCCAGCACGATTTCGTCGTGGACCTGGAGCAGCATCCGGGACTTCAACTGCGCCTCGGTGAGCGCCCGGTCGACCTGGAGCATAGCGACCTTGACGATGTCCGCCGCCGTGCCCTGGATCGGTGCGTTCAGCGCCATCCGCTCAGCCGTCTCGCGGCGCTGCCGGTTGTCGCTGTTCAGGTCCGGGAGGTAACGGCGACGGCCGAAGACCGTCTCCGTGTAGCCGGTGGCCCGGGCCTCCTCCACCACCCGGTGCAGATAGTCACGGACCCCGCCGAACCGCTCGAAGTACGTGTCCATCAGTCCGCGCGCCTCGCCCGCCTCGATGTTCAGCTGCTGCGACAGACCGAACGCGGAGAGCCCGTACGCGAGCCCGTAACTCATCGCCTTGATCTTGCGGCGCATCTCCGCGTCGACAGCGGACTTGTCGACACCGAAGACCTGCGAGGCCACCGTGGTGTGCAGGTCCTCACCGGACGTGAACGCCTCGATCAGGCCCGCGTCCTGCGACAGGTGGGCCATCACCCGCAGTTCGATCTGGCTGTAGTCCGCCGTCATCAGCGTCTCGAACCCGTCGCCGACGACGAAACCGCGCCGGATCGCCCGGCCCTCGTCCGTGCGGACCGGAATGTTCTGCAGATTGGGGTCGGTCGACGACAGCCGGCCGGTCGCCGCCACCGTCTGGTTGAACGTCGTGTGGATACGGCCGTCCGCCGCGATCGTCTTGACCAGGCCCTCGACCGTCACCCGCAGCTTCGCCTGCTCGCGATGGCGCAGCATGATGATCGGCAGCTCGTGCTCCGTCTGCACCGCCAGCCACGCCAGCGCATCCGCGTCCGTCGTGTAACCCGTCTTCGTCTTCTTCGTCTTCGGCAGCCCCAGCTCACCGAAGAGAACCTCCTGAAGCTGCTTGGGCGACCCGAGGTTGAACTCACGGCCCACCGCGGCGTGTGCCTCCTTCACCGCCTGCTGCACCGCGCCGGCGAACTGCTGCTCCATGCCTTCCAGATGCTCCCGGTCCGCTGCGATGCCGTGCCGCTCCAGGCGGGCCAGCAGCGCGGACGTCGGCAGCTCCATGTCGTGCAGCAGCTCGGCGGCGCCGACCTCCTGCAGCCGCACGGTGAACGCCTCGCCCAGATCCAGGACCGCACGGGCCTGCGCCATCAGCGCCTCGGCCTCCGCCTGGTCGTCCGCACCGAACGCCAGCTGCCCGTCGGACGCCGCCGCGGGGGCCAGCTCCCGGCCCAGATACTCCACCGACAAGGCGTCCAGCGCGAAGGACCGCCGCCCGGGCTTGACCAGATACGCGGCCAGCGCCGTGTCCATCGTGACGCCGTCGACCTGCCAGCCGTGCTCCGGGAAGACCCGCATCGCACTCTTCGCGTTGTGCATGACCTTCGGCTGCCCGGCATCCGCGATCCAGGCGGCGAACGCCCGCTCGTCCGCCTCGTCGAGCCGCGCCGGGTCGAACCACGCCGCCGCCCCGTCCCCCGCGGCCAGCGCGATCTCCGTGACACTGCCGGTGCCCAGCGCCCACGTGTCCACCGAGGCGACACCCAGCGGCTGCCCGCCGTGCTCCGCCAGCCACGGCGCGAGCTCACCCGCACCCAGCACCGAACCGTCCAGCTCGATGCCCGCCGCCGGCGCCGGGGCCTCCGCCTCCGCAGCCCCCGGGTCCACGGCCAGCAGCCGCTCCCGCAGGCTCGGGTTACGGATCTCCAGCACATCCAGCACACCCGTGACCGCCGAGCGGTCGTACGGCGCACGCTCCAGGTCCTGCGGAGTCTTCGGCAGCTCCACATCCCGGACCATCTCGGTCAGCCGCCGGTTCAGCTTCACGGACTCCAGATGGTCCCGGAAATTCTGGCCGGCCTTCCCCTTGACCTCGTCGGCGTGCGCGACGAGGTCGTCGAACGAACCGAACTGGTTGATCCACTTCGCGGCCGTCTTCTCACCGACCCCCGGGATACCCGGCAGATTGTCCGACGGGTCCCCGCGCAGCGCCGCGAAGTCCGGGTACTGCTGCGGCGTCAGCCCGTACTTCTCCTCGACCTTCTCCGGAGTGAACCGCGTCAGCTCCGACACACCCTTCGTCGGGTACAGCACCGTGACGTTGTCCGTGATCAGCTGGAACGAATCCCGGTCACCGGTGACGATCAGCACCTCGAACCCGGCCGCCTCCGCCTGCGTCGCCAGCGTGGCGATCACATCGTCCGCCTCGAAACCGTCGACCGCGAAACGATCGGCATGCATCGCGTCCAGCAGCTCGCCGATCAGCTCGACCTGCCCCCTGAACTCGTCCGGCGTCTTCGAACGGGTCGCCTTGTACTCCGGGAACTCCTGCGACCGCCACGTCTTGCGCGAGACATCGAAAGCCACCGCGAAATGCGTGGGCGCCTCGTCACGCAGCGTGTTCGCCAGCATCGACGCGAAGCCGTACACCGCGTTCGTCGGCTGCCCCGCCCCCGTCGTGAAATTCTCCGCAGGCAGCGCAAAGAACGCCCGGTACGCCAGGGAGTGCCCGTCCATCAGGAGCAGGCGCGGTCGGTTGTCTGCCGTCTTCTTCGATGCCGTCTCAGCCACGCCCCCGATCCTGCCACGGACCACCGACAATCCCGACCGCACACCACTCGCCCGGCACCCGCCCCGCGCCGCGTGACACGATCGCCGGAGACGGAAGAACACGGAAACACACGAAGCGACACCGCGCAGGTTCGCAGCTGGCTCAAAGGGGAGCAGACATGGCCACCAAGCCGCCCACCGGTGACCCGGTCCAGGACGCACCACACGTCGAACCGGCCCAGCACGCCGCCGCCGGACTGCCCGCCGTCGCCCACAGCCTGCGCATCGCCCAACAGCAGATGGGCGTCCGCCGCACCGCCCAGACCCTCCTCAAGGTCAATCAGAAGAACGGCTTCGACTGCCCCGGCTGCGCCTGGCCCGAGGGCGACAAACGGCACACCGCCGAATTCTGCGAGAACGGCGCCAAGGCCGTCGCCGAAGAAGCCACCCTGCGCCGCGTCACCCCCGACTTCTTCGCCGCCCACCCCGTGGCCGACCTGGCCACCCGCAGCGGCTACTGGCTCGGCCAGCAGGGCCGCATCACCCAGCCGATGTACCTGCCCGAAGGCGCCGACCGGTACGAGGCAGTCACCTGGGAACACGCCTTCGAGATCATCGCCGGGGAACTGCGCGCCCTCGGCTCCCCCGACGAAGCGCTCTTCTACACCTCCGGCCGCACCAGCAACGAGGCCGCGTTCCTGCTCCAGCTGTTCGCCCGCGAATTCGGCACCAACAACCTGCCGGACTGCTCCAACATGTGCCACGAGTCCTCCGGCTCCGCCCTCACGGAGACCATCGGCATCGGCAAGGGCAGCGTCTCCCTCGAGGACCTCCACCAGGCCGACCTGATCATCGTCGCCGGACAGAACCCCGGCACCAACCACCCCCGGATGCTCTCCGCCCTGGAGAAGGCCAAATCCGCAGGCGCCAGGATCATCTCGGTGAACCCGCTGCCCGAAGCCGGCCTGGAACGGTTCAAGAACCCGCAGACACCCCAGGGCATGATCAAGGGCACCGCCCTCAACGACCTCTTCCTGCAGATCCGCATCGGAGGCGACCAGGCCCTCTTCCGGCTCCTCAACAAGATGATCCTGGAGACCGAAGGCGCCGTCGACGACACCTTCGTCACCGAACACACCCACGGGTACGAGGAATTCGCCGCCGCCGCCCGCACCGCCGACTGGGACGAGACCCTCACCGCCACCGGACTCGACCGCGCCACCATCGAGCAGGCCCTCACCATGATCCTCGCCTCGAAGCGCACCATCGTCTGCTGGGCCATGGGCCTCACCCAGCACAAACACTCCGTCCCCACCATCCGCGAAGTCGTCAACTTCCTCCTGCTCCGCGGCAACATCGGACGGCCCGGCGCCGGAGTCTGCCCCGTCCGCGGCCACTCCAACGTCCAGGGCGACCGCACCATGGGAATCTTCGAACGCCCCGCCCCCGCATTCCTCGACGCCCTCGACAAGGAATTCGGCATCACCTCACCACGCCACCACGGCTACGACGTCGTCCGCTCCATCCAGGCCCTCCGCGACGGCGACGCCAAGATCTTCTTCGCCATGGGCGGCAACTTCGTCGCGGCCACCCCCGACACCACCGTCACCGAGGCCGCCATGCGCCGCGCCCGCCTCACCGTCCACGTATCGACCAAGCTCAACCGCTCGCACGCCGTCACCGGCACCCGCGCCCTGATCCTGCCCACCCTCGGCCGCACCGACAAGGACGTCCAGGCAAGCGGCAAACAGTTCGTCACCGTCGAGGACTCCATGAGCATGGTCCACGCCTCCCGCGGCAACCTCACCCCCGCAAGCCCCCACCTGCTCTCCGAACCCGCCATCGTCGCCCGCCTCGCCCGCGCCGTCCTCGGCCCCAAATCCACCACCCCCTGGGAAGAGTTCGAGAAGGACTACGCAACGATCCGCGACCGCATCTCCCGCGTCGTCCCCGGCTTCGAGAACTACAACGCCCGCATCGCCCACCCCGGCGGATTCACCCTCCCGCACGCCCCGCGCGACTCCCGCCGCTTCCCCACCGCCACCGGCAGGGCCAACTTCACCGCGGCACCCGTCGAATACCCCGAACTCCCCGAAGGCAGACTGCTGTTGCAGACCCTGCGCTCCCACGACCAGTACAACACCACGATCTACGGCCTTGACGACCGCTACCGCGGCATCAAGGGCGGCCGCCGCATCGTCATGGTCAACCCCGACGACGCCCGCACCCTCGGCCTCACCGACGGCGCCTACACCGACCTCGTCAGCGAATGGAAGGACGGCGTCGAACGCCGCGCCCCCGGCTTCCGCATCGTCCACTACCCCACCGCCCGGGGCTGCGCCGCCGCCTACTACCCCGAGACCAATGTGCTGGTCCCGCTCGATTCCACCGCCGACACCAGCAACACCCCCGCGAGCAAGTCCGTCGTCGTCCGCTTCGAGAACATCAAGGAGTAGGACGTCCGGGACCAGAGCGTCCGGAGACAATCCGCACACCCAACCCACTAAGCGTTCGCTCAGTCGTCTGATAAGAACAATGCACACAGCAAGAGAACGACGAACCACCGCAGACGATCGGAGCCGGACCCCATGGGCGAGCACACCGCACCCAAGTTCCCCCAGGAGATCATCGACGAGTACGCCACCCTCGGCGTCGACCTGCCCGCACTCTTCTCCGCCGGACACCTCGGCGAACGCATGGGCATCCAGATCGTCGAAGCCTCCGCGGACCGCGTCGTCGGCACCATGCCCGTCGAAGGCAACACCCAGCCCTACGGGCTCCTGCACGGCGGCGCCTCCGCCGTCCTCGCCGAAACCCTCGGCTCCGTCGGCACCATGCTCCACGGCGGCGCCACCAAGATCGCCGTCGGCGTCGACCTGAACTGCACCCATCACCGAGGGGTACGGAGCGGACTCATCACCGGCACCGCCACCCCCGTACACCGCGGCCGCTCCACCGCCACCTACGAGATCGTCATCACCGACGAGCACGACAAGCGGGTCTGCACCGCCCGGCTGACCTGTCTGCTCCGCGACGCCCCCAAGACTGCCGCCGCCTGACCTACCGACACCAAAAGACACACCTCTGCCCGGCCGGATGGAAAATCCGGCCGGGCAGAGCCATATCCACCCACAACTAGCCACCCACACACGGCAGTTGAACAACTTCCACACACAACACCCTTGACCCCACAACCCATTGTGTGACCCACTCGACATCCCCACACGACCCACCGACACCACAGGGCGTGGACCACACACCCCCCGGCGTAACACTGCGTAACAAGCGCGCAAAACCGGAGCGCCACCGGGCAGCACAAAGAACCCGGCCCCGCAGACACCGGGCACCTCGTCGCGCCCTCACGCCCCCGACCACGCGACAGGACCAAGATCGCCTCAAGCCCCTTAGCAGAGCTGCGCGTTCTCAGAATGCGGCCACTTCGTCGTCCAGTAAAAAGCCGTACATGTCCCCACAGCCACCTCAAGCCTTCCTCAACGGCATAACAAGACAGTCACATCCTCCGCCGACCCATCCCCGACTCCGCCACCTACGCCTAGAGTCACGGCCAGTCACCGCGCCGCCGGGCGCGTCTGCAGCACGGCCCTGTACCAATCCAGTACGGCCCGGTGAACGACACGGCACCTCAAGCAGAGGAGGCCGCGCCAGGGAAAGGACCTTTCGTGCGACACCGTTCTTTGCTCATCCTCACCACAGTGCTCACCACAGGAGCACTGACGCTCACCGCCTGCGGGTCGCGCGACGACGGCAAGAAGAGCAGCAGCGGCGGCGACAACCAGACCGTCGTCATCGGCGTCGACGCGCCCCTGACCGGCGACCTCTCCGCCCTCGGCCTCGGCATCAAGAACTCCGCCGACCTCGCCGCCAAGATGGCGAACAAGGACAAGACCGTCCCCGGCATCACCTTCGAGGTCCAGCCGCTCGACGACCAGGCGCAGCCCTCCGTCGGCCAGCAGAACGCCACCAAGTTCATCGACAACAAGAAGGTCGTCGGCGTTGTCGGCCCCCTGAACTCCGGCGTCTCCCAGTCGATGCAGAAGCCGCTCAACGACGCCGGCCTCGTCCAGATCTCCCCCGCCAACACGGGCACCGAGCTGACCCAGGGCGACAACTGGAAGACCGGCGACAAGAAGCGCCCCTACAAGACCTACTTCCGCACCGCCACCACGGACCAGATCCAGGGCGCCTTCGCAGCGAAGTACCTCTTCAACAACGCGAAGATCAAGCAGGTCTACCTGATCGACGACCAGAAGCCCTACGGCGCCGGTCTCGCCGCCTCCTTCAAGGCGACGTTCACCGAGCTCGGCGGCAAGATCGCCGGCTCCGACCACGTCAACCCCGACGACCGCGACTTCAACGCCGTCGTCACCAAGGTCAAGAAGTCCGGCGCCAAGGCCGTCTACTACGGCGGTGAGTACCCCGCCGGCGCACCCCTGAGCCAGCAGCTCAAGGACAGCGTCCAGATCCCCCTCATGGGCGGCGACGGCATGTACAGCGCCGACTTCATCAAGCTCAACAAGAAGGCCCAGGGCGACATCGCCACCTCCGTCGGCAAGCCCGTCGAGGAGCTCGACTCCGCCAAGAAGTTCATCGCGGACTACCAGGCGGCCGGCTACAAGGACGCCTACGAGGCCTACGGCGGCGGCACCTACGACGCCACCTGGGCCATCATCGAGGCCGTCAAGGCCGTCGTCGCCGCCAACGACGGCAAGCTCCCCGCCGACGCCCGCGCCAAGGTCCTCGAGGCCGTCGGCAAGGTCAGCTTCGACGGCGTCACCGGCCCCGTCGCCTTCGACGAATTCGGCGACACCACCAACACCATGATGACCGCCTACCAGGTCGACGGCGGCAAGTGGGTCTCCAAGCTCAGCGAGGCCTACAAGAAGGACTGACCAAGCCCTCCCGGTCACACAGAACAAAGCAAACCAGACCGCGCGGGAGCGCTACCAGCGCTCCCGCGCGGTGCCATATCCGAACCACTCCACGGAGGCCCTGCGGTGAACGAACTGCCGCAACAGCTGGCCAATGGACTCATCCTCGGCGCGATGTACGGTCTCATCGCGATCGGCTACACGATGGTCTACGGAATCATCCAGCTCATCAACTTCGCCCACGGCGAGATCTTCATGATCGGAGGCTTCGGAGCTCTCACCGTGTACCTCTGGATGCCGGCCGGCTCCAACCTCCTCGCAATCGTCCCCCTCATGATCATCGGCGGCGTCATATGCTCCGTCGCCATCAGCGTCGCAGCCGAACGCTTCGCCTACCGGCCCCTGCGCACCGCCCCCAGACTCGCCCCGCTGATCACCGCGATCGGACTCTCCCTCGCACTCCAGCAGGCCATCTGGAAGTGGTACCCCGACGCCACGAAGGACCACCCCTTCCCCCAGTTCAAGGGCGACGCCTTCGACTTCCTCGGCGCCAACATCCAACGCGGTGACCTCTTCGTCCTCATCGCCGCACCCGTCTGCATGATCGCCCTCGGCCTCTTCGTCTCCAAGACCCGCTCCGGCCGCGGCATGCAGGCAACCTCGCAGGACCCCGACACCGCCAAGCTCATGGGCATCAACACCGACCGCATCATCGTCATGGCCTTCGCCATCGGCGCCGCGTTCGCAGCCGTCGCAGCCGTCGCCTACGGGCTCAAGAACGGCCAGATCGGCTTCCGCATGGGCTTCCTCATGGGCCTCAAGGCGTTCACCGCAGCCGTACTCGGCGGCATCGGCAACATCTACGGCGCCATGCTCGGCGGAGTCGTACTCGGCGTCGCCGAATCCCTCGCCACCGGCTACATGAGCGACGTCCCCGGCATGGACCTCTTCGGCGGCGGCGCCTGGAAGGACGTATGGGCCTTCGTCCTCCTCATCGTCGTCCTGCTGCTCCGCCCCCAGGGTCTGCTCGGCGAACGCGTCGCGGATCGGGCGTGATAAGGATGACCACCCACACCACACCGGCCCGGGACACGCTCATCCCACTGCCCACCCCCGTCGCCCGCGCCCTCACCGCCGCAGGCGCCGCCATCGCCCTCGCCGGCACCTTCCTCGCCTGGACCTGGACCACCGACTTCCCCGGCGACCTCACCGTCACCGGCTACCCCGGCGGCCTCCAGATCCTCACCCTCACCAGCGCCGCCCTCACCCTCCTCTTCGTACTCAGCGGATACGGCATCCGAGGACTCGGCTGGCTCACCCCCGGCGGCACCAACAGCCCCGTCCGACTCCTCGCCCTCGGCACCCTCGGCACCACCGGCTACACCATGGGAGCCATCGCCTACGAACTCGGCGGCGTCGTCAACCTCGAACCCGGCGCATGGGTCAGCGGCATCGGCGCACTCATCACCACCATCGCCGCACTCGCACTCCCCAGCGACGAACCACTCCCCCAGCACGAACCCCGGCCCGGCGCCTGGCAGCGCTTCCGCAACAGCCTCACCGCGCCCGCGGCACCCCGCGCCAAAGCACTCCCCGCCTGGGCCGAAATCCTCATCATCACCGCGGCCTTCGGCGCCATGCTGTACGTCTTCACCTACGGCATCGACATCCCCACCGACGAATCCGAACAGTTCATCGGCTTCCTCATCACCGCAGCCTTCGCGTTCACCGCAATCACCCGCGCCGGACTCATCTCCCGCATCACCGCGCTGACCACGAAGCACCGCAACGTCGCCCTCACCGCAGCCCTGGTCGCAGCACTCTGCTTCCCCTTCACCCAGGACACCGCGGAATACGCCCTCATCGGCGTCAACATCCTCATCTTCGCGACCGTCGCCCTCGGCCTCAACGTCGTCGTCGGCCTCGCCGGCCTCCTCGACCTCGGCTACGTCGCCTTCCTCGGCGTCGGCGCCTACGCCGCGGCCCTCGTCTCCGGCGCACCACTCTCCGCCATCGGCGTCCACTTCCCCTTCTGGGCCGCCGTCCTCACCGGAGCCGCAGTCTCACTCGTCTTCGGCGTCCTCATCGGCGCCCCGACCCTCCGACTGCGCGGCGACTACCTCGCCATCGTCACCCTCGGCTTCGGAGAGATCTTCCGCGTCACCGTCAACAACCTCAACGGCAACAGCGGACCCGACCTCACCAACGGCTCCCAAGGCATCCCCAGCATCCCGGACCTCAACCTCCTCGGGATCGACTTCGGACTCAGCCACGACATCGGCCCCTTCACCCTCAGCAGGCCCGCCAACTACTACCTGCTGATGCTCGTCGTCACCGCCGTCGTCGTCCTCGTCTTCCGCCGCTCCGGAGAATCCCGCATCGGCCGCGCCTGGGTCGCCATCCGCGAAGACGAAACCGCCGCCACCGCCATGGGCATCAACGCCTTCCGGCTCAAGCTGCTCGCCTTCGCCCTCGGCGCCACCCTCGCCGGCCTCGCCGGCACCGTCCAGGCACACGTCAACTACACCGTGACGCCCGAGCAGTACCAGTTCGCCGGCTCCGTCCCCCCCAACTCCGCCTTCCTCCTCGCCGCCGTCATCCTCGGCGGCATGGGAACCCTCAGCGGACCCTTCGTCGGCGCGGCACTGCTCTACCTCATCCCGGCCAAACTCCAGTTCATGAAGGACTACCAGCTGTTCCTCTTCGGCATCGCGCTCATCCTCCTGATGCGCTTCCGCCCCGAAGGTCTCGTCGCCGACCGCAGGAAACAGCTCGAGTTCCACGAGAACGACCCCATCGACGTACCGGAACCACGGCAGTCCGAAGAAACCGGCGCCGGCATCGCCAAGGCGGGGGCGTGACCACCATGACCACCACCACACAAACCGCCACCACCGTCCTCGACGCAAGCGGCGTGACCATGCGCTTCGGCGGCCTCACCGCCGTACGCAACGTCGACCTCACCGTCAACACAGGTGAAATCGTCGGCCTCATCGGACCCAACGGCGCCGGCAAAACCACCTTCTTCAACTGCCTCACCGGGCTCTACGTCCCCACCGAAGGCACAGTCAGCTACAAAGGCACCGTCCTGCCGCCCAAGCCCCACCTCGTCACCCAGGCAGGCATCGCCCGCACCTTCCAGAACATCCGGCTCTTCGCCAACATGACCGTCCTGGAAAACGTCCTCGTCGGACGCCACACCCGCACCAAGGAAGGCCTCTGGTCCGCCCTCCTGCGCCTCCCCGGCTTCACCAAGGCCGAGAACGCCAGCCGGGAACGCGCCATGGAACTCCTGGAATTCATCGGCCTCCAGGACAAGGCCGACCACCTCGCGCGCAACCTCCCCTACGGAGACCAGCGCAAGCTGGAAATCGCCCGCGCCCTCGCCAGCGACCCCGGACTCCTCCTCCTCGACGAGCCCACCGCCGGCATGAACCCCCAGGAAACCCGCGTCACCGAAGAACTCATCTTCGCCATCCGCGACCAAGGCATCGCCGTCCTCGTCATCGAGCACGACATGCGCTTCATCTTCAACCTCTGCGACCGCGTCGCCGTCCTCGTCCAGGGCGAGAAGCTCGTCGAAGGCACCTCCGACGTCGTCCAGAGCGACGAACGCGTCGTCGCCGCCTACCTCGGCACCCCCTTCGAAGGCGCCCCCGGCGCCGAAGAAGTCGCCGAAGTCGAAGCAGCGGAAGCCGAAGCACACGCCGAAGCCGCCACCGACGACGACACCAGCACCACCAGCACCACCAGCACCACCAGCACCACCAGCACCACCAGCACCACCCGCACCGAAGAGGAGGACACCCAATGACCGCACTGCTCCAGGTCGAAGACCTCCGCGTCGCCTACGGCAAGATCGAAGCCGTCAAAGGCATCTCCTTCACCGTCGAAGCCGGCCAGGTCGTCACCCTCATCGGCACCAACGGCGCAGGCAAAACCACCACCCTGCGCACCCTCTCCGGCCTCCTCAAGCCCATCGGCGGCCAGATCCTCTTCGAGGGCAAACCACTCACCAACATCCCCGCCCACAAGATCGTCTCCCTGGGCCTCGCCCACTCCCCCGAGGGACGCCACATCTTCCCCCGGCTGACGATCACCGAGAACCTCCTTCTCGGCGCCTACCTCCGCAACGACAAAGCAGGCATCGAGAAGGACGTCCAGCGCGCCTACGACCTCTTCCCCATCCTCGGAGAACGAAGGAAACAGGCCGCCGGAACCCTCTCGGGCGGCGAGCAGCAAATGCTCGCCATGGGCCGCGCCCTCATGTCCCAGCCCAAACTGCTCATGCTCGACGAACCCTCCATGGGCCTCTCCCCGATCATGATGCAGAAGATCATGCAGACCATCGTCGAGCTGAAGGCCCAGGGCACCACCATCCTGCTCGTCGAACAGAACGCCCAGGCCGCACTCTCACTCGCCGACCACGGCCACGTCATGGAGGTCGGCAAGATCGTCCTCTCCGGCACCGGCCAGAACCTCCTCCACGACGAATCCGTCCGCAAGGCGTACCTCGGCGAGGACTGACCGACACCGCTCCACACGGATGAGGCCCGCACCCCGATCGATCGGGGTGCGGGCCTCATCCGTACGTACGCAGACGGCTACTCGCCGTCCTTCGCCGCCCGCTTCTTCTCCTCGGCATCCTCGATCAACGCCTCGGCAAGCTGCTGCATCGACAGCCGACGATCCATCGACGTCTTCTGAATCCACCGGAACGCCGCCGGCTCCGACAGCCCGTAATCCGTCTGCAGAATGCTCTTCGCCCGGTCCACCAGCTTCCGCGTCTCCAGCCGCTGCGCGAGGTCCGCGACCTCGCTCTCCAGCGCCTTCAGCTCCGCGAACCGCGACACGGCCATCTCGATGGCCGGCACCACGTCGCTCTTGCTGAACGGCTTCACGAGGTACGCCATCGCCCCGGCGTCCCGGGCCCGCTCGACCAGGTCGCGCTGCGAGAACGCGGTGAGCATCAGGACGGGCGCGATGGACTCCTCGGAGATGCGCTCGGCGGCGGAGATGCCGTCGAGGATCGGCATCTTCACATCGAGGATGACGAGGTCGGGCCTGTGCTCACGGGCGAGCTCGACCGCCTTCTCGCCGTCACCGGCCTCGCCGACGACCGCGTAGCCCTCTTCCTCGAGCATCTCTTTGAGGTCGAGGCGGATGAGAGCCTCGTCCTCGGCGATGACGACGCGGGTCGTCAGCGGCGGGACGTGCGACTTGTCGTCGTCGGCGACGGGCTGGGGCGACTCGGGCGTGGTCACGGGGCTCCTCGTTCAAGACAGGGTGCTGCTGCCAAGAGCCTACCTAGCTGCGGTAAGGTGGATGCTCAGCGGGTCGAGGGAAACCTGCGATTTAGCGAGCCCCGGTAGTCCAATTGGTTAGAGACAATGGATTCAAAACCCATACAGTGTCGGTTCGAGTCCGACTCGGGGTACTTTTCCTTCGATTCCAAGGCCGCAAGGAAATGGTAAGGCTTCACTTGATCGTGTGATCGCCTCGCGAAATCCGCGGCCCGGCTTCACGGTCCGGCCAGACTCGGCCACGTGTACGACCTTGATACGCGCAAGCGTGCTCTGGCACTCATCGCCCAGGGTTTCAGCCAGAACTCCGTAAGCAAGCAGACCGGCATCTCACGCGCCGCCATCCGTTCGTGGCAGACACGAATAGAGCCCCTCGGCTGGAGCCGCGCTGCGGACTGTCCGCGGTGCGGCGACACGCCGAGCGATCCTGAAGACCCCGCCGTGTACGCCTACTTGCTGGGCCTCTATCTCGGGGACGGTTGTATCAGCTCCGCCAAAAGAGGTGTGTACTTCCTCCGTATCGCCTGCGCCGATGCCTGGCCCGGCCTCATCGACGCCTGTGCCGAGGCCATGCAGATCGTGCGTCCTGGAAACAAGGTGTTCCGGGTTCAGCGTCAGGGCTGCCAGTACGTGACGTGCCACAGCAAGCACTGGCCCTGCCTCTTCCCTCAGCACGGACCAGGCAGGAAGCACGACCGCAAGATCGCTCTCGAACCCTGGCAACAGAGGATCGTGGAGGCCCACCCATGGGAATTCATCCGCGGCCTCATCCACTCCGATGGATGCCGGATCATCAACTGGACCACTCGCCTCATCGGTGGTGAACGGAGGCGCTACGAGTACCCCCGGTACTTCTTCACCAACAAGTCGGACGACATCCGCAAGCTGTTCAGCGATACGCTCACCGCTGTCGGGGTCGAGTGGACGACCCTCGCACGAGGCGGCAGCCCGCTCAACATCTCCGCCGCCCGACGGGCGTCCGTCGCTCTCATGGACGCTCACGTCGGGCCGAAGCACTGACGACCGAACTACTTGGGGCTGTCGTCCTCGCCGATGTGGTGCACGCGCACCAGGTTCGTCGATCCGGGGACACCCGGCGGGGAGCCGGCCGTGATGACCACGATGTCGCCCTTCTCGCAGCGGCCGATCCGCAGGAGCTCCTCGTCGACCTGGGCGACCATCGCGTCCGTGGAGTCGACGCGCGGGCCGAGGAAGGTCTCGACGCCCCAGGTGAGGTTCAGCTGGGAGCGGGTGGCCGGGTCCGGGGTGAAGGCCAGGAGCGGGATGGGTGAGCGGTAGCGGGAGAGGCGCTTGACCGTGTCGCCGCTCTGGGTGAAGGCGACGAGGAACTTCGCGCCGAGGAAGTCGCCCATCTCGGCGGCTGCGCGGGCGACCGCGCCGCCCTGGGTGCGGGGCTTGTTGCGGTCGGTGAGCGGAGGCAGGCCCTTGGCGAGGATGTCTTCCTCGGCTGCTTCGACGATGCGGGACATCGTGCGGACCGTTTCAATGGGGTATTTGCCGACGCTGGTCTCGCCGGAGAGCATCACCGCGTCGGTGCCGTCGATGACGGCGTTGGCGACGTCGGACGCTTCGGCTCGGGTGGGGCGGGAGTTGTCGATCATCGAGTCGAGCATCTGGGTGGCGACGATGACCGGTTTGGCGTTGCGCTTGGCGAGTTTGATGGTGCGCTTCTGGACGATGGGGACTTGTTCGAGGGGCATTTCGACGCCGAGGTCGCCGCGGGCGACCATGATGCCGTCGAATGCGGCGACGATGTCGTCGATGTTCTCGACGGCCTGGGGTTTTTCGACTTTGGCGATGACGGGGAGGCGGCGGCCTTCTTCGTCCATGATGCGGTGGACGTCGTCGATGTCGCGTCCGCTGCGTACGAAGGAGAGGGCGATGACGTCGGCGCCGGTGCGCAGGGCCCAGCGGAGGTCTTCGATGTCCTTGTCGGAGAGTGCGGGGACGGAGACGGCGACGCCGGGGAGGTTGAGGCCTTTGTTGTCGGAGACCATGCCTCCTTCGATGACGGTGGTGTGGACGCGGGGGCCGTCGACATCGGTGACTTCGAGGGTGACGCGGCCGTCGTCGACGAGGATGCGCTCGCCGGTGGTGACGTCGGTGTGGAGGCCTTCGTAGGTGGTGCCGCAGGCGTCGCGGTCGCCTTCGATGGGTTCGACGGTGATGGTGAAGGTGTCGCCGCGTTCAAGGAGTACGGGGCCTTCGCGGAAGCGGCCGAGGCGGATCTTCGGACCTTGAAGGTCGGCGAGGATGCCAACGCTGCGTCCGGTTTCGTCGGAGGCTTTGCGGACGTGGCGGTAGCGCTGTTCGTGTTCGACGTAGGAGCCGTGGCTGAGGTTGAAGCGGGCGACGTCCATTCCGGCTTCGACGAGTGCCTTGATCTGCTCGTATGTATCGGTGGCTGGGCCCAGGGTGCAGACGATTTTTGCTCGGCGCATGGTTTGAGCCTAGACCTTACCTGCGGGTAGCGATTTGGGCCTGCGTGTCGTCTCAACAACCTTTGGGTGAAGGGTTATTGACAAGTGTTGAATTGTGCGGCGGGGCGCTCTGATGAGCATTGTTTTCAGAGTTTTGGGGGTTCCATGGTGAAGCGGGCGTTCACCTGGGCGTAGACGGTCTGCCGCTGGGGTTCGAGGTCGAGGGCGGGGGGTGTTTCGGGTTCCGCTCCGCCGTATGCGGCGCGGCCGCGGAAGCTGCCGGGTGCGGCGGGCATGGGTGGGAGGGGGGCGGTGTTCTCGGCGCCGAGGTCGGCGATTTCGAGGAGGGCGGTGAGGTGGGTACCGAGGGCGCCGGCGTATTCGCGGGCGCGTTTGAGGGCTTCTTGTACGGCTTGACGGCGGGCCTCGGCGTGGGCGGGTGAGTCGGGGCGGAGGTTCCACCAGGGGCCGTTGATGTGGGTCATGTCGAGGTCGGCGATGCGGGTGGTGAGTTCGCCGAGTGCGGTGAAGTCGCCCAGCACGGCGGTGATGTGGACGCGGCCGTGGTAGGCGCGGATTTTTTCGTCGCGTCCGCGTGCGGCGAGTTCGGGGGTGATGGAGAAGGCGCCGGTTTCGAGTTTTTCGACGGCGTGTCCGTAGGTGCGTGCGAGTTCGAGGACGTGGGTGTTGCGTCGGGTGAGGTCTTCGAGGGCTTTTTGGCGGTCTTTGCCCCGGACGGCGACGGTGATGGTGATGTGGGCGGTTTCGGGGTCGACTTCGAGGCGGGCTTCGCCGCGGACGGCGACGCGGGGGTGGTCGGGGGTGCCGTAGGGGGCTGGTGTGTTGGCCATGGGGCCACTGTCGCATCGGGGTGTGACCCGTGTGGTCATCAGATAGAAACCTGCAAGGGGTGTTGCGTGGCGCGGCGGGTGGGTCATTATCTACGCGCGTTGTGTACTGCGAGATCTGATCTATGGGAGACGAAATGCCGCTGAACCGTAGGACATTCCTGGGCACATCGGCCGCGGCCGGGGCCGGTGTGGCACTGGCTGGGGGTGTGGCTGTGCCTGCCGAGGCCGACGGTCGTGGTCCTGGGCGTCCGCCGAAGCGGTATGCGTTCACGGTGATGGGTACGACCGATTTGCATGGGAATGTCTTCAACTGGGACTACTTCACGGACAAGGAGTTCGACGACAAGGCGCACAACGATGTGGGTCTGGCGAAGATCTCGACGCTGGTGGAGCAGGTCCGTGCGGAGAAGGGCCGTCACAACACCCTGATGATCGATGCGGGCGACACGATCCAGGGCACGCAGCTGTCGTACTACTACGCGAAGGTCGATCCGATCACGGCGAAGCGTGGTCCGGTGCATCCGATGGCGCAGGCGATGAACGCGATCGGGTATGACGCGGCGGCGCTGGGCAACCATGAGTTCAACTACGGCATTCCGGTGCTGCGGAAGTTCGAGGAGCAGTGTGATTTTCCGCTGCTGGGTGCGAACGCGCTGGATGCGAAGACGTTGACGCCGGCGTTCGCTCCGTATGTGATCAAGCGGATGCGTACGCCGCACGGTCCGGATGTGAAGGTGGCGATTCTGGGTCTGACGAACCCGGGGATCGCGATCTGGGACAAGGCGAATGTCAGCGGCAAGATGGTGTTCCCGGGGTTGGAGGAGCAGGCGGCGAAGTTCGTGCCGCGGCTTCGGTCCATGGGGGCGGATGTCGTGATCGTGTCGGCGCACTCGGGGACCAGTGGGACGTCGTCGTACGGTGACCAGGTTCCGTACGTGGAGAACGCGGCGGCGCTGGTGGCTGAGCAGGTGCCGGGTATCGATGCGATTCTGGTCGGTCATGCTCACCTGGAGATCCCCGAGTACTTCGTGGAGAACAAGGAGACGGGCAAGAAGGTGGTGCTCTCCGAGCCGTTGAAGTGGGGGCAGCGGTTGACGCTGTTCGACTTCGATCTGGTGTGGGAGAAGGGTCGCTGGGTGGTGGAGCGTGCGGGTTCGCGGGTGCTGAACTCGAACACGGTGGCGGAGGATCCGAAGATCACGGGGTTGTTGGCGGATGAGCACAAGAAGGTTGTGGCGTACGTCAATCAGGTGATCGGGACGTCGACGGCGGCGATGACGACGGCGGAGGCGGCCTGGAAGGACGAGCCGATCATTGATCTGATCAATGTGGTTCAGGCGGAGACGGTGAAGGCGGCTCTGGCGGGTGGCGCGTATGCGTCGCTGCCTGTGCTGTCGCAGGCGTCGTGTTTCTCCCGTACGGCGCAGATTCCGGCGGGGAATGTGACGATCAAGGATGCGGCGGGTCTGTATCCGTTCGAGAACACGCTTGAGGCACGGTTGCTGACGGGTGCGCAGATCAAGGATTATCTGGAGTTCTCGGCGCGGTACTACGTGCAGACGGCCGCGGGTGCTCCGGTGGATACGGCGAAGTTGACGAATGCGGGCAATACGCCGGACTACAACTATGACGCGGTGTCGGGTCTGACGTATGAGATCGACATTGCGAAGCCGAATGGTTCGCGGATTGTGAATCTGTCGTTCGAAGGCAAGGCGATCGATCCGGCGGCGGAGTTCGTGCTGGCGGTGAACAATTATCGGGCGAGCGGTGGGGGTAACTTCCCGCATGTGCCGGGTGCGAAGCAGCTGTGGGCGAATTCGGAGGAGATCCGGAACACGATCATTGGCTGGGTGCAGGCGAAGGGTTCGGTGGATGTTGCGCAGTTTGCTTCGGTGGACTGGCGGCTGACGCGGGATGGTGTGCCGGTGTTCTAGTGCCTCTCCCGGCACTGGTGGCTGGGTGGGTGTGGCGGCCGTCTCCTCTTTGAGGGGGCGGCCGCCTTTTGTTGTGGGTGGGGGGTCAGTTGCCTTGGGCGAGGGGGATGAGGGTGGGGTGCTGGTGGGGGATGTGGGGGGTGTTCTGGGGGGTGAGGCCGAAGGTGGTGAAGGCGGTGCGTTGTGGGAGGGGGTAGGCGTTGGTCCCGGTGAGGTTGTTGAGGATGGTGGCGCTGCGCCAGGCGGCGAGTCCGAGGTCGGGGGCGCCGACGCCGTGGGTGTGGCGTTCGGCGTTCTGTACGTAGATGTTGCCGGTGACGGTGGGGTCGAGTTCGAGGCGGAACTGGTCGTCGATGCGGGGTCGTCCGGCGGCGTCGCGGCGGATGTGGGGGGTGAGGCCGGTGAGGAGGCGGTCGAGGGGTCGTTCGCGGTAGCCGGTGGCGAGGATGACGGCGTCGGTGGTGAGGCGGGTGCGGGTGTTCTGTTGGGTGTGTTCGAGGTGGAGTTCGACGCGGGTGTTGGCGAGGCGGCCTGCGGTGCGTACGTGGACGCCGGGGGTGAGGGTGGTGTCGGGCCAGCCGCCGTGGAGGGTGCGTCGGTAGAGCTCGTCGTGGATAGCGGCGATGGTGTCGGCGTCGATGCCTTTGTGGAGTTGCCATTGGTGGGGGACGAGTTCGTCGCGTACGGATTCGGGGAGTGCGTGGAAGTAGCGGCTGTAGTCGGGGGTGAAGTGTTCGAGGCCGAGTTTTGAGTACTCCATGGGGGCGAAGGCGCCGGTGCGGGCGAGCCAGTGGAGTTTTTCGTGTCCGGCGGGGCGGGCGCGGAGGAGATCGAGGAAGATTTCGGCGCCTGATTGACCGGAGCCGATGACGGTGATGTGTTCGGACTGGAGGAGTTGTTCGCGGTGGTGGAGGTAGTCGGCGGAGTGGATGACGGGGACGGATTCGGCTTCGGCGAGGGGTTTGAGGGGGTCGGGGATGAAGGGTTCGGTGCCGATGCCGAGGGCGATGTGGCGGGTGTAGGTGCGGCCGAGGGCTTCGACTTCGCCGTGGGTGTCGAGTTGGGTGAAGTCGACTTCGTAGAGGGTGCGTTCGGGGTTCCAGCGGATGGCGTCGACTTGGTGGCTGAAGTGGAGTCCGGGGAGTTGGTCGGTGACCCAGCGGCAGTAGGCGTCGTATTCGGCGCGTTGGATGTGGAAGCGCTCGGCGAAGTAGAAGGGGAAGAGGCGGTCACGGCTGCGTAGGTAGTTGAGGAAGGTCCAGGGGCTTGTGGGGTCGGCGAGGGTGACGAGGTCGGCGAGGAAGGGGACTTGGAGGCTGGAGCCGTCGATGAGGAGTCCGGGGTGCCAGTGGAAGGCGGGGCGTTGTTCGTAGAAGGTCACGGCGAGTGGGTGGATGCCGTGGGCGAGGGCGGCGAGGGAAAGGTTGAAGGGGCCGATGCCGATGCCGACGAGGTCGTGTGGCTGGCCGGGGTCGGGGGTGGGTCGGTCGGTCATCGGGGTGGGTTGCCTTTCTGGACTGTGTGGGTGAGGTGGGTGATGAGGTCGAGGAGGGTTTGGAGGTCGTGGCGGGTGGTGTGGGGGTTGAGGAGGGTGGCTTTGAGCCAGAGGCGGTTGTCGGCGTGGGCGCGGCCCAGGACGGCTTGGCCGGTGGTGAGGAGGGTGCGGCGGACGGTGGCGACGGTGTGGTCGGTGGCGTTGGTGGGGCGGAAGAGGACGGTGGTGATGGTGGGTGGTTGGTAGAGGTCGAGGGTGGGGTTGTGGGTGATGAGGTCGGCGAGTTGGTGGGCGGTGTTAATGGTGTGGTCGATGAGGTCGGCGAGTCCGGTGCGGCCGAGGGCTTGGAGGGTGACGGCGATTTTGAGTGCGTCGGGTCGGCGGGTGGTGCGCAGTGAGCGGCCGAGGAGGTCGGGGAGGCCGGCTTGGGTGTCGTCGTGGGCGTTGAGGTAGGGGGCGTGGTGGTGGAGGGGGTGGAGGTGGTGGTGGTCGGGGACGGCGAGGATGCCGGCTGATGCGGGTTGCCAGCCGAGTTTGTGGAGGTCGAGGGTGACGCTGTGGGCGCGGTCGAGGCCGTGGATTTTGGTGCGGTGGGTGGGGCTGAAGAGGAGTGGTCCGCCGTAGGCGGCGTCGATGTGGAGTTCGGCGCCGTGGGTGGTGCAGAGGTCGGCGATGTCGTCGAGGGGGTCGATCTGGCCGGTGTCGGTGGTGCCTGCGGTGGCGGTGACGAGGTGGGGGCCGGGGTGGTGGGTGAGGGCTTCTTCGAGTGCGGTGAGGTCCATGACGCCGGTGGGAGCGGGGATGGTGTGGGGTTCGGGGAGGCCGAGGAGCCAGGCGGCGCGGGTGATGCTGTGGTGGGCGTTGGCGCCGGTGAGGGTCTGTACGGGGCCGTGGCGTTCGCGGGCGAGGAGGAGGGCGAGTTGGTTGGCTTCGGTGCCGCCGGTGGTGATGAGGGCGTCGGGGTGGGGTTGGTGGGGGTAGATCTCGGCGGCGAGTGCGGTGGTGGTGTCGGTTTCGAGGGTTGAGGCTGCGGGTGCCTGGTCCCACGAGTCCATGGAGGGGTTGAGGGCGGAGGCGGCGAGGTCGGCGGCTGCGGCGAGGGCGAGGGGTGGGGTGTGGAGGTGGGCGGTGCAGTGGGGGTGTGCGGGGTCTGCGGCGCCTTGGGTGAGTGCGGTGATGAGGGTGCGGAGGGCGTGGTGGGGGCCGGTGCCGTGGTCGGGGATGAGGGGGTGGGTGGCTTGGTGTATGTGGTCGGTGACGGTTTGGGGTCCGCCGGCGGGGAGGGGGCCGTGGCGTTGTTGGGCTCCGTCGTGGAGTGCGGTGAGGACCGTGTCGAGGAGGGGGCGTAGGGCGGCGGGGCCGGTGGTGCCTCCGGCGAGGGGTGGGGTGGGCATGGTGGTGGGGTCCTTCGGGTGCGCGTGGGTGGAAGTGTCAGCTTGTCCGGGTTTCTGGTGGCGTGGGCGGTGAGCTCGGTGATCTGAACTCGAAAGGGGGACGGGTGGTGGCTGTGGGGGTGATGGCGGGGGGCAGTGGTGGTATGGGTGTGCCCGGCTTCCCCTCGGTGGTGAGGGTGGGCCGGGCACGGGTGGTGCGGTGTGTGGTTGTGGGGGTGGTGCGGGGTTGTGGGTCAGTGGGCGTTGCGTACGGCGAGGGCGCGGCGGAGGTCGTCGATCTGGTCGGCGAGCTTGCGGCGCAGGGCGGGGATGAGGGTGTTGCTGTCCAGTGCTTGTTCGCCGAGGTGGAGGTTGTCGGCGGTGATGGCGTAGATGGGGAAGGCGTGGCGGCCGGCGGCTTCGGCGATGGCGGGGCCTCGGCGGGTGGCGAGTCGGGTGACGTCGGGGTAGTAGCGGGGGATGTAGTCGCTGGTGAGGTCGGTTTGTTCGGCTTGCCAGAAGCCTTGTGCGGTGGCGGTGAAGAGGTAGTTGGAGAGGGTGTCGTCGTTGAACAGGGTGTCCCAGGCGGCGGCTTTGGCTTCGGGGGTGGGGAGGGCGGCGCGGCAGCGGGCGGCGCCTTCCTGTCCGGTGGCGCTGGGGTCGTTCTCGAGTTCGGTGGCGATGGTGGTTTCGTCGGTGGCGCCGAGGGTGGCGAGGCGGGTGAGGATGCGCCAGCGGAGTTCGGGGTCGAGTTCGGGTCCGCCGTGGACGGTGCCGTCGGTGAGCCAGGTCTGGATGGTGTCGGGTTGGGTGGCGGCGTCGATGAGGTGGCGTACGGCGGTGAGGCGGAGGCCGGGGTTGGTGCCGTCTTCTGTGCGGCGGATGAGGTCGCGGCAGAGGGCGGTGAGGGTGGCGAGGGCTGCGGGGCGGTTTTCGGGGGTGACGTAGCGTGCGGCGATCTGGGTGCCGGCGAAGGTCAGGACGCCTTGGAGGAGGGCGAGGTCGGTTTCGTACGGGAGGTGGGTGCGGGCGGTTTCGAGGTAGGTGGTGGGGTCGAGTTCGCCGTCGCGGACCATGTCGCGGGCGCTGTTCCAGATGACGGCTCGGGTGAGGGGGTCGGGGATGCCGGAGAGGCCGCGTACGACGGTGTTCCAGGAGGGTGTGTCGGGGCGGATCTTGGCGTAGGTGAGGTCGCCGTCGTTGAGGACGAGGAGGGCGGGGCGGCGGCCGGGGTGGGTGGTGGGGGTGCCGTCCTGGGGGATGTCGAGTTCGAAGCGGTCGCGGAGGACGAGCTGGTCGGGGCCCGGCTGGGTGTCGAGGGCGTGGTCGTAGGCGCCGACGGCGATGCGGTGGGGGCGGGTGCCGTGGTGGTCGACGGTGAGGGACCAGGTGGTGTCGGTTTCTTCGACGTGGGGGGTGAGGGTGTCGACGCCGGTGGTGCGGAGCCATTGGTCGGCCCAGGCGTGGACGTCGCGGTCGGTGGCGGAGGCGAGGTTGTCGATGAAGTCGGCGAGGGTGGCGTTGCCGAATTTGTGGCGGGCGAAGTGGGTGTTGATGCCGGCGAGGAAGTCCTTTTCGCCGAGCCAGGTGACGAGCTGGCGGAGGGCGGATGCGCCCTTGGCGTAGGAGATGCCGTCGAAGTTGAGCATCGCGGATGCGGTGTCGGGGACGGCCGCGGGGTCGGGGGCGACGGGGTGGGTGGTGGGACGCTGGTCGGCGTCGTATCCCCAGCCCTTGCGGGCGACGCCGAAGTCGACCCAGGTGTCGGTGAAGCGGGTGGCTTCGGCGAGGGTCTGGTAGCCCATGTATTCGGCGAATGACTCGTTGAGCCAGATGTCGTCCCACCAGGCGAGGGTGACGAGGTCGCCGAACCACATGTGGGCCATTTCGTGGGCGATGACCATGCCGCGGACTTGGCGTTCGGTGTCGGTGACGGCGGAGCGGTAGATGAATTCGTCGCGGAAGGTGACGAGTCCGGGGTTCTCCATGGCGCCGGCGTTGAATTCGGGGACGAATGCCTGGTCGTAGGAGTCGAAGGGGTAGGGCTCGTCGAATTTTTCGTGGAAGCGGTCGAAGCAGGCGCGGGTGATGTCGAGGATTTCGTCGGCGTCGGCGTCGAGGTGGGGGGCGAGGGAGCGGCGGCAGTGGATGCCGAAGGGCAGTCCGGCGTGCTGGGTGGTGATGGAGTGCCAGGGGCCGGCGGCGACGGCGACGAGGTAGGTGGAGATCAGTGGGGTGGGGGCGATGGTCCACCGGCCGTTGCCGGTGTGTTCGGCGATGCCGTTGCCGAGGACGGTCCAGTTTTCGGGGGCGGTGACGGTGAGGGCGAAGACGGACTTGAGGTCGGGCTGGTCGAATACGGCGAAGACGCGTTGGACGTCTTCCATGAAGAGCTGGGTGTAGAGGTAGGTTTCGCCGTCGGTGGGGTCGGTGAAGCGGTGCATGCCTTCGCCGGTGCGGGAGTAGCGCATGGCGGCGTCGATGCGGAGTTCGTGTGCGCCGGGGGTGAGTGCGGTGAGGGGGAACCGGTTGTCGGTGAGGTCGGCGGGGTCGAGGGGCTGTCCGTCGAGGGTGATGGAGCGCAGGGTGGCGGGCTTGAGTTCGACGAAGGTGTCTCCGGCCGCGAGTGCGGTGAATTGGATGACGGTGCGGGAGTCGAAGGTGTCTTCTCCCGTGGTCAGGTCGAGGTCGATCGTGTACTTGTCCACGTCGAGGAACTGGGCTCGGGTCTGCGCTTCATCGCGCGTCAGTACGGACATGGATCCACTCTGCCGCACGGGGTGGGGGGTGCACAGGTGGGTTCTCGCAGGGCTGATCGGGTGCGTGTGCGCGGGGAGCGTGCGCGGGGCGGGGTCGTGGGGCGGGGTCGTGGGGCGGTTCCACGAGGCGGGTTCGCGGGGGTCAGCGTTCTGGGGTGGTTTCCGCTGGGGTGGGGTCGGCGCGCCGATCTGTGAGCCCAGGTTGGTGAGGGCCGCGGAGAGGGCGAGGGCCCGCAGTTCCTTGTTCCCGAGGACATGCCGTACGCCCGCGGAAACCGGCGAACCTGCCCCACCTACTACGCGCCACACAAGTGAATAGTTCTACGGCAACGGTTAAGCGCTGCTACAGCAATGGGGATTTTCCATCCTGAAGTGGCTGGTCACGAGTCTGGTGTGGGCTGCAGGTGGCGTTCTCGTGCGGGTGGGGGTCTTGATCGTGCCGGGGTGATCGTCTGTCAGGTCCGCCCCTGGGTTCTTCCGGATTCGCCGACACCTTCGGTAGCCGTTCCCCTCTGGCCAAGGGCACCGAGCGCGCCTTTGACTTGCTGGAACACGGCAACGGTTATGTGAAGGGACAATGACGTGCGCGCACGGGGTATCAACTACGACACCGGGTTCCTCCCTGGGGAAGAACTCTCCCGCAAGAGCTTCACACCTGAGAGCCTGTCGGGTGGCCGGTTGATTACGCTGCGATGAGGTCCTCGATGGTCTTGGTTCGGGCGGTCTTGCGGTGGGATTCATGGCTCCA
>NZ_JBICXB010000061.1:0-24859 GCF_043200055.1 Streptomyces sp. NPDC048496 | reverse complement strand
GGGCGTGGCTGCGCGCCCGCCCCCCCCCCCCCCCCGGCGCCGCCCCCGCCGCCCCGCCCGGGGGGCGGCCCCCCCCCGCGGGGCGGCTGTGCCGCCGCCCCCCCCCCCCCCCCCGCGCCGGTGGGCAGGCCAGACTTCTTCGCGTACGGACCCGCTTACCGGTCCGGTTGGGGATGCGCGCTGCCCGTTTCGTCGGGCCGGCAGCGGCGGCCGCGTCAGACGAGGGCGGGCTCGGAGACGGGCGGCAGCAGGAACTCGCCCACTCCGGGCAGCGGCGCGCGCGGCACCAGATCGGTATTGCGCGGCGCCTCGGCGTAGCGGGTGAACCAGACGACCTTGCCGTCGAGAGTCCGGCAGGTGCCCCAGCTGTGGCTCAGGGCCATCACACGGCTGAGACCACCGCCGCCGGTGCTGAGCAGCCGCGGCATCTCCGAGCTGTTGTCTGCGACGGAGACCGTGAGGTGCCGTCCGGACCAGCGGAGTTCGACGACGCAATGGTTTTCGTCACCGACGTGCCGGTGGACGTTGGTCAGCAGCTCCTCCACGCCCCGGCACACCGGCCGGACGTGGAGTTCGAGGCTCCAGTGGCGCAGATGCGCGGCGACGATCCGTCGCACCTGGGTAACGCGCTCTGCCGATACCTGGAGTTCGACCAGATAGTGCCGGTCGAGTGGAACGGTCATCGTCGAGGCTCCTCACATCGAGGCCCACCTGCTTCGCCCGCTGAACCAACGACCCCCCGCATACGAAGAGTGAGCAGATGTCACTGTTAGGTCACTCCTTAGGGTGACCCGGTAGGACCGGTTGCGCAACACATAGGCCGACGGGCCGCGGCTACGGGACGGGGAAGCTGTCCCGAAAGCCCTGCTCAGCCCCGGGAGAGGGCTGAGCAGGGCTTGCGCGCCGAGCAGTGTCATGCCCATGAGCTCACTGCCGATGTGCCACGCTTCACCGGGGGTCAGGGCAGATACGGCAGCAGCTTGTCCGGAGTGAGCGGGAGATTGCGTAGCCGGGCTCCGGTGGCGTGCCGCACCGCGTTGCCGATGGCGGCCGCGGCCCCGACGATGCCGATCTCGCCGATGCCCTTGCTGCCCATCGGGTTGAGATGCGGGTCGTCCTCGTCGATCCAGTGCGCCTCGATCTCCGGGACGTCGGCGCAGACCGGCACATGGTAAGAGGCGAGATCGTTCTGCGTGAAGTCGCCGAAGACGGGATCGATCGTGCTGCCCTCGGTCAGCGCCATGCCGAGCCCCATGATCATGCCGCCGATGAACTGGGAGCGTGCGGTACGGGAGTTGAGGATGTGTCCGGCGGCGAAGACGCCGAGCATGCGGCGCACCCGGACCTCACCGGTGCGGCTGTCGACGGCGACTTCGGCAAAGTGCGCGCCGAACGCATGCCGTGCGTAAGGGGATTGCGCAGCCGTCTCCTCCACGGTGTCGGCGGTGACCGTGAGGCCGTCGTCGGGCAGGGGTCCGGTGCGCTCGCGCAGGTGTCGTGCCAGAGCGGTGGACGCCTTGTGCACGGACCAGCCCCAGGAGGCCGTACCCGCGGAACCGCCCGCCAGGGGCGCTTCGGGCAGCGCGCTGCTGCCGATGTCGATCCGGACGTCGGCCACGGGGGTGCCCAGCACGGACGCGGCGATCTGCGCGAGGACGGTGCGGGCGCCGGTGCCGATGTCGGTGGCATTGATCCTGATGCGGTAGGTGCCGTCGGCGGCGGCGTGCGCCGAGGCGCTGGAGCCGGCGATGTATACGGGGTACGTGGCGGAGGCGACGCCTGTACCGAGCAGGAGTGGGCCTTCCTTTCGGACCGCGGGGCTCGGATCGCGGTCGTACCAGCCGAACCGTGCGGCGCCCTCCGCCAGGCAGGCGGCGAGGCCGCGGCTGCTGAAGGGGCGGCCGGTATCGGGTTCGTACTCTGGGTCGTTGCGCAGGCGCAGTTCGACGGGGTCGATACCGAGGGCCACGGCCAGCTCGTCCATGGCCGACTCCAGCGCGTACATGCCGGGGGCCTCGCCGGGTGCGCGCATCCACGAGGGGCTGGGCACGTCCAGGGCGGTCACCCGGTGGCCGGTACGGCTGTGCACGGACGAGTACATCGTGCGAGCCGGTACGGCCGCCTGTTCCACGAACTCCTTGACCGTGGAGGTGTGGGTGATGATCTCGTGGGCGAGCGCGGTGAGGGCACCGTCGAGTTCCGCGCCGAGTCTGACGCGTTGCACGGTGGGGGCGCGGTGACCCACGACGGCGGGCAGTTCGCGTCGAGGCACGGCGAGTTTGACGGGGCGTCCGGTGTGGCGCGCGGCCATGGCGGCCAGGACCGCCTGCGGGCGCGCGGTGCCCTTGGAGCCGAAGCCACCGCCGACGTGTTCGGAGACGACCGTGACCTGTTCGGGCCGGAGTCCGAACACGGTGGCCAGGGAGTCGCGGACCGTTCCGGTGCCCTGGCTGGAGTCATACACGGTCAGCTGCCCGTCGTCCGCCCACATGGCGGTGGAGGCGTGCGGTTCCATGGGGTGGCTGTGCAGGGGCCCGAGCGTGTACGTGGCGTCGATCTGTACGGGGGACACGGCGAAGGCGCGGTCGAAGTCGCCCCGTTCGCGAACGGCAGGGTATCCCCCGTTCACCGTCCGCGGTGTGTATAGGCCCGGGTGGTCCTCGCCGAGCAGGACATCGTGCCCGGCACTCTCGTACTCGATCCGGACGGCCTCGGCCCCGGCACAGGCCGATTCGAAGCTGTCGGCCACCACGAGCGCGACGTGCCGGCCCCGGTGCGGAACCCGGGCGTCCTGGAGGACGGCGAGGACCGGGTCGTCGGGCTGCTTCAGCTTCGGGGCGTTTTCATGGGTGAGGACGGTGTGCATGCCGGGCAGGGCGAGTGCCTCGTCGGTGTGGATCGCCGTGATCCGGCCGCGTACGACGGTGGCCGGTACGGGCCAGGCGTACAGACAGCCCGGCGGAGTGTGCTCGGCGGCGTAGCGGGCGGCGCCGGTGACCTTGTCCCGGCCCTCGATGCGGACCACGGGGCTGCCCAGCAGCTGGGGGGCGTCGCTCATGGTGGGAAGGCCCCTTCCTCAGATGCGGGCGGTGAGTGCGGCCAGTGCGTCGACGGCCAGGCTGCGGGCGAGCTCGACTTTGAATGCGTTGTCGCGCAGCGGCCGGGCGGTCGCGAGTTCGGCGTCCACGGCCCGGGTGAAGGTGTCGTCGGTGGTGGCGGCGCCCCGCAGGATCTCTTCCGCGGCGCGGGCGCGCCAGGGGCGGTGGGCGAGCCCGCCGAAGGCCAGTGCCGCATGCTCGATGCGGCCGTCGCGGACGGTGACGACGGTGGCGACGGAGACGAGCGCGAAGGCGTACGAGGCACGGTCGCGGACCTTGCGGTAGGCGGAGACGGCGCTGTCGGGACGCGGCGGCAGCAGCACCTCGGTGATCAGCTCGCCCGGCCGGATCACGGTGTCGCGGTCGGGGGCGTCTCCCGGCAGCCGGTGGAAGTCGGTGACGGGAACGCTCCGCTCGCCGTCCGGCCCGAACAGCTGGACCGTGGCATCGAGGGCTGCCAGGGCGACGGCCATGTCAGACGGATGGGTGGCGACACATGCCTCGGAGTGGCCGATGACCGCCAGGTCGCGGTGAGCGCCTTCACGGGCGGGGCAGCCGGTGCCCGGTGCCCGTTTGTTGCACGGCTTCGAGGTGTCCTGAAAGTACGGGCATCGGGTGCGCTGCAACAGGTTTCCGCCGGTCGTAGCGGTATTGCGGAGCTGCCCGGAGGCTCCGGAGAGCAGTGCCTGCGACAGAGCGGGGTAGCGGGTGCGCACGGCGTGGTGGGCGGCGAGGTCACTGTTGCGTACGGTCGCACCGATGCGCAGACCTCCGTCGGGGGTGTCCGCCACCTGGTCCAGGGGCAGTCCGCTGACGTCGACGAGGAGATCCGGGGTCGCCACACCGAGCTTCATCAGATCGATCAGATTGGTGCCCCCGCCGAGGAAGACGGCCCCAGGGTGGCAGGTCATCGCGCTGACCGCCTGGTCAGTGGTGCGGGCGCGCAGATATCCGAACGGTTTCACGGCGCCACGTCCTCGATCGCTTCGACGATGCGCGGGTAGGCGCCGCAGCGGCACAGGTTGCCGCTCATCCGCTCACGGATCTCGGGGGCGGTGAGCCGCGCCGGGGCGGAGCCGTCCTCGCCGTCCTCGGTGACGTGGGACGGAAAGCCGTCCGCCGCCTCACCGAGCATGCCGACAGCCGAGCAGATCTGACCGGGAGTGCAGTAGCCGCACTGCAGGGCGTCCCTGGCCAGGAATGCCTCCTGGACCGGATGCAGCCGGTCACCGTCGGCAAGGCCCTCGACGGTCGTGATGCAGGCCCCGTCGTGTGCGACGGCGAGCAGGAGACAGCTGTTGGCGCGCCGGCCGTCGACGATGACGGTGCACGCCCCGCACTGGCCGTGGTCACAGCCCTTCTTGGCGCCGGTGAGACCCAGGTGTTCGCGCAGCGCGTCCAGGACGGTCGTGCGGTGATCGAGCGTCAGGGTCCGTGCCGTGCCGTTGATGTGCAGCGCCAGGGTGGAACGGTGACGGGTCTCCCCCCGCTGTCCGGAACTGTCCTCCCGCTCGCTGGTGGGATCCACTCGCCCGCACCTCTCGTCACTGTGACTTTGGGTGCTTTATACCAGATGTGCACCGGCTTTCCGGTTCATTGCCCCGCGCCGGTTCGGTCCCGCGCCCTACCGGCTCTCCAGCCGCAGGCGCACCTCCTCCTCCTGATCACCGGAGACCGTTCCGACGACCTGCACCGCGAAGGCGTCGGCAAGGTGTTTCCTGAGCTCCTCGACCGCCCAGTAACCGCCCTGCACATCGACCTTCACGGGCTTGCCCAGCGCGACGGGACCCGAGACCACCCGCGCCTCGGACACGTCGACGGTCACGGTCCATACCGTGGGGCGCTTTCCCGCCAGGTCCTGCGGCACGTCCACCAGGGCCCGGTCAGTGGCGAAGGCGGCCCGCAGGACGTCGAAGACCGTTCGTGCGTCATCCTTCGCGCATCCGCTGATGGCGAGCGACACCTCCTTTCCGTACCGGCTCTCCTCCGTCTGCGACTGTGTGCTGTTCACGGGGGTTCCTTCCGCTCGGGGTTCTGCCGTACGTCCCCGCGCCGGGGACCGACGGTGTGGACCGGATCCTCGGCGGAGGCCGCGGTCCGTGACCGGAGGCCCTCCGTACGCCGCGACATCGCCGCACGCCCTCTGCCCAGCGGATCGCCGCTGGTCAGCTGTCGGTGGACCGGCCGACGGCCGATCGGATTCGGCACTGCCATCGCATCCCTCCGGCGATCCGGGAATCCTCTCCAGGCTCACCCCACGGCTGGGCGTCGGCGACACGAAGGGGACGGCGGCGGATGGGCACGGCTGCGGCGAAACCCGTGCCGCCCGCCCCGACGGGGGCTACGTCCGGACAGACCGCTCCGCCACGGGAAGGAGCAGTGTGTCCACCGCTCGGCCATCGAGGCCGCTGAGCAACGAAACACTTTTTGACTTATATCCACTTAAAACATGAATTAATAGCTATTACCGAGTGACGGCCGCTTGCCGGGGTATCCGGCATGCATGGACGTTTCGAACGGAGCCCTCAATTCCTTGGCCCTGCCCCTCGCAGACGGGCGGGACGCGACCGGGGTGGTTTTGCCGATTGTCGGAGTGGTCCTGGTGGCCGTGCTGATCGGTGCTGTCTGGCTGGGCAAGCGGCGCCGGGCCGAGGAACTCCCGCCCCCGCGGCCGGACGAGCAGCCGCCGCGGCCGGACCACCGGACTCACCTGGAAGAACGTGACATCCACGGCGACGACAGCTTCCCGGCCGACGGACGGGGGCTCTGGCCCTACGAACTCGGTGACCACGGGAACGAGCCCATTCACCGGGACAGGGACGAGCCACGCGACTGAACCGGAATCCCAGGAGTGACCGCGGGCCGACCACATCCTCCTCGACATCACACCTGCGCCCCGCCGGGCGGAGTGCGACCTGCTTGCCCGCGGCAGCGGCACCGCTCCGGCGTGTGTTGCGGGAGCGGCCGACCGAAGTGAGGCTGGTAGGGGCCCGACGGCCACCGGCACACGCATGCCGCAGACCCGACGAAGGCAGTGGGACCATGACCGGAAGCAAACCCAGGACGGTGTCCGCGCCGGCTGCGCTCACAGGGTCGGCCGCTCCTTGCTGGGTCAACCTCATGACCCGCGACCTGGAATCGGCGCAGGCGTTCTACAGCGCCGTACTGGGCTGGTCCTTCCGTGCGGGCAAGCTGGGCCAGGAGTTCTCCGTGGCGCGCCGCGACGAGGTGCCCGTGGCCGGCATCGCGGCAGTGGCGACGGCCTATCAGGTCGCCGTCGTCTGGACGCCCTACTTCGCCGTCCGGGACGCGGACGTGACCGCCGCACGGATCCGCGAGCGCAGCGGAACGGTCGCGGTGGGGCCGCTGGCCCTCGGCAAGGGGCGCGGGGCGCTGGCAGCGGATCGCGACGGCGCCGTGTTCGGATTCTGGGAGCGCAGGGCGCCGGCGACCTCTCCCCCGGCACCGGACAACTACTCGCACGCCTGGCTCCGGCTGCGCACCAGGAGCGCCTTCGAGGCGGCGATCTTCTATGGCGAGGTCCTCGACTGGGCGACCGGACGCCCCGGCTGCTGCGAGGTGTCGTACGCGAAGGACGAGGTCATCGTGGAGTGCGGCGGCAGGCAGCTCGCCCGCATCAGCTCCGGGGCGGTCGAGGCGGCACCCGATCCGCTGATCCGTCCGCACTGGCAGGTCCACTTCCCGGTGGACGATGTGGCGGCGGCGGTGGCCTCGGCGCGCGAGCACGGGGGCTCGGTCGTCGAGGAGCGGTCGACGACCGAGGGCAGCGAAGCCACGCTGCTGGATCCGGACGGTGGACTGTTCACCGTCACGGACGTCCGGAACCCGGCCGCGGAGGTCGTGGAGGTCACGGAGGCTCCGGAGGACACGTAGACCGGCCGGGAAGGAATGGTTCCGTATCCCCTCCCCCGTACTCACTCGACGGCCCGGCGCCGGCTCGCCTACGATCTTGGGTACGGCATCGCGCGTCGGTCACCGGCCGGGTGAGGCGTGGAGGTGCCCGTGAGATGCCCACTGGAGGCATTCCACAGTGTCAGTCGAACTGAATCACACCATCATTCACGCCCGGAACAAGCGGGAATCCGCCGAATTCCTGGCGAACATCCTCGGTCTGGAAATCGGCGCGGAATGGGGTCCGTTCATCGCGGTCGCCACCGCGAACGGGGTCACGCTGGATTTCGCGACCATTGACGCCGAATCGATCACCGTGCAGCACTACGCCTTCCTTGTGTCGGAAGCGGAGTTCGACGCCGCATACGCCCGCATCAAGGAACTCGGGATCACCTACTGGGCCGATCCGCACCAGAAGCATCCGGGCGAGATCAACCACAATGACGGTGGCCGGGGTATCTACTTCCTCGATCCCGCCGGCCATGCCATGGAGATCATCACGCGTCCCTACGGCGGCTTCGCCTCGTAGCGGGGCCCGGCACACGTGGGGTTCGGCCGGGACCGGGTATCCGGGTCCCGGCGGGGCCCTTCTGCGGTCCGTCAGCCGACCGGGAGCATCAGCTCGGGCCGGTCCCACATCACGGCGGGCGGCCGGGCGGTCTCGGTGCCGGTCCGCTGCGCGCCCACACTGCGGTAGAAGCCCTCGGCGGGCGGATGCGAGACGATGCGGACGCCGGTGAGTCCGGCATTCCGCGCCTCGCCGCACAGATGCCGGACGAGCAGGCGGCCGATCCCGAGGCCCTGAGCATCGTCGGCGACGAACATCAGGTCCAATTCCGGCGGGTCGAGGATCAGCGAGTAGAAGCCAAGCAGCCGACCGGAACCGGACTCCGCCGACTCGACGGCGGCGAAGACCCGATGCGTCTCGATGTAGTCGGCTCCCACCCGGTATCCGGCGACCATGGGCGCGTAGGGCCCCTCGTAGGCACGGGAGTTCCTGACCAGCCGGGTGAGACGCTTCGCGTCGCCCGCCGTCGCCCGCCGGACCCGCACCGCGCCGCGGCCCATCTCGCCACTCGACGACGTAACACTCGGTCTCATAGAGGGAGTATTACGCATCAGTGGACGGGCCGCCGCCCGGACCTACCCCGAGCCGCGTCCGTCACGCCACTCCCCGACCACCGCGTCGATGTCGAACGGGCGCAGATTCAGCAGCGGCCCCGGCGGCGGCCGCCGGATCGCCGCCTCGATCTTCTCGTTGACCTCGGTGAGCATCCGGCGCACCTCGGCCTCCGAACGCGCTCCGGACACCGCCTCGCGCACATCCTCCGCCTCCTTGCGCAGGGCCAGGGCCGGCGGGAGCATCGACACGCCTTCGCGCTGCATCTTCGCCTTGATCCACCAGGCTTCGTCGTACGGGCGGTCGATATCGGGCAGCGGCTTGCCGAAACCCGGCAGTTGGGAGAAGTCGCCGCGCTCCTCGGAATCGTGGATCTGCTTGTCGACCCATGATTCGAAGCTGACGCCCGGGGGTTTGCGCTCGGTCACCGTACGCCCCTCTCGGAGAACCCGTGATCCCGTCCCTCCACGATACCGAGGGCCGGGCCCCTCAATGCTGGTGCCCACTGTTCGCCTCGGTCCGGGCCGTCATCGAGGGCTTCACCTCGACCGTGAAGGCGGCGGTGCGGACCTTCCCCTCGTGCTGGAAGTCGAGGAACAGGCGGTACGTCCCCGCGCTGGGCGCCGTCGCCGTGAAGGAGACCACCGGTCCGGGGCCGCCGTCGTTCGGGTGGACATGCAGATAGGCGAGGTCCCCGGAGCGCAGGGCGACAAGGTGCCCGTAAGCACCGAGATAGGGCTGCAGATCGGTGACCGGCTTTCCGTTGCGGCTGATGGTCAGTTCGAGTTCGCTCTCCCGGCCGGCCCGGAGTTCGCCACCGAGGGCGACCCGGTAGCCCTCGACCTCGGCCGTGCTGCGGGCGGCCGGCGGAGCGGCGGGGCGGTAGGCGCCGGAGACCGGGAGATCCGCGCCCAGCGTGACGTTCTTGGCGCCTTCGGCGGCCGGGGTGAAGTCCGCGAATGCCCGGTAGTCACCGGCTTTCGGCAGATCGACGGAGGTCGACCAGGTGCCGTCGGCCGCTCGGACGGGGTGCAGATGCCGGTACTCGGTGAGGTCGCGCGAGGCGAGGATGAAATGCAGTTCCTTGCCGTGTTCGCTCCGGAAGGCGGTGACCTTGCGGCCGGCGTCGTCCTCGATCGCGAACCGGATCCCGGTCCGGCCGCCCGCGGCGACCTCGGGTGCGTCGAGCGCCAGCGTGTAGCCGTCCTCGGATATCTGCAGTCCGCCGGGCCCGTGCTCGGCCGCACCGTCCCGCCCGGTGGCGCCGTGGCCGCTGCGCTGCTGCGGCGCGTGAGCGCCGGTGGAGACCATCGGGTCGACCCCCTTGCCGACGCCGTACGCCGTCCCGAAGGTCGCAGCAAGCGCGGCGGCAAAGACGGTGATCTTCAGTCCGTTGTTCATGACGGCCTCCATCGACAGGGAAGCAGGCGCTTCCGACAGGCCAACAACATACCCCCTAGGGGTATCAAGTCAACCCACGGACGCCCTGTCGACGGCCGGCTCCGGGATCAGGCGGAGACCACGAGCCGGCTCCGCAGCCGCTCCACCACGGGCTCGGGGATCCGCAGCCCGTCGCGCACATATCCGTCGAGCCCGCCCCACCGCTCGTCCATGGCATCCAGGGCGACGTCGAGATAGCGGGGGCGGACCTCGATGATCGCGGCGGCGATCTCCGGGTCGCCACCTGCGTCCAGAAAGCCCTGCACATACGGCCGGAAGGCGGCCCGCACCACCGGATTCACGGCAAGAAACTCGGCACGTACGACCTCGCGCGAGGCCCCGACCATCAGCAGGAGCAACGCGGTGGCCCAGCCGGTGCGGTCCTTGCCCGCCGTGCAGTGGAAGAGCACCGGACGGGCCCCGTCGTCCGCGGCCGTCTCGACGAAGGCCCGGTACGCGGCCGAGGCGCCCGGCGACAGCACCATCTGCCGGTATGTCTGCGCGAACAGCCCCTCGGCCTTTCCGCCCCCGAGCAGCTCGTCCGCGGCCACCCGGTCGGCGAGCAGCGCGCGCAGCCGGGCGGGTGCCACGCCCGGCTTGTCACCGAGGACGTCGGCGACGAACAGCCGGGCTCCCGGAGGCAGACGGTCCGGGGCCGCCATGCGCTCATCCGCGGTCCGCAGGTCGATGACCGTACGGATGCCGAGGGCGGCCACCGCCGGGTCGCGCACCGTGTCGAGTTCACTGAGCTGACCGGAGCGCACCACCGCACCGGGCCGGACGCGGCGGTCGGGACCCAGCGAAATGCCGCCCAGGTCGCGCATATTGATGACGGTGGCTGCCGGAACGGGCCTGGCGGTCTGCACGATGAACTCCCCTTATTCCGGACATGGCTGATCCATTGATTCGGCTCGGCCGAATCAACTCGCAGGCCGCCGGGAGATCGACAAAAGAAAACGCCGGGAACGGGGCGGTGGGCGGCGGCCGGGTCAGCCTGCCAGAATGTTCGCCTTCTGCGCCTCGAACTCGGCTTCAGTCAGAACGCCTTGCTTCTTCAGCTCGGCCAGCCGTTCCAGTCGGTCGAGAAGGTCGTCCGCCGCAGGCGCGGACGGCGCCATCTGCTGCTGCATGGCCTGTTGCTGTTGTACGGCCCGCTGTTCCTCCACCCGTTGCTGTGCGGCCACCTCCTGGGCTCCCCGCTTCTGCTGCTGATGCCTCTGGACCCGTCCACCGACCGCCGATGCGGTTCCGGCGACGACGGCTGTGCGCGCGACGGCGCCCAGCAGTCCCGGTCCGCGGCGGTTCATGCCCGGTCCTCGGAAAATCGGCATGATGTGCGCCCCTTCCAGTGCGATGCGGTGATGGCGACGGTCGGCGGGCGGGACGGGTTCAGCCGGCGGAACCGGAGGCGGCCACGGCCGCTTCCGCGACGTCGGCCGGGATCCGCTCATGGGCCACCAGCTGGCCGCCCGAGGCGCGAACGGCCTCCGTGAGCGGTACCGCCCACAGGTCCTCCCACACGATCAGTGCGGCGGAGCTGCCCCGGGGCACGCTCTCCCCGAGGGCGCGGATGTCCTCGCTGTTCAGCAGGCCGCTGACCACTCCCTCGACCGGCTCGAAGGACACCAGGTCATCAGGGTCGAGGTCCTCCAGTTCGACCATGTCGAGCGTGCCGTCCTCGGCGCGGTACACAAACGTGAGGTCGAGGATTCGCACTGCCTTCGAGGCGACCACTTCCGCCAGCGCCGGCGCGATCGCCCCGGTGAAATGACTGCCGGGGAATGCGACGACGATGTACTCCACTGGTCCCACAGCCACGGGCATTTCCTCTCCTGAAGGATGGAATGCCAGCAGCATAACTTCGGTCATTTAGTGCCGCACTGCGACAATCTGCCCGTGGCGACGACCTCTGCAGCCGCCATGGGCAGGGAACGACGGGGTGACCTCGGTTGCCTTGACGCGGGTCCACACGGCCGTACCCGCGGTGAGCCCCCATTCGGCTGCTGTTCCGGGGGTGACCTCGGTGACCGTATCCGACGTCCCGGCGGAGATGATCAACACTCGGAGTCCACTGCCGACGGCAGTCGGTCGCGGACCGTGCCCGGCCGGACGTGACGAGGGCCGCCCTCGGGCCTGTCACGGCACATGCCAGCAGGAGTCGAGAGAACACCAAGGTCTTGACGAATCTCCGACTACGCCACCGTCCGTACTGGATCAAGCGCGTGGGGAGAGGGCAAGGTCACAGGCGGTTCCCCTGCTGCTCATCTGAGCCTTCGCCTAGCATCCAGGCATGACGGTCCTGCCTGCTGACGGGCTTTCGTTGGCCGCCGAGTTCCCTGATCCAGCCCATGAGCAGTGGCAGAGCCTGGTCGAAGGTGTGCTGCGCAAGTCGGGCAAGGATGTTGCGGGTTCGGCCGCCGAGGAAGCGTTGTCCACCACGGTGGAGGACGGGCTCATCACCCGCCCTCTCTACACCTCGCGCGATGACGCGCCCGATGCCGGATATCCGGGCTTCGCTCCCTTCACCCGCGGCAGCAAGGCCGCGGGGAACACGGTGGGCGGCTGGGACGTAAGGCAGCGGCACAGCCTGATGGATCCGGCCCGGCTCAACGAGGCCGTGCTCGCGGATCTGGAGAACGGTGTCACGTCGCTGTGGCTGACCGTCGGCGGTACCGCGGGTGTACCGGTGTCCGGTCTGACGCGAGCGCTGGACGGTGTCTACCTCGATCTGGCCCCCCTCGCGCTCGACGCGGGCGGTGAACTCGACGCCGCGGCCACGGAACTACTCCGGCTGTATCAGGCGCGCGAGGTTGCCGCGGCATCGGTGCGCGGCAGTCTCGGCGCGGATCCGCTGGGGCAGGCGGCGCGCAGCGGCGAGGCTCCGGATCTGGCGTCCGCCGTGCACTGGGCGGAGCGGTGCGCAAAGGAGTACCCCGGGCTGCGGGCTCTGACGGTGGACGCGCTGCCCTACCACGAGGCCGGTGGCTCGGCCGCCCAGGAACTGGGCAGTTCGCTGGCCACGGGTGTGGCCTATCTGCGGGCGCTGACCGGGGCGGGGCTCTCCGTCGAGGCGGCCTGCGCGCAGGTGGAGTTCCGGTACGCCGCGACGGCCGACCAGTTCCTGACCATCGCCAAACTGCGGGCGGCACGCCGGCTGTGGGCGCGGGTGGCCGAGGTGTGCGGGGCTCCGGGCGCCGGTGCACAGCGTCAGCACGCGGTGACGTCGCCGGTGATGATGACCCGTCGCGATCCGTGGGTGAACATGCTGCGGACGACGCTGGCGTGCCTGGGCGCGGGAGTCGGCGGCGCCGACTCCATCACCGTGCTGCCGTTCGATCACGCGCTGGGTCTGCCGGACGCGTTCGCCCGGCGCATCGCCCGCAATACGTCGACGATCCTGCTGGAGGAGTCACATCTGGCCCGGGTCATCGACCCGGCGGGCGGCTCCTGGTACATGGAGCGGCTGACCGTCGAACTCGCCGACGCGGCCTGGGCGTTCTTCCAGGAGATCGAGCGAGCGGGCGGCCAGGCCGCGGCGCTGGGCTCCGGCCTGGTCGGTGAGCGGCTGGCAGCCACCTGGGCGGCGCGCAGCAAGGATCTGGCACGGCGCAAGGAGCCGGTCACCGGGGTCAGCGAGTTCCCGCAGCTGGCGGAGCGTCCGGTGGAGCGCGAGACCGCTCCCGGCGCCGGTGACGCGTCGGCCGGCCTGCCGGTGGTCCGTCGTGACGAGGCGTTCGAGGCGCTGCGCGCGCGGTCGGACGCCCATCTGGCGGCGACGGGCAGCCGCCCACGGGTGTTTCTCGCCGCGCTCGGACCCGCGTCGGCGCACACCGCGCGGGCCACGTTCGCCGCCAACCTGTTCCAGGCGGGCGGGATCGAGCCCGTGCACGACCCGGTGTCGGTGGACGCGTCGACGGCCGCCGGAGCCTTCGCCGCCAGTGGGGCAGGTGTGGCGGTGCTGTGTTCCAGCGACGCGCTCTACGCCGAGCAGGCCGGTGCCGTGGCCTCGGCGCTGCGCGCGGCCGGTGCGCAGCGGGTGTTCCTCGCGGGCCGGCCCGCCGAGTATCCCGATGTCGACACGTACGTCTTCGCGGGCTGCGATGTGGTGGCCGTGCTCTCCTCCGTTCTCGACCGTATGGGTGTGGCGTAATGCGGATCCCCGACTTCTCCGACATCGAACTCGGGCCGGGCACCGGCGCCGAGGGGTCCGAGGACCAGTGGCGCACAGCGGTGAAGGAGTCCACCGGCGACCCCGAAGGCGATCTGCTGTGGGAGACGCCGGAAGGCATCTCGGTCAAGCCGCTGTACACCGGGCGTGACCTGGAAGGGCTCGACTTCCTCGGCACGTACCCGGGTATGGCCCCGTATCTGCGCGGTCCCTACCCGACGATGTACGTCAACCAGCCCTGGACGATCCGCCAGTACGCGGGCTTCTCCACGGCCGAGGAGTCCAACGCCTTCTACCGCCGCAACCTCGCGGCCGGGCAGAAGGGACTCTCCGTCGCCTTCGACCTGCCGACCCACCGCGGCTACGACAGCGACCACCCGCGGGTGACCGGCGATGTCGGCATGGCGGGCGTGGCAATCGACTCGATCTACGACATGCGCCAGCTGTTCGACGGCATTCCGCTGGACCGTATGACGGTGTCGATGACGATGAACGGCGCGGTGCTCCCCGTACTCGCGCTGTACATCGTGGCCGCCGAGGAGCAGGGCGTACCGCCCGAGAAGCTGGCCGGGACCATTCAGAACGACATCCTCAAGGAGTTCATGGTCCGTAACACCTACATCTATCCGCCGAAGCCCTCGATGCGGATCATCTCCGACATCTTCGCGTACACCTCGCAGAAGATGCCGCGCTACAACTCGATCTCCATCTCCGGCTATCACATCCAGGAAGCGGGTGCGACGGCCGATCTGGAGCTGGCGTACACCCTCGCGGACGGGGTGGAGTACCTGCGGGCCGGGCGGGACGCCGGTCTCGATGTCGACGCGTTCGCACCGCGGCTGTCCTTCTTCTGGGCCATCGGCATGAACTTCTTCATGGAGATCGCGAAGCTGCGGGCGGCTCGGCTGCTCTGGGCGAAGCTGGTCAAGGAGTTCGAGGCGAAGAACGCCAAGTCCCTTTCGCTGCGCACCCATTCGCAGACATCGGGATGGTCGCTCACCGCGCAGGACGTGTTCAACAACGTCACGCGGACCTGTGTGGAGGCGATGGCCGCCACTCAGGGGCACACCCAGTCGCTGCACACCAACGCCCTCGACGAGGCCCTCGCGCTGCCGACGGACTTCTCGGCGCGGATCGCCCGGAACACCCAGCTGCTGCTGCAGCAGGAGTCGGGTACCGGCCGTGTCATCGACCCGTGGGGTGGCAGCGCGTACGTGGAGAAGCTGACGTACGACCTGGCGCGACGGGCCTGGCAGCACATCGAGGAGGTCGAGGCGGCGGGCGGGATGGCGCAGGCCATCGACGCGGGCATCCCAAAGCTCCGGGTGGAGGAGGCTGCGGCCCGTACGCAGGCCCGGATCGACTCCGGGCGGCAGCCGGTGATCGGGGTCAACAAGTACCGGGTGGAGACCGATGAGCAGATCGATGTGCTCAAGGTCGACAACTCTTCGGTGCGATCGCAGCAGATCGAGAAGCTGCGGCGGCTGCGCGCGGAGCGCGACGAGGGCGCCTGCCAGGCGTCGCTGCGAGCACTGACGGCGGCTGCCGAGCGCGGTCCCGGTCCGGGCCTCGACGGCAATCTGCTGGCGCTCGCGGTCGACGCGGCCCGCGCGATGGCCACGGTCGGCGAGATCTCGGACGCACTGGAGAAGGTGTACGGGAGGCACGCGGGCCAGATCCGTACGATCTCCGGTGTGTACCGCAACGAGGCTGGGGAGTCGCCTTCCGTGGACCGTACCCGGACGCTGGTCGACCGGTTCGAGGAGGCGGAGGGGCGCCGTCCGCGCATCCTGGTCGCCAAGATGGGCCAGGACGGCCACGACCGGGGTCAGAAGGTGATCTCCACGGCCTTCGCCGACCTGGGCTTCGACGTCGACGTCGGCCCGCTGTTCCAGACGCCGGCGGAGGTGGCGCGGCAGGCGGTCGAGGCGGACGTTCACATCGTGGGTGTCTCCTCGCTGGCTGCCGGGCACCTCACTCTCGTGCCGGCGCTCCGTGAGGAGCTGGCCGCCGAGGGCCGCGACGACATCATGATCGTCGTGGGCGGGGTGATCCCGCCGCAGGACGTCGAGGCGCTGCACGAGGCGGGTGCGACGGCCGTGTTCCCGCCCGGCACGGTGATCCCCGACGCCGCCTTCGATCTGGTGACGCGGCTCGGTGCCGCGCTCGGCCATGAGCTGTGAGCCGCTGACCCGATGGCTCCGACGATCGATATCGACAGCTATGTGAAGGGAGTGCTCGACGGGAAACGGGCGCACATCGCGCGCGCCATCACTCTCGTCGAGTCCACCCGCCCTGATCACCGGGCGCTGGCCCAGCAGTTGCTCCGCGAGCTGCTGCCGAAGTCCGGTAACGCCCGGCGCATCGGCATCAGCGGGGTGCCCGGGGTCGGGAAGTCCACTTTCATCGACGCGCTCGGCACGTTGCTCACCGGGCTCGGGCACCGGGTCGCGGTGCTGGCGGTCGATCCGTCCTCCAGCCGCACCGGCGGCTCCATCCTGGGCGACAAGACCAGGATGGAGCGGCTCGCGGTCGATCCGGCGGCGTTCGTACGCCCCTCCCCCACTGCCGGGACACTGGGCGGGGTGGCCAAGGCGACCCGGGAATCCATCGTGGTGATGGAAGCCGCGGGTTACGACGTGGTGCTGGTGGAGACGGTCGGCGTGGGCCAGTCGGAGACGGCCGTGGCCCAGATGGTCGACACGTTTCTGCTGCTCACGCTGGCCCGTACCGGCGATCAGCTGCAGGGCATCAAGAAGGGGGTCCTGGAGCTGGCGGACGCCATCGCGGTGAACAAGGCCGACGGTCCGCACGAGCGGGACGCGCGTGCGGCGGCCCGTGAACTGGCGGGCGCCCTGCGGCTGATGCACCCGGCCGACGCGGCGTGGACTCCCCCGGTGCTGACGTGCAGCGCCCGTGAGTCGACCGGTCTGGACACGTTGTGGCAGCGGCTGGAGCAGCACCGTGCGCTGCTGGACTCGACGGGGCGGCTCGCCGCGAAGCGGCGCGAGCAGCAGGTCGACTGGACCTGGACGATGGTGCGGGACGAGCTGCTGGACAGTCTGCGCAGCCATCCGGAAGTCCGCGCCCTCACACCGACTCTCGAACAACGGGTGCGCGACGGTGAGTTGACGGCGACACTCGCCGCCGAGGAGATCCTCGCCGCGTTCCGGGGCGAGGCGCGCAACGGCTGATCCGCGGACCCGGCCGTGCACATTCCGCAGTCCGGCACCCGCCGCGAGGAACTGTTGCTCCCCGCCGCCGAACTGGCCGCCGTCCGAGGTCTCCGGCGCGCGCTGCACACCCGGGACGCGCAGGCGGCCCTCGAAGCGCTGCTGGACAGGATCCGGCAGACCCCCGACAACGCGACATTCCTCCGCCGCATCCACGGCACCGTCCCCGGTGCCTGAGCCTTCCCGGCGCAACAGAATTCCTCCGCATAGCATGACGTGTTCACGTATCAGCACAGGGAGAGCAGGCACATGGAATTCCGCCGACTCGGCCGCAGCGGTCTGACGATCAGTGAGATCGCCTACGGGAATTGGATCACCCACGGCTCCCAGGTGGAGGAGGACGCGGCCGTCGCGTGCATCCGCGCCGCCCTGGACGCCGGAATCACCACCTTCGACACGGCGGACGTCTACGCCGAGACCCGCGCCGAGGCCGTCCTCGGCCGGGCGCTCAAGGACCAGCGTCGCGAGAGCATCGAGGTGTTCACCAAGGTCTACTTCCCTACCGGCCCGGGGCAGAACGACCGCGGTCTGGGCCGCAAGCACATCCTCGAATCGATCGACAACTCCCTGCGCCGGCTGCAGACCGACTACGTGGACCTGTACCAGGCCCACCGCTACGACCACTCCACGCCGCTGGAGGAGACCATGGAGGCGTTCGCCGACGTGGTCCGCTCCGGCAAGGCCCTCTACATCGGCGTCTCCGAGTGGACGGCCGACCAGCTCCGCGCCGGACACCGGCTGGCCCGCGAGCTGAACGTTCCGTTCATCTCCAACCAACCGCAGTACTCGGCGCTGTGGCGGGTCATCGAGGCCGAAGTGGTGCCCGCCTCCGAGGAGCTCGGCATCGGTCAGATCGTCTGGTCGCCGATCGCCCAGGGCGTGCTGACCGGCAAGTACAAGCCGGGGGCGCAGCCTCCGGCCGGCTCTCGGGCGACCGACGAGAAGGGCGGTGCGGACTTCGTCGCCGGGTGGCTCCGCGACGACGTCCTGGAGCGCGTCCAGCAGCTGCGGCCGCTCGCCGACGAAGCCGGTCTGAGCCTTGCCCAGCTGGCCGTCGCCTGGGTGCTGCAGAACTCCAACGTCTCCGCCGCGATCATCGGCGCCTCCCGGCCCGAGCAGGTCACGGAGAACGCGAAGGCGGCGGGCGTGACGTTCGACGCTGACCTCCTCAAGGCCATCGACGACGTACTGGGGCCGGTGGTGGAACGCGACCCGGCGCTGACCGCGGGCCACGGGGGCAACGACTGAGAGCCTGTCGGGTGACCTTCGATCGGAAAGCGGACGCGGTCTGGTGCGTGCGATTCCAAGGCGCTGGAAGGTCCTCGTAGCGGAGCTACTAGGGCATTTCGGCAACGCGGGAAGCGTGCGTGCCAGGGCGTGGCCGCCCGATCAGAGGTCACCCGACAGGCTCTGAGTCGACCGGTCACCCGTTCGGGGAGGGCCGGGCCGCCGTCCGGGTGGCCCGGCCCTCCCCGTACGGGGCGTTCCGACGGCGTGTCGGCGTGCGCCCCCGGTCACAAAGGGCATAGGGACTTTGCCCCGGCCAGGTCCTTGACGGGGTAGATGATCGTCTTGATGCCTGCGGTCATGGCGTGCTCTGCGTGTCGCGTGTTCTGCTGCCTGTCACTGCGACGGAACTCCGCCCGTCGATGCTGTGACACGCGCCGCCGGAGCAATGTGACCGGACCCGCTGAGGAAATCCGAAATCAGCCGCGGGCGGTCATCGACGCCGTGTGCTCACGGACCTGTGCCGGCGTGAGGTAGGCGTTCGTGTACTCGAAGTCGCGCAGCGTGGCGGGACGCCTGGCCTGGAATCCGGTGCGTACGAAGTCGTCACCGGCGATCGCGTTGAGCATCCAGTTGGTCATGACGCGGGCCTTCGCCACATTGGTGCGCAGCGCCGCCCAGTGATAGCCGCGGGCCACGGCCTGCGCGGTGATGCCGTGCATCTCGATGCCGAGCGGCTTGGAGACCGCGTCCTTGCCGCCGAGGTCCACGACGAGCCCGAGGTCCCTGTGGACGTACGGCTTCAGCGGCTGGTGGCGCAGAGTTGCGATCAGGTTGTCGGCGAGCCTGCGCCCCTGGCGCGCGGCGTGCTGCGCGGTGGGCGGGCAGACCGCGCCGTCGCCCTTGACCAGGTCCGGTACGGCGGCGGCGTCGCCGAGCGCGAAGACGCCGTCGAACCCCGGCAGGGTCATCTCGGGTGTTACCGCCAGCCGGCCTCGTACCGTTTCGGCGTCGAACGTGGCGACCAGTGGGCTCGCAGTGACACCGGCCGTCCAGATCAACGTGCGGCAGGGCAGTACGCGGCCGTCGGTGAGCGTCACCCTGTCCGGTCCGGCTTCGGCGACGGAAACGCCGAGCGACACTTCGATGCCGCGCTCGCGCAGGATTGCCAGGGCGCTGAGTCCGAGCTTGTCCCCCAGCTCGGGCATCAGCTTCGGAGCGATGTCGACCAGGTGCCACTTGATGAGCTTCGGGTCGAGCCGGGGGTACTGCCCGACGGCGTTCATGGTGAGCCGCTGCAGACACGCCGCGGTCTCAGTGCCCGCGTAGCCGCCGCCGACGACGACGAACTGCAGCCTGGAGGCCCGTTCGTCCTCGTCGTGGCTGGCGTCCGCCAGGTCGAGCTGGGCGATCACATGGTCGCGTACGTACGCGGCCTCGGCCAGCGTCTTCATGCCGCGGGCGTTGTCGAGCAGCCCCGGGATGTCGAACGTACGGGTGACGCTGCCGGGGGCGAGGACGACGTAGTCGTACGGTTCGTCGACGATCTCGTCGGTGATCTTGCGGATGACGCAGACCTTCGCCTTCGGGTCCACGCCGATCGCTCCGCCGGGGATGATCCGGGTGCGGTACCGACGGCTGCGGCGCAGCGACACCGCGACGGACTGTGGGGTGAGGACGCCCGCGGCCACCTGGGGCAGCAGCGGCAGATAGAGCTGGTAGGAGAACGGGGCGACGAGCGCGATGTCCGCCTCGCCGAGGTTGAGTCCGCGCTCCAGGCGGCGTACGCACTCGACCCCGGCAAATCCGGCGCCGACGACGAGGATCCTGGGTCGTGCCACGGTGTTCGTCCCTTCTCGGGTCTGCGCGGTGGCCCGTACTCCTGCCCGGTCACACGCGCCCATCACCCCACATCCTCACGAACCACGTCCGACTTCGCCCGCTGAGGGCGGCGGAACGGACGACGGCGGGGAGTCAGCGGGTCAGCAGGGTGAGGGCTGTGCACGTGCCGCTGACCGCGCCTGCGGTGACGACAGCGGTCGCGACGCAGCGTGCTCTGAGCGCGCGGTAGCGGTCGTTGTACTCGCCGCGCAGTTCGATGGCGCGGTCCGAGATCCGGGACAGCATCGCCCGGGATGCGGCAACCCGGTCCGCCGTGTAGACGCGTTCCACTTCCTCACACTGGGCGGTGGTGAGCCAGGGCAGCTCGCCGGTGAACCGGGCAGCCCGTCTGCGCGCGTCCTCGACCTCGGCGTTCCACAGCAGGTAGCCCTCCATCTGTGCCATGCCGCGGGCGGTGCTGTCCTTGTCGTCGTCCATTCGTCCTCCTTTCACCGGGGCTCCGTCACGCGGGGTTCTGCCCCGGACCCCCGGGGGTGGTGTGCGGGTGGTTCCGCGCCTCGTCGAGGGTGCGTACGGCGGGGTGGTGCAGGTCGAACGCCGGGGATTCGGAGCGGATCCGCGGCAGGGTGAGGAAGTTGTGCCGCGGCGGCGGGCAGGAGGTTGCCCACTCCAGCGAACGGCCGTAGCCCCACGGGTCGTCGACGCCGACCGGCTTGCCGTACTTGGCGGTCTTCCAGACGTTGTAGAAGAACGGCAGCAGCGACAGTCCGAGGAGGAAGGAGGAGATGGTCGAGATCGTGTTCAGCGCGGTGAACCCGTCGGCGGCGAGGTAGTCCGCGTAACGACGCGGCATACCCTCGGCGCCGAGCCAGTGCTGCACCAGGAACGTGCCGTGGAAGCCCACGAACAGCGTCCAGAACGTGATCTTGCCGAGCCGCTCGTCCAGCATCTTGCCGGTGAACTTCGGCCACCAGAAGTGGAATCCGGCGAACATCGCGAAGACCACGGTGCCGAAGACCACGTAGTGGAAGTGCGCGACGACGAAGTACGAGTCCGAGACATGGAAGTCCAGCGGGGGCGAGGCCAGGATGACGCCGGTCAGACCACCGAAAAGGAAGGTCACCAGAAAACCGATGGCCCAGAGCATCGGTGTCTCGAAGGACAGCGATCCCTTCCACATCGTGCCGATCCAGTTGAAGAACTTCACACCGGTCGGCACCGCGATCAGGAACGTCACGAACGAGAAGAACGGCAACAGCACACCACCGGTGACGAACATGTGGTGCGCCCACACAGTTGCCGAGAGGCCCGCGATGGAGATGGTGGCGCTGATCAGACCGATGTACCCGAAGACCGGTTTGCGGCTGAAGACGGGAATGATCTCGGTGACGATACCGAAGAACGGCAGAGCGATGATGTACACCTCCGGATGGCCGAAGAACCAGAAGAGGTGCTGCCAGAGCAGTGCGCCGCCATTGGCCGCCTCGAAGACCCGCGCCCCGAACTTGCGGTCCGCCTCCAGCACCAGAAGGGCCGCTGCCAGCACCGGGAAGGCCAGCAGGACCAGCACGGCGGTCAGCAGGACGTTCCACACGAAGATCGGCATCCGGAACATCGTCATGCCCGGGGCGCGCAGGCAGATGATCGTGGTGATGAAGTTGACCGAACCGAGGATCGTGCCGAATCCGGAGAAGGCCAGGCCCATGATCCACATATCGCTGCCGATGCTGGGCGAATGGACAGCATCGGTCAGCGGGGAGTAGGCGAACCAGCCGAAGTCCGCCGCCCCCGCCGGAGTCAGGAAGCCGGCCACCACGATGATCGAGCCGAAAAGATACAGCCAGTACGCGAACATGTTCAGCCGCGGGAACGCCACGTCGGGCGCGCCGATCTGCAACGGCATGATCCAGTTCGTGAACCCGGCGAACAGCGGCGTCGCGAACATCAGCAGCATGATCGTGCCGTGAATCGTGAACAACTGGTTGAACTGCTCTTTCGACAGGATCTGCAGGCCGGGACGGGCCAGCTCGGCGCGCATGAGGAGCGCCAGCACACCGCCGACGACGAAGAACGCGAACGAGGTGACCAGGTACAACGTTCCGATCGTCTTGTGATCGGTGGTGGTCATCCACTTGATGACGACATTGCCCGGTTCCTTGCTCCGTACCGGCAGTTCGTTCGCGTACGACTCGTCTGTCTCGTCCGCCCCAGCTGTGCCCATCGTCGCCACAACGACGCTCCTTCGATCGGTCCTTCGCGGGCGGACTCGGCACCCGGCGGGGCGCCGCTCCCACCGGGGTGGCCGGCAGGTCCCCCGGCGCTTCGCGCCAGTTTCCTGGTGCAGCAAACCAGCCACGGGACCGACGTGGGCTGCCTGGCGCCCGCCATGGCGTGACATTCACCCATCAGGGTGTGCTGACCAGCCTCGGTGTCCGGTCCGGATCAGCCATGCGCTCGGCGGTACCAAGGGGCGGCCGGGGCGTTCGCTGCCGTGCGCGCTCCGGCATCCGGCGGCACGGGCGTCACCGTCGGCGGGGCCACCGGTGCCGTCGATGTCATGCGTCCCCAACTCGGCTTCCGTGAGCATCCGTTGCGGTGCACATGGTCCCGTCAACCGCCGTGTTCACTCCGCGGCCGGGCGGCGCTCGTCGAGAAGCAGCGCCGTACCGAGATCCGGGAGGCGGGCCGCGATGTCCGTCCGCTCGCCGATGCGCCCCGTGCGTGCCACGTTGTCGACCCTGATGAGCATCGCGTTCACGACGATCTTCGCCTCCGCCGCATCGAGACCCGGCCGGACCTCGTCGAGCGGGCGGACTCACAGCGCCGGGCAGTCCCGCTGCGTCTGACGCGCCGCCCTGCGCTCCTTCTCCGGGAGCCGGTCCGGCTCTCCGACCAGCACACCGATCAAGTGACTCTGTTTCAGGGCGACTTCGATGCACGAGCGGAGCAGCCCGTCCAGGCTCCCACGCGGGCCGGCGGCGTTCGCGAGCACCTGTGCGGTACCGGCCCTGCGCTGCTCCCCGCCGCGCACCACGGCGGCGACGAGCAGATCGGACTTGCTCGGGAAGCTCTTGTGAATGCTGGGCCCGGAGGCGCCCACCGCCTCGCCCATGTCTGTACCCGAGCCCGTCAGGTCCCGGCCCACGACGCCGATTCTGCCGAACTCGCGCATGCTCATGCTCGTGTGCCGTCTCTCAAGGCAGCCCTCGGCGCCGTACGGGTCCGGGGCATCCGGTTGCTTCGGGTACCGGTCTACTGCCATTCGGCATACACGCCGGGGTCGCAGAGTTCGAGGACGATCTCGCCCGTCTCCGGGGCGGCTTGCGCCACGGGGCGCACCCGTGCGCCGACGTGCACCAGGTGCGGCGCGGCGCCCACGACACGGCACCGGAACACAAAGCCTTCGGGCAGCCGGACGAGGGACTCGTTGCGTGCCGCCTCCGTGTAGCGGTGCACCACGCTGGTCCGCACGACGACGCCGAGGCCGTCACTGCGTACGGAATCCAGATCGCTCGACGCGCACACAGGGCACAGAAGCCGCCTGAAGGACGCGGTGCCGCACCAGCGGCAGTGCTGATAGATCAGTCCGGCTTCACCCTGCGCCGTCGGCGCGGCATCGATCGCTGAATCGGAATGGGACACGTCTCGACCCCCTGAACTCGGCTCGGTGCGTCAGCGTCGTGGCTCGACACAGACGCAGGCACACCATATGGCACTGAGTGCCGAGACGTAAAGGTACTGAGTTCCTTCTCTGCGATTAGGTCCTGTCCTGTCGATCTTCGTGGATCAGCCCGCGGCGTCCGGTGCGGCGCATCGCAAGGCGGAGGATCGTCCTCGTACCGGACGTACCTGGGCGACCCCGACAACGCGGCGAGGTGCCGCGCCAGGCGTTCCGGGCCCACGAAGACCGGCAGGACAGGACCTAGTCCTCGGCGAGAGCCGACTCGACCCTCTGCACCACACGCCACATCGGCGTGCCCTTCGAGGCGACCACCACGACGACCTCGTCGTCGTCCGCGGTCGGCCCTGCGGGGCCCGCGGCCTTCGCCCCCCAGACTTCCTGTACGACACCGAGGGCATGGTCCACCGCGGTCTCGGCGTCACCCTCACCACCGGAACGCAGCCACGAGCGCAGGCCGTTGTTGTGAGCGGCGACCACGGCAGCGGCGATCACCTCGGCGTGCAACGGGCCGTCCGGCGTGCCGGCGTAGCGGCCCCGCAGATATTCGGCCAGCGTCCGTTCGTAGCGGCGCACCACGGACAACTCGTAGGTGCGCAGGCCGGGAACCTCCCGCGTGAGGTGATAGCGCTGGACCGAGAACTCCGGATTCGCCGCATACATCCGCAGGACGAGCCGGGCCGCATCGCACACCGTGCTCACCGGGTCGCCCTCGTCGGCCGCCTCCAGGAGCGCGGTCATGTCGGCGAGGCAGCGCTCGTGGTCGGGGAAGACCACGTCCTCTTTGGAGGGGAAGTACCGGAAGAACGAACGCCGTCCGACCCCGGCCCGCGCAACGATGTCGTCCACGGTGGTCCGCTCGAAGCCGCGCTCCAGGAAGAGCTGGAACGCCGCTTCGGCGAGCACCTCCCGCATGGGGGGTTTCTTCACTGGTCTGCGCGCCTCGGTCATGCCGGGAACCTAACACCAAAACCAGCCGTTCGGCACTACGTACCTTTACAGAGGGTACTGAGTTCCATATGGTCATCTCAGGACCCACACCCAGGTAGGAGAGCCGGCGTGAGCTTGAGGATCGTTGTCTGTGTGAAGTATGTGCCCGACGCCACCGGTGACCGGCACTTCGCCGATGACCTGACGCTG
>NZ_JBICXB010000060.1:0-25116 GCF_043200055.1 Streptomyces sp. NPDC048496 | reverse complement strand
ACAGAACAACCGGAGGACAGCCCAGCAGGGCGTCAGTCAGTGGTGGAGCCACGACCACCGGAACCCGGCTACGAGTATCAATGTCAGTGGTCGGGTGCACGATGGGGGACATGGCCGGCTCTGCTCTCAATGCGTTCTCCCCCGCCACCCACAACTGGTTCGCGGGTGCCTTCAGCGCGCCGACGTCCGCGCAGGAGGGCGCCTGGCGGGCGATCGGCGAGGGCTCGGACGTGCTGGTCGTCGCGCCCACCGGATCGGGCAAGACGCTCGCCGCGTTTCTCGCCGCGCTGGACCGGCTGGCGGCCGTTCCGCCGCCCGCCGAGGCGAAGAAGCGCTGCCGCGTGCTGTATGTGTCGCCGCTCAAGGCCCTCGCGGTCGATGTGGAGCGCAACCTCCGCTCGCCGCTGACCGGCATCCGCCAGGAATCGGTGCGCCTCGGGCTGCCCGAGCCCGATGTTCGGGTGGGCATCCGGTCGGGCGACACCCCGCCCGCCGAGCGCCGCTCCATGGTGACCCGCCCGCCGGACATCTTGATCACCACCCCCGAGTCGCTGTTCCTGATGCTGACGTCGTCGGCGCGTGAGGCCCTGTCGGGGATCGAGACGGTGATTCTGGACGAGGTGCACGCCGTCGCCGGTACGAAGCGGGGCGCCCATCTCGCCGTATCGCTGGAGCGCCTCGACGAGCTGCTGCCGCGTCCCGCGCGGCGGATCGGTCTGTCGGCGACAGTCCGTCCGGTCGACGAGGTGGCGCGGTTCCTCTCCCCGCTGCGGAAGGTGGAGATCGTCCAGCCGCCGTCCACCAAGCAGTTCGATCTGTCGGTGGTCGTGCCGGTGGAGGATCTGGGCGAACTCGGCGGTTCTCCCGCCACGGACCCGGACCAGGCGGGCCAGGCGGACAAGCCGTCGATCTGGCCGCATGTCGAGGAGCGGATCGCCGATCTGGTCCAGGCACACCGCTCCACCATCGTCTTCGCCAACTCCCGCCGTCTCGCGGAGCGGTTGTGCAACCGGCTCAACGAGATCGCGTACGAGCGGGCCACCGGCGAGACCATGCCGGAGGCCCACTCCCCCGCCGGGATCATGGCCGAGTCCGGTGCGTCGAAGGGCGCCCCCGCGCTGCTCGCCCGCGCCCACCACGGTTCGGTCTCCAAGGAGCAGCGCGCCCAGGTCGAGGAGGACCTCAAGGCGGGCCGGCTGCCCGCCGTGGTCGCCACCTCCAGCCTGGAGCTGGGCATCGACATGGGCGCGGTCGATCTGGTGATCCAGGTGGAGTCGCCGCCGTCGGTCGCCTCCGGGCTGCAGCGGGTCGGCCGTGCCGGCCACCAGGTCGGCGCGGTCTCCACCGGAGTGGTGTTCCCGAAGTACCGGGGGGACCTGGTGCAGTCGGCGGTGGTCACCGAGCGGATGCGCACGGGCTCGATCGAGGCGCTCCGGATCCCGTCGAACCCGCTGGACGTGCTGGCCCAGCAGCTGGTCGCCATGGTCGCCCTGGACACCTGGCAGGTGGATGACCTGCTGGCCGTGACCCGCCGCGCGGCCCCCTTCGCCTCGCTCCCGGAGTCGGCGTTCACGGCCGTGCTGGACATGCTGGCGGGCCGCTATCCGTCCGATGCCTTCGCCGAGCTGCGTCCGCGCGTGGTGTGGGACCGCGTCGCCGGTACGGTCACGGGCCGCCCCGGCGCCCAGCGGCTCGCCGTCACCTCCGGCGGCACGATCCCCGACCGCGGGCTCTTCGGCGTCTTCCTCGCCGGGGCCGACCCCAAGAAGGGCGGCGGCCGGGTCGGCGAGCTGGACGAGGAGATGGTGTACGAGTCCCGGGTCGGCGATGTCTTCACCCTGGGCACCACATCCTGGCGGATCGAGGACATCACCCGCGACCGGGTCCTGGTGTCGCCCGCCCCGGGCGTTCCGGGACGGCTGCCGTTCTGGAAGGGCGACCAGCTGGGTCGCCCGCTGGAGCTCGGCCGCGCGCTGGGCGCGTTCCTCCGCGAGATCGGCGGACTGTCGCCCGAGGACGCCAGGTCGCGGCTGCTCGCCGCCGGTCTCGACACCTGGGCCGCCGACAACGTCCTGTCGTACATCGACGAGCAGCGCGCCGCCTGCGGCCATGTCCCCGACGACCGGACCGTCCTCGTCGAGCGCTTCCGCGACGAGCTGGGCGACTGGCGGGTCGTCGTGCACTCCCCCTTCGGCGCACAGGTCCACGCCCCCTGGGCGCTGGCTCTGAGTGCGCGCCTCGCCGAGCGGTACGGCATGGATGCCCAGGTGATGCATGCCGACGACGGCATCGTGCTGCGGCTCCCCGACGCCGACATGATGGGCCTGGACCTCCTGGATTTCGATCCGTCCTTCGATCCGTCCGGGGACCCGGTCCGGGAACCGGCTGCCTCGTCGGCCGCGGCATACGACAGCGACCAGCCTCCGGTCGGCGCCGCGGACGTCGCCTTCGACCAGGGCGAGATCAACCAGATCGTCACCGACCAGGTCGGCGGGTCGGCCCTGTTCGCCTCCCGCTTCCGCGAGTGCGCGGCGCGCGCCCTGCTGCTGCCCCGTCGCAGCCCCGGCAAGCGCACCCCGCTCTGGCAGCAGCGCCAGCGTGCCGCCCAGCTCCTCCAGGTGGCCTCCGAGTTCGGCTCCTTCCCGATCGTTCTCGAAGCGGTCCGCGAATGCCTTCAGGACGTCTTCGACGTTCCCGGGCTCGTGGAACTGATGGGCGACCTCGAAGCACGCCGCGTCCGTCTGGTCGAGGTGACCACCCAGGAGCCCTCGCCCTTCGCCCGCTCGCTCCTCTTCGGCTACGTCGCGCAGTTCCTGTACGAGGGCGACTCACCGCTGGCCGAGCGGCGGGCGGCCGCACTCTCGCTGGACTCCCATCTCCTCGCCGAGCTTCTCGGCCAGGCGGAACTGCGCGAGCTGCTCGACGCCGAGGTGCTGGGCGAGCTGCAGCAGGAGCTCCAGTGGCTCACCGAGGACCGCCGGATCAAGGACATCGAAGGCGTCGCCGATCTGCTGCGCATCCTCGGCCCGCTCACCGAGGCCGAGTTGGCCGAGCGCGGCGCCGAGCAGCCCTGGGCCGCGGAGCTGGCCTCGGCCCGCCGGGCCATCCGGGTCCGGATCGGTGGAGCCGACCACTGGGCGGCGATCGAGGACGCCGGCCGGCTGCGGGACGCGCTGGGCACGGCCCTCCCCGTCGGCGTCCCGGAGGCGTTCACCGAGCCGGTGAAGGACCCGCTCGGCGATCTCCTTGCCCGCTATGCCCGCACGCACGGCCCGTTCACCTCCACCCAGGCGGCTGCCCGCTTCGGCCTCGGCACCGCCGTCACGGACGGCGCGCTGCAGCGGCTCGCCGCCTCGGGCCGGATTGTGCAGGGCGAGTTCCACCCCGCCGGCATCGGCCAGGAGTGGTGTGACGCCGCGGTGCTGCGCCGGCTCCGCCGCCGCTCGCTCGCCGCCCTTCGCCAGGAGCTGGAGCCGGTCCCGCCCGCAGCCCTCGCCGGCTTCCTTCCGCAGTGGCAGCATCTCGGGAACAACAGCCTGCGAGGAATCGACGGACTTGCACGCGCCATCGAGCAGTTGCAGGGCGCTCCCGTCCCCGCGTCGGCGCTGGAGAAGCTGATCCTGCCGGGACGCATCACGGGGTACACCCCGGCCCTGCTCGACGAACTCACCACCACCGGCGAGGTGATCTGGGCCGGTGCGGGTGCCCTTCCCGGCAAGGACGGCTGGCTGTCCCTCTATCTCGCCGACAGCGCACCCCTGCTCCTCCCACCCCCGCACCCGCTCGAACTCAGTGCGCTGCACGAATCCGTCCTCACCTCACTGACCGGCGGATACGGGCTGTTCTTCCGGCAGATCGCCGATCAGGTGCGCGCCACCACGCACCCGGACTGCACCGATCCGCAACTCGCCGACGCCCTCTGGGACCTGACCTGGTCCGGCCGTCTGACCAACGACACGCTGGCTCCGCTGCGCTCGCTACTCGGCTCCGGACGCACGGCGGGATCGACGGCCCACCGCGCCAAGCGCAGCGTCCCGCGCGGCCGTTACGGCTCGCTCACCGCCACGGCCCGCCCCGCGTCGCGCACCGGTCCGCCCACCGTCTCGGGCCGCTGGTCCCTGCTGCCCGGAACCGAGGCCGATCCCACGCACCGCGCCCACGCCCTGGCCCGCACCCTCCTCGACCGGCACGGTGTGGTGACCCGTGGCGCGGTTCAGGCCGAGGGCGTCGAGGGCGGCTTTGCCGCGACGTATCGGATCCTTGCCGCCTTCGAGGACAACGGGCAGGCCCGCCGCGGCTATGTCGTCGAGGGTCTGGGGGCGGCCCAGTTCGCGATGGACGGCGCGGTCGACCGGCTCCGTGCGGTCTCCACCGCCCGCGACCGTGCGGAACCGGGCTCGGCGCCCCGCGCCCTGGTTCTCGCGGCCGCCGACCCGGCCAATGCGTACGGCGCGGCCCTGTCCTGGCCCGAACCACCGGACGGCGCCGGACACAGACCGGGGCGCAAAGCGGGTGCCCTGGTCGTCCTGGTCGACGGCGAACTGACGCTGTACATGGAGCGCGGCGGCAAGACGCTGATCGCTTGGCCGACCGACCCGGAGGACCCCGCGCTCCGGGCGGCGGCCGAGGCGCTGGCCGGTGCAGCGCGCGCCGGGGCACTCGGCACGGTCACGGTGGAGCGCACCAACGGCGCCTCATCCCTGACCTCGCCGCTGGGCCGCACGCTGGAGACGGCCGGATTCCACGCCACTCCAAGAGGCCTCCGCCTGCGCGCGTGACCCCGCACCGCACCTCAGCCCGCACACCGCCGCACACATCCACCGATACCCGCCCGCATGCCCACCTCGCACCACGCATCATGGAGATATGCCCGAAGGAGATACCGTCCTGCAGACCGCCCAGCGTCTGCACACCGTGCTGGCCGGTCAGGTCCTCACCCACTCCGACCTGCGCGTCCCCCGCTTCGCCACCGCGGACCTCACGGGCCGGACCGTTCTCGACGTCACCCCGCGCGGCAAGCATCTCCTCACCCGGATCGAGGGCGGCCTCACCCTGCACAGCCATCTCGGGATGGACGGCGCCTGGCGCCTCTACGCTCCGCACGAGCGCTGGCGCGGCGGCCCGGGCCACCAGATCCGCGCGGTCCTCTCCACCGCCCACCACACCGCGGTCGGCTACCGGCTCCCCGTTCTCGAGCTCCTCCGCACAGCCGACGAGGAGAAGGCAGTCGGCCACCTCGGGCCCGATCTGCTGGGCCCCGGCTGGGACCCCGACACCGCCCTGCGCAACCTGCTGGCCGATCCCGCCCGTCCCCTCGGCGAAGCCCTCCTCGACCAGCGCAACCTGGCCGGTATCGGCAACATCTACAAGGCCGAGCTCTGCTTTCTCGCGCGCGCCACCCCCTGGCTCCCCGTCGGTGAGCTGCCCGCCTCCACCGCCGCCCGTCTGGTCACCACGGCCAAGCAGCTCCTCGAAGCCAACCGCAACCGCACGGTCCGCACGACCACCCGAGCACAGCCCGACGGCTACGGCCCCCGTGAGCGTCTCTGGGTCTACGGCCGGACACACCGCCCCTGTCTGCGCTGCGGCACCCCCATCCGCGTGGCGGAGCAGAACACCCGCCCCGCCTACTGGTGCCCCCGCTGCCAATCAGGCCCCACACCGTAGTTGACGCACCGTCAGATTCAGTCGTACGGTCCGGACATGCCTCTCACCGCGTACGACCTCACCGGCCGATCCGCGTTCGTCACCGGAGCGGCCGGCGGCATCGGCCGAGCCTGCGCCGTCCTGCTCGCGGAGGCGGGAGCCACCGCCCACTGCGCGGACCTCGACGAGAAGGGCCTGCTGGAGACCCGGGAAATGATCTCTGCGGCGGGTGGCGAAGCCCACGCCCATCCCCTCGATGTCACCGACCGCAGTCAGCTCAGGAGCGCGGTCGCCACAGCGGGTGAGGTCGGTATCCTGGCCGCCGTCGCCGGAATCATGCATACGAGCAGCGTTCTGGAGACGGCTGACGAGGACCTCGACCGGGTCATGGCCGTCAATTTCAAGGGGGTTCTGTATGCCTGCCAGGAGGTCGCCCGCAGCATGATCGCTCGCGGCGCACCCGGCTCGATGATCACCATGGCCTCGGGCGCGGTCGACGCCTCAAGTCCGGGCCTGCTCTGCTACAGCGCGGCCAAGGCGGCAGTCGTCCAGCTGACCAGGACCCTGGCGACCGAGCTGGGCCCTCAGGGCATCCGCGTCAACGCCGTCGCCCCCGGCTGGATCCGTACGCCGATGACCGCCCGCCACGACGCGGAGCAGCAGCACCGGGCCGAGGGCGCGATGGTACGGATATCCCCGCTCGGCCGGGTAGGTGAGCCCGAGGACGTCGCCCACACGGTCCTGCATCTCGCATCCGATGCGTCGGCCTTCATGACGGGTCAGATTCTCCGTCCGAACGGCGGCGTCGCCATGCCCTGGTAGTACGCCAGGCTGTCTCGACACCGCGCGCCCCGGCCACGCACCACGCGCCCGCGGCGGCACCGATCGCCTCCGCACGGGCCCTGAGCGTTCCCGTGGGCCGGACACTCGCGGCCACATGGACGGGCAGGAGGCTGAGCCCCCACCCGCCTGCCGTCACCGCGCCCTCGATCAGCCCGGCATGTTCCGGCTGAAGGACCAGCCGGAGCACGGCCCACCACCACACCCCGCCGAGAACGAGCGCGGGCACCCATCTCCGTACCATGGCTGCCTCCTCCGGCCGAATCTAGTCCGGCCCGATCGCCCAGCGGGAGGGCGTACCGGCGCGCATGTCCGGGGCGGACACCGTTACGCGCTCTCCGTCTGACTCGTCCAGGCGTGTTGCCGCAGGTTCACGGCCCGAGCTGCGCACGGAACAGCGCTCCGGAACCGATACCGCTCAGGCACTGCGATCCCGGTGACCGTGGTGTTCCTCTCTGCAGTCTCGCCCGGGACCACCAAAGCCGCATCCAGAACCTTCCGTGCGGCCGTCGAAGGGCAGCTGCTTCCACGCAGTGGATGAGCTGAAGCGGTGCTCCGGACGCGGGGCATCCTGAGGACACAAGCTTCGTCGACCGGCGCACGCATCCGGAACGGCGCGCGAGTCCCTGACGGCGGCGTCCACACACACCAGAGCCCCGGCCACCCCGCGAAGGGGCCGGCCGGGGCTCTGGTTCACACCGGACCGCGCGGGTCAGGCGGCGACGACATCCACCGCTTCCGCGGGTGCCTTGATCGTCACCCTTCCCGTCGGCACACCTGCCACCGACGTCACGGAGACGGAATTGAGCATCGGGCGTACCGGCACTGGCACCGGATCGCTGGCTGCTGCCGACTCGGCCAGCTCAGCCAGCGACAGCTCATCGCTCACTTCACGCATGAGCTCGGACATCCGTACGTCAAGCGCGTCGCAAATGGCGGAGAGCAGCTCGGAGGATGCCTCCTTCTGCCCCCGCTCCACCTCGGAGAGATAGCCGAGCGAGACTCGGGCGGACGAGGAGACTTCGCGCAGAGTACGGCCTTGGCGCTGGCGCTGCCGACGCAGCACGTCACCAAGCAGGCGACGGAGCAGAATCATCGGTGGCTCCCTCCTCGGACCGCGTAGCCGCATCCTTCACGCCCCACCGTACCGCCTCGCGCTGCGGCCGTGCGGGGAGCGATGTCGTGTTCACTCAGGGCTGCAAACATCAATTCCCCCCGTTCTCTTCCGTATCCTGTGCGCTCGCATTGTCGTCGAGTTCTCCGGAGAGCAGTTCGAGCAGGCTCCGTACGCTCTCTCTACGGATGTCCGCCCGGTCACCGTTCAACCGCAGCGCGGCCACTTTCTCCGCGCCGTCCGGCCCTGCCACGGCGACGTAGACCGTTCCGACCGGCTTTCCGTCCTGTTCATCGGGTCCCGCGACGCCGGTGGTCGCCACTCCCCAGTCTGCACCGAGAATCCGTCGGACACCGATCGCCATCTGCCGGGCGACCTCGGGATCCACGGCTCCGCGCGCTGCCAGCAGGGCCCCGTCCACGGCCAGCACATCCCGCTTCAGTGGCGTCGCGTAGGCCGTCACGGACCCGCGGAAGGAGCGCGAGGCACCGGGTACGGAAGTCAGCTCCGCCGCAACCAGGCCGCCGGTCAGCGACTCGGCGACGGCGAGGGTCTCCCCTCGCCGTACGAGCTGCTGCAGCACCCGGGCCGCGGCAGTCACCGCTCGGCCTCCGCCTGGCCACGGACCTCGGACGCCTCGGCAGCCGCCGCTGCGGCCCGTTCGGCCGCCAGGCCCTGGCGCCGCAGCACAACGGCCTGACGCACGTAGTCGAGTCCGGTGACGACCGTCAGCACGACGGCCACCGCCATCACCCAGAAGCGCAGCGTGGCGAGCGGGCCGGTCAGCGCCAGGACGTACATCCCGACGGCCGTCCCCTGTGCCAGCGTCTTCATCTTCCCGCCGCGACTGGCCGGGATCACCGCATGCCGGATCACCCAGAACCGCATCAGCGTGATGCCGATCTCGCGGAAGAGGATCAGGCCGGTGACCCACCACGGCAGATCACCGAGGTACGACAGGCAGATCAGCGCGGCCCCCATGATCGCCTTGTCGGCGATCGGGTCGGCGATCTTCCCGAAGTCGGTGACCAGGTTGTACGTACGCGCCAGATGACCGTCGAAGAGGTCGGTGATCATGGCGATGGCGAACGCCGCCCAGGCGAAGGACCGCCAGGCGGGGTCGTAGCCGCCGTTGTGAAGCAGCAGGGCGACGAAACCCGGCACCAGCAGCAGCCGCGCCATGGTGAGGATATTGGCGATGTTCCACAGGCTGGCCTGATTGACGGCCGCAGTGCCCAGCTTGCCGCCGCGGACCGGCTTCGCGCCGGAACCGCCTGCCGCGGATGCCGGGGCTCCCGTCATCTGGCCGCCTCCGCAAGTTCGGAACACTCGGCCACCAGGTCCACTCCTTCGGTGCCCACCACCTTTGCCTCGACCATACGGCCCGGCGCGAGACCCTCGCGTGCGGTGAAGAGCACCTGGCCGTCCGTTTCGGGTGCCTGGTGGGCAGCACGTCCCACCGCCCGCGGCTCGTCCTCGGTGGGGTCGACGGACTCGACCAGCACCTGCAGAGACTCCCCGAGCCGCTCCTCGGCGCGCTGCGAGGTCAGCTCCTCGGCCAGCTGCGAGATGTGCGCGAGCCGCTCCGCGATGACGTCGGCGTCCAGCTTGTTGTCGTAACCGACCGCCTCGGTGCCCTCCTCGTCGGAGTAACCGAAGACGCCGATCGCGTCGAGCCGCGCACCCGTGAGGAAGCGTTCCAGCTCGGCGAGGTCCGCCTCGGTCTCCCCGGGGAAGCCCACGATGAAGTTCGACCGCGCACCGGCCTGCGGCGCCTTGTTCCGGATGGTCTCCAGGAGCTCCAGGAAGCGGTCGGTGTCGCCGAAGCGGCGCATCGCCCGCAGCACACCGGGGGCGGAGTGCTGGAAGGAGAGGTCGAAGTACGGGGCGACCTTCGGCGTCGAGGTCAGTACGTCGATCAGACCGGGCCGCATCTCGGCGGGCTGCAGGTAGCTGACCCGGATCCGCTCGATCCCGTCGACGTCGGCGAGCTCCGGCAGCAGCGTCTCCAGCAGCCGGATGTCGCCGAGGTCCTTGCCGTACGAGGTGTTGTTCTCGGAGACCAGCATGACCTCCTTGACGCCCTGGTCGGCCAGCCAGCGGGTCTCTTGAAGCACGTCCGAGGGGCGCCGCGAGATGAAGGAACCGCGGAAGGACGGGATGGCGCAGAACGAGCAGCGGCGGTCGCAGCCGGAGGCGAGCTTCACCGAGGCGACCGGGCTGGTGCCCAGCCGGCGGCGCAGCGGGGCGCGCGGCCCGGAGACCGGAGCGACGCCGTCCGGAAGGTCCGCGGGGGCCGGGGCGGCTTCCTGCGCGTGTCCGGGCAGCGCGACGGCGGCGTCCTGCCGCTCGGCCGGGCTGATCGGCAGCAGCTTGCGCCGGTCACGCGGGGTGTGGGAGGCGTGGATGCCCCCGTTGAGGATGGTCTGGAGGCGGTCGGAGATGTCGGCGTAGTCGTCGAATCCGAGGACTCCGTCGGCTTCCGGCAGCGCTTCTGCAAGGTCCTTGCCGTAGCGCTCGGCCATGCAGCCGACGGCGACCACGGCCTGGGTCCGGCCGTGGTCCTTCAGATCGTTGGCTTCGAGGAGTGCGTCGACGGAGTCCTTCTTGGCGGCCTCGACGAACCCACAGGTGTTGACGACGGCGACATCCGCGTCGGAGGCATCCTCGACGAGCTCCCAGCCGTCCGCTGCCAAGCGGCCTGCGAGCTCCTCCGAGTCCACCTCGTTACGGGCGCAGCCAAGAGTGACAAGGGCGACGGTACGGCGTTCGGGCATGGGCTCAAGACTACTTTGTCCTGGCACTGGCCCCGCCGAGCAGGGTTCCCCTGTGACAGCGAGTAACAACGGGTCGAGCGCCCGGCTGGACGGCCGGGCGCTCGTGTCACCACGTGCTGTCGGTCAGCCGACCTCGGGGTCGCCCTTCGTGTACGTGAGCCGTTCGACCTGACCCGGCTGGAACTTGTCCTCGACCTTCTTGCCGTTGACGAAGAGCTCGATCGAACCGGCGTCTCCGAGGACGAGGTCGACGCGCTCCTTGTCCTGGAAGGTCTTGGACTGGCCCTTCTGCAGCAGACCGTCGAAGAGCATCCGCCCGTTGTGGTCCTTGGCGGAGATCCAGCTCTTGCCCTGAGTGGCACTGAGCTTGACCGTCACCTTGTCCCGCGGGGCCGCGGCGATGGCGCTGTCGGAGGGTACGGGCTTGGGGTCGGCGGTCTTGGTGGGCTTGGGCTTGGGACTGTTCGTGTTGGGCGTCGAGCCCTCCGCGACCTGGGTGTTCGTACCGCTGTCGTCGCCACCCTTCAAGAAGGTGAAGCCGACGAAGCCGATGACGACGACGATCGCCGCGACCATGGCCGCGGTCCAGTTGGGCCGACGGGGATCGGAACGGATCCGCTCGGCTTCGAACAGCGGCGCCGCCGGTGTGGGCGCGGGTCGGCCGCCGTGCTCGCCGTCGTACTGCGAAACCAGCGGTTCCGGATCGATGCCGATGGCACGCGCCAACGTACGGATATGGCCGCGGGCGTATACATCGCCGCCACAGCGGGTGAAGTCGTCCTCTTCGATCGCGTGCACGATGGGGATGCGCACCCGGGTGGACGAGCTGACCTCTTCGACCGTGAGACCTGCGGCGATTCGAGCCTGCTGGAGCACTCGACCGATCGAAGGCCGGTCGTCTTCGGGGGAGTTGCCGATGGACACGGGGGCGCCTTTCGAGCGTGAGCCACCTGCTGGGTGTTCAGTCTAGGGGTGGTACGAAAGGGTGGGGCAACCGGGAGAAAGGACTTTGTACGCCATCAGATTCGAACACTGTCCCATTCGCCGGACCGCCCCGTGGAAGTACATTCTGCTGTCCCTCCAGTCAAATTGACGTACGACCCGACGAAACGGTTGCTCTTCCCACCCTTACGACGCTGTTTCCCCGCGGATCTGGGCCAACACCCCGTCCAGCTCGTCCGGCTTCACCATGACGTCGCGCGCCTTGGACCCCTCGCTCGGTCCGACGATGTTGCGCGACTCCATCAGGTCCATCAGCCGGCCTGCCTTGGCGAAGCCGACCCGCAACTTGCGCTGGAGCATCGAGGTGGACCCGAACTGGGTGGAGACGACCAGTTCGGCTGCCTGGCAGAGCAGATCGAGGTCGTCGCCGATGTCCTCGTCGATCTCCTTCTTCTTGGCGGAGCCGACCACCACGTCCTCGCGGAAGACCGGCGCCATCTGATCCTTGCAGTGCTGGACGATGGCCGCGACCTCGCCCTCGGTGACAAAGGCACCCTGCATGCGGGTGGGCTTGTTGGCACCCATCGGCAGGAACAGTCCGTCACCCTTTCCGATGAGCTTCTCGGCGCCGGGTTGATCCAGGATCACGCGGCTGTCGGCGAGCGACGAGGTCGCGAAGGCGAGCCGGGAGGGCACGTTCGCCTTGATCAGACCGGTGACGACGTCGACCGACGGCCGCTGGGTCGCGAGCACCAGGTGGATACCGGCGGCGCGCGCCAGCTGGGTGATGCGGACGATGGAGTCCTCGACGTCGCGTGGAGCGACCATCATCAGGTCGGCGAGCTCGTCGACGATCACCAGGAGATACGGGTACGGCGAGAGCTCGCGCTCGCTGCCTTCCGGCAGCTTGACCTTGCCGTTGCGCACGGCCTGGTTGAAGTCGTCGATGTGCCGGTAACCGAACGCGGCGAGGTCGTCGTACCGGAGGTCCATCTCCCGTACGACCCATTGCAGGGCCTCGGCGGCGCGCTTCGGGTTGGTGATGATCGGCGTGATCAGGTGCGGGATGCCCTCGTAAGCGGTCAGTTCGACGCGCTTGGGGTCGACCAGCACCATCCGCACGTCGTCCGGGGTCGCCCGCACCATGACCGAGGTGATCAGACAGTTGATGCAGGACGACTTGCCGGAACCGGTCGCACCGGCCACCAGCACGTGCGGCATCTTCGCGAGGTTGGCCATCACGTAGCCGCCCTCGACGTCCTTGCCGAGCGCGACCAACATCGGGTGGTCGTCCTCGGCCGCGTCCGCGAGGCGCAGCACATCGCCGAGGTTGACCATCTCCCGGTCGGTGTTGGGGATCTCGATGCCGACGGCTGACTTCCCCGGGATCGGCGAGATGATCCGGACGTCGGGGCTGGCGACGGCGTACGCGATGTTCTTGGCCAGCGCGGTGATCCGTTCGACCTTCACGGCCGGGCCGAGCTCCACCTCGTACCGTGTCACCGTCGGTCCGCGGGTGAAGCCGGTGACGGCGGCATCGACCTTGAACTCGGTGAAGACGTTGGTCAGGGAGGCGACGATCGCGTCGTTGGCAGCACTCCGGGTCTTGCCCGGACCGCCGCGTTCCAGCAGATCGAGCGAGGGCAGCGCGTACGTGATGTCGCCGGAGAGTTGCAGCTGCTCGGCGCGGGCGGGCAGGGGCTGGGACTGTGACGCATCGGGGGCGGGCTTCGTCAGATCGGGTACACCGCCGGAGGTCGCCGCGCCCTTCCCCGCCCCGGTGCCCGGCTCCGCCTCGCGGGCGCCCGGCACCGGAGTGCCCGAGCGCTCGCGGTCACGCTCGACGGAGACGCCCTGGGTCAGGTCGGCGACGATCGCCGAGGGCGGCATGCCGTTGAGCACCGCGCCGTCGAGCGCCGCGGCCGCGGCCGCGGCGACATCCACCGCGTCCATGGTGCGGTTCATCGCGGGCTGCACGGACGGCCTGCGCGGCCTGCGGCGCTTGGAGAGTGCCTCGGCCTCCGCCTGCTCGGGGGCGTACTCCTCGGGCGCCTCGGAGCGGCGCCCGGACGAGCGCCGCGAGCGGGCGGGAAGCGCCTCGCGCCACTGCTCGTCGTACCGCTCGTCGTCGCTCTCGCCCTCCGCCTCGGGGTCGTACACCGGGTCGACGATCCCCAGCCTGGAGCCGAGCAGCCGCAGCCGCTGCGGGATCGCGTTCACCGGGGTCGCGGTGACGACGAGCAGACCGAAGACAGTGAGCAGCAGGAGCAGCGGTACGGCGAGGACCTCGCCCATGGTGAAGACCAGCGGCTTGGAGGCGGCCCAGCCGATGAGTCCGCCGGCGTCCTGCATCGCCTCGGTGCCGTCCCCGCGTCCGGGCGATCCGCACGCGATGTGGACCTGCCCGAGCACGCCGATGACCAGGGCGGAGAGTCCGATGACGATACGGCCGTTGGCCTCGGGCTTCTCGGGGTAGAGGATCAGCCGTACGGCGATGGCGCCGAGCAGTATGGGTACGAGCAGATCGAGCCGCCCGAAGGCGCCGGTGACGAGCATCTCGACGAGGTCGCCGACGGGCCCCCGCAGATTCGACCAGGTGCCCGCGGCCACGACCAACGCGAGACCGAGCAGCAGCAGCGCGACGCCGTCCTTGCGGTGTGCGGGATCGAGTCCCTTGGCACCGCGGCCTATGCCGCGGAACATCGCACCGACGGCGTGGGCCGCACCGAGCCAGACGGCGCGCACCAGCCGATACACACCCCCGGTGGGAGACGGTGCGGGCCGGGGCGCAGCCGCCTTCTTCGCCACCGCCTTCTTGGCCGGAGCCTTCTTCGCGGGTGTGGTCTTCTTCGCGGGCGCGGCTTTCTTCGCTGGGCCCGCGGTACGGCCGGGACGCTTCGCGGTGCCCGCCGTGCCCTGGGAACCCTTGCCGGACGTACGTGAGGCCATGGGGCCGAGGTTACCGGTGTTGGCCGCCGTGAACACGTGCCCCTCTTGGTTCACCCGACCGTGTCGCCCTACAGAGACCGGAAACTGACACGCTCTCACCAGGGCGGATCGAGCGGCCGTCCCCGAACCCGGTTCCCGGGCCAGGTGGTTCGGCGAGCGGCGGCGTTACGAGGGAAGCACCGCCGTGCCGCTTCCGGTGCCGGGCTCCAACGCATCGAGCGCGCGCCGCAGTCCGGTCAGTTTCCGTTCGAGATGGGCCGCGGTGGCCACGGCGGCGGCGTCCGCCGACTCGTCGTCGAGCTGCTTGGAGAGCGCCTCCGCCTGCTCCTCGACGGCCGCGAGGCGCGCCGAGAGCTCGGCCAGCAGACCGGCAGGCTCCTTCTCCTGGTCGGCGCCGGGGTGGCCGCCGCCCTCCAGTTGCAGCCGCAACAGCGCCGCCTGCTCACGCAACTGGCAGTTCTTCATGTACAGCTCGACGAAGACCGAGACCTTGGCGCGCAGCACCCAGGGATCGAACGGCTTCGAGATGTAGTCCACCGCGCCGGCCGCATAACCCCGGAAGGTGTGGTGCGGACCGTGGTTGATCGCGGTGAGGAAGATGATCGGGATGTCCCGGGTCCGCTCCCGCCGCTTGATGTGCGCGGCGGTCTCGAAACCGTCCATGCCCGGCATCTGGACGTCCAGCAGGATGACCGCGAAATCGTCCGTGAGCAGCGCTTTGAGCGCTTCCTCCCCTGACGATGCCCGTACCAGCGTCTGATCGAGCGCGGAGAGGATGGCCTCCAGCGCCAGCAGATTCTCCGGCCGGTCATCGACCAGGAGGATCTTGGCCTTCTGCACCATGGCCCGTCCTCCTCGCCCCGGAATAGCACCGGGCGCCGCCCCAGGGGACGACTCCCTTACGCCGTCCGTCCTTGTGCCGGTCATGGTAGCCGCACCCCGCCCGTCACCACACCCTGTCACCGAGATGTCACTGTGCACGTACCGGAAACGCGGTGGGAGACCAGAAGGTTCCCCGTCCACCGCGTTCTCACACCCCTTCGAACACAGTCGATCAGCAACCTATCGCGATTCGCTCCAGAGGCGATCACTCTCCGCGCGTCCACTGCTCCATGACGGAGAGCAGATGATCGGCATCGGCAGGCTTGGTGACATAGTCGGAAGCACCGGAGTCGATCGCCTTCTCCCGGTCGCCCTTCATCGCCTTCGCGGTCAGCGCGATGATGGGCAGCCCGGCGAACTGCGGCATCCTGCGGATCGCCGTCGTCGTCGCGTAGCCGTCCATCTCCGGCATCATGATGTCCATCAGCACGACCGTCACATCGTCGTGCTGCTCCAGGACTTCGATGCCCTCGCGCCCGTTCTCCGCGTACAGCACCGAGAGCCCGTGCTGCTCCAGCACGCTGGTGAGCGCGAAGACGTTACGGATGTCGTCGTCGACGATGAGGACCTTCTCGCCGTTGAACCGGAAGACCCTGCGGGCCTCGGGCTCCTCCTGGCCGGACGGGGTCAACGACTCCTGGGCCGGTGCAGCCAGCTCGGTGTGCCCGGCGGTCCTGGGCGGCAGCGCGGTCCGGCGCTCCGCCCCGCCGAGTGCCTTGCGACGCCGCCGGAACAGCCCCGCGGAACCGGCCGCTTCGTGCAGCGCCGTCCCCGAACCCGTCTCCGGGACCAGACCGTTCCCGGCCGCGGCACCGTGCGCCTCGATGGATCCGGGGCCGATCTGCGGGTAGCCCTGCGGCGGCAGCTCGCTGAGGTGCAGCGGCAGATACAGCGTGAAGGTCGAGCCGCGGCCCGGCTCGCTCGACGCATGGATCTCGCCACCGAGAAGCCGGGCGATCTCCCGGCTGATGGACAGCCCGAGCCCCGTACCGCCGTACTTGCGACTGGTCGTACCGTCCGCCTGCTTGAACGCCTCGAAGATCACCAGCATCTTGCTGGACGCGATCCCGATCCCGGTGTCGGTGACCGAGAACGCGATCAGATCGGCGTCGGCGTCACGCAGCGAACCGGCTTCCAGGAGCTGCTCGCGGATGGCGTTCGGCACATCCGCGCCGGCCGGCCGGATCACCAGCTCGACGGCGCCGCTGTCGGTGAACTTCACCGCGTTGGAAAGGAGGTTCCGCAGTACCTGGAGGAGCCGTTGCTCGTCCGTGTGCAGCGTGGCGGGAAGTTCCGGCGACACCCGTACGGAGAAGTCGAGCCCCTTCTCGGCGGTGAGCGGCCGGAAGGTCGCCTCCACGTAGTCGACCAGCTGGACCAGTGCGATCCGGGTCGGGCTGACGTCCATCTTGCCCGCCTCGACCTTCGACAGATCGAGGATGTCGTTGATCAGCTGCAGCAGGTCGGAACCCGCGCCGTGGATCGTCTCGGCGAACTCCACCTGCTTCGGGGAGAGATTTCCCTCGGCGTTGTCCGCGAGCAGCTTGGCCAGGATGAGCAGTGAGTTGAGCGGCGTGCGCAGCTCGTGCGACATGTTCGCCAGGAACTCGGACTTGTAGCGCATCGAGACCGCGAGCTGCTCGGCACGCTCCTCCAGGACCTGCCGCGCCTCCTCGATCTCGGTGTTCTTCACCTCGATGTCGCGGTTCTGCCGGGCCAGCAGTTCGGCCTTCTCCTCCAGTTCGGCGTTGGACGCCTGGAGCGCCTTCTGCCGGTTCTCCAGTTCCTGAGAGCGGTCGCGCAGCTGCTCGGTCAGCTCCTGCGACTGCTCCAGGAGCTTCTCCGTCTTGGTGTTGACGCTGATCGTGTTGACGCTGGTCGCGATCATCTCGGCGAGCTGGTTGAGGAAGTCCCGCTGGATGTGGGTGAACGGCTGGAACGAGGCCAGCTCGATCACGCCGAGGACCTGCCCCTCGAAGAGCACCGGCAGCACGATCACATGTGCCGGCGGTGCCTCGCCGAGGCCCGAGGAGATCTTCAGATAGCCCGGCGGCACGTTGTCCACCTGGATCGTCCGCTTCTCCTCCGCCGCCGTACCGATGAGCGTCTCGCCGGGCCGGAAGGACGTCGGCATCGAGCCTGCGGAGTAGCCGTAGCTGCCCCGCATGCGGAGTACGTACGCACCCTCCTGGTCCGCGTCCGCCACCACCGCGTCGGTGTCACCGGTCGGCATGGCCAGGAAGAACGCCCCGTGCTGCGCCGAGACGACCGGGGTCAGCTCGCTCATGATCAGCGAGGCGACGTCGTCCAGATCACGGCGTCCCTGCATCAGACCGGAGATCCGGGCGAGGTTGCCCTTGAGCCAGTCCTGCTCCTTGTTGGTGGCCGTGGTGTCGCGCAGGTTGGCAATCATCGTGTTGATGTTGTCCTGCAGGGCCTGGATCTCGCCGGCCGCGTCCACATCGATCTTGAGGTTGAGGTCGCCACGGGTCACCGCGGTGGCGACGGCCGCGATGGCCCGCACCTGACGGGTCAGGTTCCCGGCCATCTCGTTCACGGACTCGGTGAGATCGCGCCAGGTTCCGTCGACGTCCCGGACCCGCGCCTGACCGCCCAGCTGACCCTCGGTGCCCACCTCACGGGCCACCCGGGTCACCTGCTCGGCGAAGGACGACAGCTGGTCGACCATCGTGTTGATGGTGTTCTTCAGCTCCTGGATCTCACCACGCGCGTCGATGTCGATCTTCTTGGTGAGATCGCCCTTGGCGATGGCGGTGGTGACCGTGGCGATCTGGCGCACCTGGCCGGTCAGGTTGGACGCCATCGAGTTCACCGACTCGGTGAGGTCCTTCCACGTACCGGAGACGCCCGGCACCCGCGCCTGACCGCCCAGCTCGCCCTCGGTACCCACCTCGCGGGCGACTCGCGTCACCTCGTCGGCGAACGAGGACAGCGTCGTCACCATCGTGTTGACGGTGTCGGCGAGCTCGGCGACCTCGCCACGCGCCTCGACGGTGACCTTCTTGGTCAGATCGCCGTTGGCGACCGCGGACGAGACCCGGGAGATGTTCCGCACCTGACTGGTCAGGTTGTTGGCCATCAGGTTGACGTTGTCGCTGAGGTCCTTCCAGATGCCGGTCGCGCCGCGCACCCGCGCCTGACCGCCCAGGATGCCCTCGGTACCCACCTCACGGGCGACCCGCGTCACCTCGTCGGCGAAGTTGAGCAGCTGGTCGACCATCGTGTTGACGGTCGTCACCAGTTCGAGGATCTCGCCCTTGGCGTCGACGGTGATCTTCTTGGAGAGATCGCCCTTGGCGACCGCGGTGGTGACCTCGGCGATGTTGCGGACCTGCAAGGTCAGGTTGTTCGCCATGCCGTTGACGGACTGGGTGAGGTCCTTCCACGTACCGGACACACCCTGCACCTCGGCCTGGCCGCCCAGGATGCCTTCCGTACCCACCTCACGGGCGACCCGCGTCACCTGCTCGGCGAAGTTCGAGAGCTGGTCCACCATCGTGTTGAGGGTGTTCTTCAGCTCCAGGATCTCGCCGCGCGCGTCGACGTCGATCTTCTGCGACAGGTCACCGCGCGCCACCGCGGTGGCGACCTGCGCGATGTTACGGACCTGAGCGGTGAGGTTCCCCGCCATGCCGTTCACCGAGTCGGTCAGATCGCGCCACACCCCGGCCACGCCGGGGACCTGCGCCTGACCGCCGAGCCGACCGTCGGTGCCCACCTCGCGGGCCACCCTGGTCACCTGGTCGGCGAAGGCGGAGAGCTGGTCCACCATCGTGTTGATGGTGTTCTTCAGTTCGAGGATCTCGCCGCGGGCGTCCACGTCGATCTTCTGTGACAGATCGCCCCGGGCGACCGCCGTGGTCACCTGCGCGATCTGACGCACCTGGGAGGTCAGGTTCCCGGCCATGAAGTTGACGGAGTCGGTGAGCTCCTTCCAGGTACCGGAGACGCCGTCGACCCGCGCCTGACCGCCGAGGCGGCCCTCCGTGCCCACGTCCCGCGCCATCCGGGTCACCTGATCGGCGAAGGACGACAACTGCGCCACCATCGTGTTGACGGTGTTCTTCAGCTCCAGCATCTCGCCGGCCACATCCACGGTGACCTTCTGCGACAGGTCACCGTTCGCGACCGCGGTCGTCACCTGCGCGATGTCCCGCACCTGACCCGTCAGGTTCCGGAACGCCGTGTTCACCGAGTCCGTGAGGTCCTTCCACGTACCCGCCGCACCCGGCACCTCGGCCTGACCGCCCAGCCGGCCCTCGACACCGACCTCCCGGGCGACCCGGGTCACTTCCGAACCGAAGGACTGGAGCTGGTCCACCATCGTGTTGACGGTGTTCTTCAGCTCCAGCATCTCGCCGGCCACATCCACGGTGACCTTCTGCGTCATGTCACCGCTGGCCACCGCCGTAGTCACCTGCGCGATGTCCCGCACCTGCGTCGTCAGGTTCCGGAAGACCGTGTTCACCGAGTCCGTGAGGTCCTTCCACGTACCCGCCGCACCCGGCACCTGCGCCTGCCCGCCAAGCAGCCCCTCGCCACCGACCTCGCTGGCCACCCGCGTCACTTCGTCCGCGAAGGTCCGCAGCGTCTCGGTCATCTGGTTGATCGTCTCGGCGAGCTGCGCCACCTCGCCACGGGCGCTCACGGTGACCTTCTGCGACAGGTCGCCACTGGCGACCGCCGTCGTCACCTCCGCGATCCCGCGCACCTGCGAGGTGAGGTTCCCGGCCATCGTGTTGACGGAGTCGGTGAGGTCCTTCCACACCCCGGCCACACCGGGCACCGTCGCCTGCCCGCCGAGCTCACCCTCCGTGCCCACCTCACGGGCGACCCGGGTCACCTCGGAGGAGAACGACGACAGTTGGTCGACCATCGTGTTGACGGTGTTCTTCAGCTGCAGCATCTCGCCGGCCACGTGAACGGTGACCTTCCGCGACAGATCGCCCTTGGCGACCGCCGTCGTCACCAGGGCGATGTCCCGCACCTGCGCGGTAAGCCGGTACGCCATGGTGTTGACCGAGTCCGTGAGGTCCTTCCAGGAACCGGACATTCCGCGCACCTGGGCCTGTCCGCCCAGCTTGCCCTCGGTACCCACCTCGACCGCGACCCGCGTCACCTGCTCGGTGAATGCCGACAGTTGGTCGACCAGGTTGTTGACCGTACGGGCCACCTTCAGGAACTCGCCGCGCAGCGGGCGCACGGTCTCGTCGGCCGTGTGCGACCGGAGTTCCATCCGCTGTTCCAGATCACCGTCGGCCACCGCCGACAGCACCCGCCCGACCTCCGAGACCGGCCGCGCCAGGTCGTCGACCAGCTCGTTCGAGGCATCGATGGCCGCGGCCCAGGAGCCCTCGCAGGCCCCTGTCTCCAGGCGCTCGGTGAGCTTCCCCTCACGCCCGACCACGCGACGTACCCGGGCCAGCTCGCCGGTGAGGTGGAGATTGCGGTCGGCGACCTCGTTGAAGACCGCCGCGATCTCCGCCATCGGCCCCACGCCGGAGACGGTCAGACGCCTGCGGAAATTCCCGTCGCGCATCGCCACCAGGCCGGCCAGCAGTCTGTTGAGCGCCGCGGCGTCCACTTCGATGGTTCCATTGCGCTGCTTCTTCACGGACTGTCCGCCTTTTGTGCGCGTTCCTGATCCCCGCGCCGCCACGCCAGACTCCACCGTGTCCCTCCCGCAGGGGTTGACCGTATCGCTCGGGCCTTGCCTGGGATCTTGCCCAGTTCCACATTGGCTCACCGCCACGGTCCACCGTCGACGGGTGACCATGCGGACGTCAAATCGTTGAAAGCTACCAGGCCGGAACTGATCGACGTGGAACCTCCAACGGTTGTCCCACATCTCTCCGTTGGGAAGACCACACTTGTCCGACCGGACACCGTTTCCTGGTCGTGCTTGCCCGAAGTCGGCCCTCGTGTACCCGACACCGGGAGCGAGCGTCTAGCCTGGCAGGCGAATCGAAGCGGCGAGAAACGGGCACAGGACTCGGGGAAGCGACGAGACACCATATGGGGAGTGCTGTGATCACCGCGCGCGCGGCTGCCACCTTCGACCCGGTCGGGCGCTCCGTCGCGACCGCCCGCGCCTTTGTCCGTGACACCCTGCAGGGGTGGGGGTACACCGACATCGTCGACGACGCGGTCGTACTCACCAGCGAGCTCGTGACCAACGCTGTGGTGCATGCAGGCACCGCCGCCGATGTTCTGTGCCTGCGTACGGCGGACGGCGTCCGGGTCGAGGTCTCCGACCACTACCCGGAACGGGAGATCCCTCTCCAGAGCACCGGACTCGACTTCGGCAGCCCCGATCGTGAGGGCGGCCGCGGTCTGCTGCTCTGCGCGGCACTCGCTTCCCGGTGGGGCGTCGAGTACACCCCGGCGCACAAACAGGTCTGGTTCCAGCTCGATCTTCCCGAGCGCCCGGTGGGTATCCGTTCCGCGGGCCCGCTGCTCCCCGTCGACCTCCTCCCGGTCGCGGACGAGCGCGTCCGGGTCGCCGTCGTACAGATCGACCACTCCGGTTCCATCGCCGGGTGGAACGACGACGCCGCGTTCCTCTTCGGCCACACCGTGGAACAGGTCACCGGCAAACAGCTCACCGACTTCACCGCCTGGCCGCACACCCCCGGCACCAGCACCGGAATCGCCGACGCGCTCCAGCTCTCCCGCTGGGAAGGCAGTTACGGCATCCGGGGCGCCGACGGCCGCACCCTCCCCGTGTACGCCTCCCACCTCAGAGTCCGCGACACCCAGGGCGAACCGTCCACGGTCTGTCTTCTGGTCCGCGACCACGAACGTGCCGTGCTCCAGTCACCGGTGCGCGCCCCGGTCACCGACGCGGGCTCCGAGAGCCGCACGACGGACCCCTTCGAGGTGTTCATCGGCTCCCCCGCCCCCGACGACCTCGACGGACTGCTCCAGCGCACCGTCGAACGGGCCCGCGACATGCTCGACGCGGATTCGGCCTTCCTGCTGCTGGCCACCGATGACGAGACCGAGCTGGAAGTCCGGGCCACGACCGGCCTCCCGTCCGCCCGTCAGCGCTTCGCCCGCGTCCCCGTGGAAGCAGGCACGGGTCGGTACGGCTCCGCCCGGATGCCGGCCGTGCACGAAGACCTCACGGTCGTCCCCGGCGCCGTGCCGCTGCTCAGCGACACGGGTATGCGCTCCGTCGTAACCGTCCCGCTGAAGGTCGAAGGACGCCTCACGGGGTCCCTGGGCGTCGCGACGGAATCGCCCGGCCGGTACACCAACGAGGAGGCCCTGCGCCTCCAGTTCGCCGCGGACCGTATCGCGCTCGCCGTCGAATCGGCCCGCCTCGGCGAACTGGAACGGCTCCGCCGCGGTTCGCTGTCCTTCCTCGTCGAGGCGTCCGACCTCCTCGCCGGCACCCTCGACCGGGACCAGACCCTTGCCCTGATGGCCCAGATGACGGTCCCCACCCTGGCCACCTGGTGCGCCGTCTACACGATCGCCGACCAGTCCTCGGAGCCGTACCTCTCGTACGTCCTCCACGAGGACGAAGAACTCATCGACGGCCTCAAGGCCCTGCTCTCCCAGATCTCCCCGCCGGACTCCGTGCCGACCCCTGGCGCCCACGTCTGGGCCGCCCCCTCCGAGGCGGCCCACGAGGCCGCCCTGCGCGCCTCCATGCGCAGTCTCGGCCGCGACCGGTCAGACGGTCTCGGCTCCGGCATCCGTACGACCCTGGCCACCGCGGCTGCGGTGGGAGGCGAGACAGTGGTCCTCCCGCTCGTCGCCCGCAACCGCGTCATCGGCATGCTCACACTCGGCAAGCCGTCCGACGACCACTTCCGTCAAGAGATCCTCGAACTCGCCGAGGACCTGTCCCGCCGCGCCGCGCTCGCCCTCGACAACGCCCGCCTCTACTCGGAACGCATGGCGATCAGCCAGTCCCTCCAGCGCAGCCTGCTGCCCCCGGGCCTGCCCGACGTCCCCAATGTCGAGATCGAGGTCATCTACCGGGCAGCGGGCGAGGGCAACGAAGTCGGTGGCGACTTCTACGACGTCTTCCCGATCCGCGACGGCGCCTACGGTTTCGCCATCGGTGACGTCTGCGGTACGGGCCCGGAGGCCGCGGCCGTCACAGGGCTGGCGCGCCACGCCCTGCGCCTGCTCGCCCGCGAGGGCTTCGGCGGTCCCGCCGTCCTGGAGCGCCTCAACGCCGCGATTCTCGACGAGGGCTCCCGAAGTCGTTTCCTCACCCTGCTCTACGGGGAGCTGTGGCCCCAGGAGGACGGCAGCGCCCTGCTGAAGGTGGTGTGCGCTGGGCACCCCCTTCCCCTGCGCCTGCGCCAGGACGGCACGGTCGAGGCCGCGGCCGAACCGCAGCCGCTGCTGGGCGTCATCGAGGGCCTCGAACTGTACGAACAGACCCTCACCCTCGACCCGGGCGACGTCCTGCTGTGCGTGACGGACGGCGTCACGGAACGCCGTGAAGGCACTCGCATGCTCGGCGACGACGGTCTGGCCGCTGTGCTCACAGGATGTACGGGCCTGACGGCCGGTGCGGTGGCGGGCCGTGTCCTGCGGGCGGTGGAGCGCTTCGCCGCCGACCCCGCCTCCGACGACATGGCCATCCTGGCCATGCGTGTCCCTGAACCGCCCGCCGTCTGACTGCGCTTCATCGGTGAGTCGCCTCTGACAGACTCCGGATCATGACTTCAGAGATGATCGCCGCGGATGCCGCGGGCACGTGGCAGCTCGGCGACCTGACCGTCAACCGTCTCGGTTTCGGCGCAATGCGCCTGACCGGCAGCGCCGCCTTCGACCTCGGCACGCCGAGCAACCGTGAGCAGTCGATCGGAGTGCTCCGGCGCGCGATCGAGCTCGGTGTGAACCACATCGACACCGCAGCGTTCTATTTCTCGTCGCTGCGCTCGGCCAACGAACTGATCAACCGGGCACTTGCGCCGTATCCCAAGGAGCTGGTCATCACCACCAAGGTCGGCCCGGTCCGGGACCCGTCGGGCGCATGGCAGCCCCACGCCCGGCCGGAGGAGCTGCGCGGCCAGGTGGAGGAGAACCTGCGCCAGCTGGGCCGCGACCACCTCGATGTGGTCAACCTCCGTTTCATGGGCCAGGATTCGGTCTCCGAGCACTTCGGCGCTCTGGCCGAGCTCCGCGAGGCCGGCCTCATCCGCCACCTCGGCATCTCCAACATCAACAGCGAACACCTTGCCGAGGCACAGTCCGTGGCCCCGGTGGTCTGCGTGCAGAACCGCTACGGCCTCCAGTCCAGGTCCGCGGATGCCGACGCCATCCTGCGGCTCTGCGGAGGGCAAGGCATCGCGTTCGTGCCCTTCTTCGCCATCGCAGGCGAAGGCCGCGAGCAGGGGGCGAGTGCCGCCGACTGGAGCGGCGACGAGGTGTTGCGCACCATCGCTCGCGCGCACAGCGCGACGGTCGCACAGGTCCGCCTGGCCTGGACCCTGCAACAGGGCCCGCACATACTGGCCATCCCTGGGACCGGCAATCCGGACCACCTCGTGGAGAACGTGGCCGCGGCCGCGCTGCGCCTTTCAGCAGACGAACTGGCTCGCCTCGACTCGCTCCAGGGGTAAAGCGAAAGGTCCCCACCACTGGTGGGGACCTTTCGCTTTGGCTGAGCCCCAATACGGAATCGAACCGTAGACCTTCTCCTTACCATGGAGACGCTCTACCGACTGAGCTATTGGGGCCTGCTGCCCTGCGGCAACGAGATAGAGCATACCCCGAATTCAGGGAAATGCATAACCACGCGCGAGGACGCCCGAAAGACCAGCGACGCGAAGCAGCGGGCACTGCAGGGACGCGACGATCAGGGACGCGACGGCGGCCGGCCCCGTGAACGCAGAAAAGCCCCGCACCAGAGGTGCGGGGCTTTCCCGGAATAATTGTTCGGCGGCGTCCTACTCTCCCACAGGGTCCCCCCTGCAG
>NZ_JBICXB010000059.1:0-26498 GCF_043200055.1 Streptomyces sp. NPDC048496 | reverse complement strand
CGGCAGCCGGACAGAACAACCGGAGGACAGCCCAGCAGGGCGTCAGTCAGTGGTGGAGCCACGACCACCGGAACCCGGCTACGAGTATCAATGTCGGTGGTGAGCTGGCGGACTCGCTGCTTGAGCGTGGTGTTCTCGGTGGTGATCCGCTGGATGGCTTCCTCGGTCCATTCGGCCTGCAAGTCCCGCACCTGGCCGATGAGTTCACCGATGCGAGTTCGCTGGCAGATGATCTCGCCGTGGGCTGCCTTGAGGGCGTCCTCGGCGTTCAGGGCGCGTTCGCGCCAGGTCGCCTCACGTTCGCTGTCCTGGTCGGCAAGCATCTGAGACCGGCGGTCGCCAGCTTCGGTCATGGCTGTGGCGACCGCGGCTCTGGCCTCGGCGTTGTCGTAGAGGAAGGTGCGTGAGACATCGGCATGACGGGCGACGGCGGCGACGCTGACCTGGGCCTTCTCCCTCCGCAACCGACGGATGGCTTCGTGGACCCGCTGGAGGGCGGTCTCGGTCTTGCGGCGGCGGGAGGCCAAGGCCGCTGCGGTGCGGGGTTCGGGGACGGTCTTCATGCAGCGTCCTGTTCGGGATCGTCATCGTCGTGACCGGCCTCCGCGAGGTCGGCGGCACGGAAGGCGGTGGACCACACGCGGTGGAAGTAGTCCTGGGGCTTGCGCAGGTCCAGGGCGAGGGCGTCGTCGAGGAGGCCGAGGCCGGCCAGGGCCCTCTCCAGGCCGTCGATGGCGCGGGCGGTGGGCTCGAAGTAGCGATGCAGGTAGTCGGCGGTCGCGTCATCGGGGGCGCCCTCGGCCAGCAGCCGCCACTGCTCGCGCTTGCGCCGCCAGTAGAGGAGGTCGGCACCGGACAGGACGAACTTGTCGCAGTTGTGGCAGTCCAGGTTCCAGGGGCAGGCGCCGCCGTCGACGACGGGCTGGAAGGTGCAGAAGCCGCCCTCGGCCGGGGTGCTGCGGCGGGACATGTCGATCGCGAGGGCCTGGGCCTGCTCGCGGGTGAGCGGGGAGGCGGTCTCGGTGAGGAGCTCGCCGGGCTGGGCAGTGCCGGGGCCGGCGACCCAGACCTGCTGGAGGACGTCCTCCAGGTCGGACTGGGTCAGGTGGATGTAGTGCTCGGCCATCCGCTCGGAGACGTGGCCGAGGTAGCGGCGGACATGGGTCAGCGTCGCCCCGGCCCGCAGCAGGCTGGTGGCCAGCGAGTGGCGGGCCTGGTGAGGGACCCACCGGCCGATGTCGAGCTCGTCGATCCAGAGTTTGAAGCCCTTGTGGAACCACTTGTAGGACAGCGGGGTGCGACCGTTGCGGTTGCGCTGGTTCGTCGGGAACAGCGCCATCTGGGCCCGCTCCTCCGCAGTGGGCGGCCGGTTGTTCCGGGTCTCGAACAGGACGAGGGTCTTGCGCTGGCGGTCCTGCAGGAGCTGGTGGACCCGCTCGGGGATCCGCAGGGCCTGGTCGTAGTTGCCGACCTTGGTCTGGTCGTGCCAGAGCATGGGCAGCCCGCCGTAGCGGCCGAGGCAGTCCAGGCGGAGCTTGAGGACCTCGCTGCAGCGGCGGCCGGTGACGATGATGGTCTCCCAGGCGTCCCGCAGGCCGCGGTCGAGGGGATCGTAGGTCTCCGCGAGCCTGCGGAGGTTGGTCTCGTCGGCGAGCGCGCGGGCGACGCCGTCGGCGAACGGAGGCCGAGCCCGGCTGACCATCCGCCCCGGGGCGGGCATGGCAGCGATGAAGGCCCGGTCCAGGCCCAGGCGTTCGGCATCCCCCGACTCCAGGGCCCCACGCAGGAGCCGCCGAGTGCGGTGGAAGACGCGCTGCCGGGTGTTGGCGGTCACGATCGACGGCTTGCCGTGGACGCCCCTGGCAGCCAGCGAGACGAGTCCGTCCCGCTCGCGTTGCCGCTGGTCGGCGACGAACTGGTGCATGTGCTCGGCCGTCAACGCCCGAGGGTCGTGTCCTCGCGCGGGGGCGTGGAGCTCCAGGAAGGTGCTCAGCTCCAGGCCGGCTCGGCGCATGTCGTCGAAGGTGCCGCCGCTGCGAGGGCAGCTGGGTGAGCGCAGGATCGCGACCAGGTGGTCCCAGATGAGGTCGCGTAGCCATCGCTGGGAGACGCCGGTGAGGTCGATGCGGATCGCGCGGCCGGTGAGCTTGCGGCCGGAGTGCTCGGTGAGGATGTAGCCGTGCTCGCGCGTCTCCTCCGGCGTCACATAGAGGGGATGCAGGGCGTCTGCGATGGCCTGGGCGATGTAGACGCCCTCGCGGGTGACCGCCTTGCGGTGGTCCGCGTCGTCCCAGGACAGGTCGGTCAAGGAGCGCACGCCTTGCGCGCGGCCGTAACTCGCCAGCCGCTGCAGCGGAGCCAACTCCCAACGGCCGTGCGGCCGTTGGGTGTGCCAGAACATGCCCCACTGGAGCTCGGCTCGCAGCAGCGGGTGCAGGCCACGGAGGTTGACCTGCGCGGGCCGCAGCACCGCTGCGGCCGTTGTGCACCACCGACGGAAGGCCGACTCGTCCGCGTACTCGACCGGAGTGGGGCGACCGGTACGTTCATAGCGGTTGCCCCACTGGCTTGGCAGGACAGCCCCACCGGGGCGGCCCTGGCTGCGGTAGTGCCGATCGTGGCGGAAGCACAGCCCCAGCGGTGAGTCCGCCAGGTCGGGGCAGACCCCGGCCAGGCAGTCTCCGTAGCCAGGGGCCGCTTGCTGGCCGACGAGCCAGTCGTCGAAGTCGGCGTCGGCGCCGTGGCGGTCACGATGGTGATACCACCGGAACTGATGGTGATGGCAGAGGTCCAAGGTCAGGTGACGGGCCGGCCGGTCCGGGCAGATCCGGCATGGGCGCTCTTCCACTTCTTGGCCGGGGCCGGCCGGTGGTGTTGTCCGCAGGAAGTCGGCGCGCGATGGTCCAGCATCGCGTTGCCGACGCCAGAGCATCTCGTGGGCCGAGCACAGGTCACCGTGGCCCATGGTGGTCCGCTCGCAGTCCGTGACCAGGCAGTTCCAGCGGTAGACGGGGTGGTCGGGAGGGATCGTGACGATGTCCGGGCGGAACAGCGGATCGAAGGACGGGGAGCCGATCAGTGCGGTGAGGACCTCCAGCCGGTCCCGGCCGGTGCGGGGATCCTGCCGCGGCAGCAGCGACGGGACGGTCACTTGCCTTCACCCCAGACCGTGCGCAGAGCGGCGTCGAAGGCGGGGTCGTGGATGTCGACGTGTCCGTAGACCTCGTCGACCATGGCGGCCGAGGCCCAGCCGCCCGCGTCCCGGGCGATCAGCAGGTTGCCGTCGGCGGCGTCGAGGACCGCGGAGGTAAACGAATGCCGGAAGGCATGGGGTTTCACCAGCCCCAGGCCGGCACGTTTCCCGGCCCGGCCGAGCATCCGGCGGGCACCGACCGGAGCCCAGGGCTGCCCGGCATCGGAGCCGTGCAGCTGGACCAGGAGCATGGCGTGCCCGGCGCCGCGCGGGTACTCGGTCGTCATGTACTCGAAGTAGGTGTGCACCATCGCCGGGCTCACCCGCTTGATCAGCCCGCCGGTGACCGTGCCGTTCTCGACCCGCCAGGCGTGCTTGGTCTTGGCCTCGGCCCGGTTCGGGTTCTCCGGGCGATGGCAGACGTGCAGGTGGGGACTGCGGCACTCGCCGCAGGCCGCGTTCTCGCGCAGATGCAGGTCGACCAAGTGCAGCCCGCAGAGCTCGCCGATCCGCAGCCCGCCGTCGGCGAGCCAGGTCACCACCAGCCGGTCCCGGGCCGCGTTCACCCGCTCCAGCAGCATCTCCCTCGCCCCGTCGGGGAGCATCCTCGGGTGCCGTCGGTGGGGGCCCTTCGGCGCCAGCGGGTTGGCAGGCATCGTCGACTTCACGTGCCCGAGCAGCGAGCGCCGTCGGTCCACCCGCGACGGCAGCCGTGTGCCGTCCAGCTTCTCGCCGAGCTCGACGCCGACGCCGAGAGAGGCTTGGTGCAGGTAGAAGCCCTTCACGCAGGAGGCAGCCGCCGACAGCGCGGCCCGGCCATAGGGGCGCTTGCCGACCCGCCAGGGCTCACCGAGCGGCATCCGGACCTCGGCCCCGACGATGCCCATGTACCGCTCCAGGTCCCGCAGTTGGACCGCGTCGAAGACCAGGCACTCGCGCTCCAGCCACCGCAGATGATCCACCAGCAGGTAGGCGTACGTCCTCTGCGTTCCCGAGCCGTCATGGACGTGCAGGAACCGATCCGCCTCGATGTGGACCGTGCCCTCCGGCCAGACGATCGTCCACGACCGCCGTCCGTTCTTCCGTTCGATCTGCTGGACCCTCAAGTCCCCGACCACAACGTGCCGTACCACTCGTCCTCCGTACCGACTCCGGAACATCACAGACGTCCCGGTCCCGGTCGGTAAACGAGCCCATGACGTCCACGTCACAGGCCCAGGCGGACATCACGAACAGCACAACTCACGGTCGGTAAAGTGGGCGAGGATCCACTCATCGAGCAGGTCCTGCAGTTCGGGCAGTGACCACAGGTTCTCCTCCTCCGGGTGCCGGCCGCGATGGTCGGTGTTGCGGCCGGTGTAGCCGGGGAGGAACTGGGCGAACATCGTCGCGACGGAGCCCAGCATCTTCTCGATGTGTCCCTTCTCGAAGGGCGAGCCCTTGTGCGTGGGCTGGAAGTCGATCTCCAGGAACCGGCAGGAAGCCCGGAAGTTGTGCGAGACGAACACCTTGCCGTGATCGCAGACGATCATCTCCGGGACGATCACCGGCTTGGCCGCAGCGTGCTCGAGGCGTTCGTCGATGGTCAGCAGGCGGCGGTGCGGCAGCACCGAACGCGACATCTTCAGCGCGTCGATCCAGCCCGGCCGCATCAGTTCCGGCGTGACGGTGCGAGCCAGCAGCACGCTGGCGTCGACCGACTTCGTGGTGGGCCTGAGCACCGCCGCGGTCAGCGTCCTGGACGCGACGTCGATCATGCCGGTCAGTTCGACCTTGCCGACGACTCCGTCGTCGAGGCGGACCATGACATCCAGCGGAGTGGAGTCGATCTGCATGACCTCGCCCGGAGCCGACACCGTCAGCTCTCCGAACGGGGCAGCGGCCCCGTGGGCCTTCGACCTGCGGGTGACCGCCGACCCAGTCGCGTGCGTGCCCGCCGCCAGCCTGTCCAGCAGGCGGTAAAGCGTTCGCCTCGACGGCAGTTCGGCCAGGTCACCGCCGTTCTCCCGGATGATCTCCCCGGTCCTCCAGATCAGGTAGGACCCGTTGCGCGTTGAGGTCTCGACGCCCTCTTTGATCGCTTGCCGCATCGCCTCGACGACAGCGTCAGGTGCGTCACCGAACTCCTTGCGCTTGCGGACCGAACGGTGGTCCACGAGCCTGGCTAGTCCGACCAGGCCGTCTTCTGTGTAGCGGCGTCGCCGCAGCCCCACCGCCCCGGACTTGATCTCGTTTCCGAGGGCCGCGAGTTCGGCAGCCTTGGTTTTCTGACGTGAGGTCACCGACGTGCCCGGTCCGTAACCCGGTCGCGGCGGTGTTCCGGGTTCGACTCCGGGCGGCAGCCCGTGCAGGACCTCGAGGACGTGCTCTTCCCACCAAAGTGCCCGCTTCATCACTTCGGGAGCGAAGGTCTCCAACAGGCCGGACGGGGGCAGCGGCATGCGTTCGGGCTGGAACAGGATCTCGAAGTCCGCCGTCTCGAACAGGTCGATCAGAGCGACCACTCGGTGCGGTGTCTCGGCATCCTCCAGCACCGCCGCCTGTGGGGTGACCTCGAGAACCCCTGACCTGGCCTTCGTATCGGACCCGCTGGCCGACCGCCAAGGCCGGCGGACGCTTCAGGCTGCCCATGTGTTTCCCTCCGTCCAGACCAGGCTGTCGGTCTCCATCAGCCCTCCCATCAGGTCCGTCTTCAAGGCACCGGACCACAGCAGGTGGAACAGCACCGGCAGAACCTGCAGACGGTCTCCGACCAGCCCGGCGCCGTCCCAGAGCCCCATCGGGTCGCGGAAGACCTCCAGCAGCCGGTCCGCCACCGGCGCCGGCCATCTGCAGCGGGCCCGCCGATACCGGGACAGCCATCGGACATTCGCCATCAACACCGGCTCGGGTCGCCCAGCCCACTCGAACTCCCAACCCACGGCCCGACAGGCATGCCCGGTCGCGTCGAACGTCTCCTGCGTCGCCTCATCCATCTCATCCGCGGCACGGACGTCAACGATGCGGGCGCCACCGTCGGACAACCGGACGAAGTAGTCGGGAGCGTGCCGACGCTTGCGTGTGCCGTCGTGCCAGTGCAGCCAGAACGGCTGCGAGGCGATCGCGACCACGTGTGGATCACGATCCAGCAGGATCAGTCGGTCCCTCTCCAGCCACGACTCGTAGCCGACGTGATCCCGCATCGTCGACGAGTAGTACCAGCCGGCGAACCCGTGACTGTCCTTGTGCCAGCTGAACTCCCGCACCGGATCCACAGCCTCGAACGGCATGTCCCAGCTGGCCCCCAGCGATCGGCGCACGAGCGTGCCGTTGACGGAAAAGGCCAGTTCAAAGGCCGCAAGGGCAGCCTCTTCGAACACACCGACAGGTGCCCCCACCACGTCCCCCGCGTACCTGTACACCAAATGATCAACCTGCGGTGGCACAACTAGCGTTGATCATCCTTCAGCGGCAATCGATCAGCGATCACTGGCACAGGTCACTTGGCTTGCATACTTGCCCCGAGACGCACAGGACGAAGGGCGACGCGACATGACTGCACCCGGCCCGGACCACGGCTACCTGCTCGACAACCGGCAGTCCGAGGCGGGCATCCGCTTCGGCGCCCTCGCCGAACTCTTCGACCCGGCGACCTTCCGGCATGTCGACCGGCTCGGCATCACCGCGGGCATGCGCTGCTGGGAGGTCGGAGCCGGCGGCCCCTCCGTTCCCGCCGGCCTGGCCGCGCGAGTCGGTCCGACCGGCGCGGTGGTCGCGACGGACATCGATGTGTCGTGGGCGCAGGGCGCCGCGGACGAAGTCGTCGAGGTACTGCGCCACGATGTCGCCGCCGATCCCCCGCCTCCCGGTGGCTTCGACCTGGTCCATGCCCGGCTGGTCCTGGTACACGTCACCGACCGTGCCGAGGCGCTGCGCCGCATGATTCAGGCGCTGCGGCCCGGTGGTGCACTCCTCCTGGAGGACGCCGACCCCGGGTTGCAGCCGCTGCTGTGCCCGGACGAGTCGGGCCCCGAACAGCGCCTCGCCAATCGCCTACGGTCAGGCTTCCGCGAACTCATGGCGGCCCGCGGTGCAGACCTCGCCTACGGCCGGACTCTGCCCCGGCTGCTGCGCGAGGCGGGTCTGGACGAAGTACAGGCCGATGCGTACTTCCCGATCACCTCACCGGCGTGCACCGTCCTTGAGGCCGCCACCGTGCGCCAGATCCGCGACCGGCTCGTGACGTCGGGTCTCGCCACCGACGAGGAGATCGACCGGCACCTGAAGAACGTCGCCACCGGACGCCTCGATCTGGCCACCGCTCCGCTCGTCTCCGCGTGGGGGCGCCGGCCGTAGCGCCCCGGGGAGGCTCTCGGAATCCCGGGCCGGCGGCCTGGAATTGGCCTTGGTCCGCCGCTCTCCAGAAGCTCTACGGTCATCCCATGAGGATCCGAATCGTCGACGCGTTCACCGACCACCCCTTCACCGGCAACCCCGCAGCCGTCCTGCTCCTGGACTCCGACACCTTCCCCGAAGCCGACCGGCTCCAGCAGGTCGCTCTGGAGATGAATCTCTCCGAGACCGCCTTCGCGCACCGCCTGCCGCCGGGCGGAGAGGCGGACTGGGCGCTGCGCTGGTTCACTCCGGCCACCGAAGTGGACATGTGCGGGCACGCCACCCTCGCCACGGCCCACGTCCTGCGCACGACCGGAACGGCCGACGGAACGGTGCGCTTCGCCGCCCGCTGCGGGATCCTCACTTCCACCGCCCACCCGGACGGCTCGCTCACACTCGACTTCCCCACAGCCCCGCTCACGCCGGCCTCCACCCCGGCCGGACTGGCCGTCGCCCTGGGTGCGGAACCGCTGTCCGTCCACGACACCGGCGCCCACATCGGCGACCTCCTCGTCGAACTGGCCGACGAGGAGTCCGTACGCGGACTGGCCCCGGACTTCGCCGGGCTGGCCGCCTGTTCGCGGCGCGGCATCATCGCCACGGCCGCCGCCGAGGACCCGGCGCGTGGCTACGATTACGTCTCCCGCGGCTTCTTCCCCCGGGTCGGTATCGACGAGGACCCGGTCACCGGCAGCGCCCACACCGCGCTGGCCCCCTTCTGGTCGGCCCGGTTCGGCTGTGACGAGCTGACCGGCCTGCAGGCCTCCGCCCGTTCCGGCCTGGTCCGAACATCGCTGCGTGGCGACCGCACACTGCTGACGGGCAGCGCGGTGACAGTCGTCGACGGAGAACTGCTGACCACGTTCTGACCGCCGGGAGAGGGGGCGTACGCAATGATCGGTACGCCCCCTCCTTGCGCGCCGCGCGCTCAAGGAGTGGGCAGCCACCCCACCTTGCCGGCCAGCAGCGCATATCCGACGAACGCTCCGATGTCGAGCAGCGCATGCGCCGCGACCAGGGACCCGACCCGCCCCCAACGCCGGTACAGCAGCACGAAGACGACACCCATCACCATGTTGCCGATGAACCCGCCGATCCCCTGATACAGGTGGTACGAGCCGCGCAGCACCGAGCTTGCCACCAGGGCGGCCATCGGCGTCCACCCCAACTGCCCGAGTCTGCGCAGCAGATACCCGACGACGATCACTTCCTCCAGCACGGCGTTCTGGAGTGCGGAGAGGATCAGTACTGGGAACTTCCACCACACGTCGGGCAGCGACTCCGGAACCACCGTGAGATTGAAACCGGCGGCCCGCGCCACCAGATAAAAGGCCAGCCCGGCGCTGCCGATGCCCGTCGCGATCACCGTGCCGCGCGCCAGGTCCGACCCTGGTCTGGTCCGGTCGAAGCCGATGACCCGCAGGCCCACACCCTCCCTGATCAGCAGATGCGCCACCAGCGCCACGGGGACCAGGGCCGTGGCGATACCGAAGAGCTGCCAGGCGAGATCCAGCCATGGTCGTCCCGGGGCATATGAACTGTTGAGCGTCGCGGCCTGATGCTTCAAACCCCCTGGTTTCGTCAGTGATCCGACAAAACTGATCAGGGCAGACACTCCGCTGGCACCCAGCGAGAGAGCCAGCACCAGCACCGTTTCGGACCGCAGGATCCGCCGTGACACGGCCTCTTGGGGACAAGAATCAGCCACGCACCCCTCCGTCACCTGTACACCTGCCTTCAGTTGTGCGTTCGCATCTCATCCCACTCCCCGTCCCGCTACGGTCTCGAATGCAGGTACGAAGATCATGCGCGACCGGCCGGGGGACGACCACCATTGACGATGGTGTGGTCCCCCTCTCCTTGTTCATCCTCAAGGAGCGGCACCACCGGCATGGGACGTCACAGCTTGCCCGACGACCACGCGACGGATGGCAGCGGGGACGGTTCTCCACCGCGCCGCCGCACCGAACAGCCGTACCCGCGCGGGCACCGGCCGGGGGCGGCAGACACCGGGCACGCCGAAGCACATCCATCGGGCTATGACACGGGGAGACCCACCGGCCAGCTGTGCACCGGATCGCCGGAGTGCATCAACTCGGCGTACCGGCGGGTGGTGGCCGCGAGCGCCGCGTCCCGGCCGAGCCCGGCGCCCAACCCCCGGTGGTACGTGTCCACCTGCCAGGACGCCCCGTTCATCCGCCGCTTGCAGCGCTCCTCGATGACCCCGAGGTAGTGGTCGCGGTCCGCGGGCTCGATGTTCCAGGCGTCGAGCCCCGCCGCGGCGAGCGGCAGCAGTTCGTCCCGTACGAGCTTGACGGCCGCCACCCGCGTCAGCCCGCCCGACCGCCCCGGCCGGGGCCAGACCAGCTCGGCGTCGATGCCTCGGCGGCAGGCGGTGTCGAAGTTCTCGGCCGCCGCGGCGAACGGCAGCCTGGTCCACACCGGGCGGGACTCCTCGGCGAGCGCCCGCACCAGGCCGTAGTAGAGCGCGGCGTTGGCGATCACGTCGGTGACGGTCGGCCCGGCGGGCAGGACACGGTTCTCGACACGGAGATGGGGTACGCCGTCGGCCAGGCCGTACACCGGCCGGTTCCAGCGGTAGACCGTACCGTTGTGCAGCACGAGCTCCTGGAGACCCGGCACGCCGCCCTCGTGGAGCACCCGCAGCGGGTCCTCGCCGTCGCAGACCGGGAGCAGCGGCGGGAAGTAGCGCAGGTTCTCCTCGAAGAGCTCGTACGCCGAGCTGATCCATCGCTCGCCGAACCAGGTCCTCGGGCGCACCCCCTGGTTCTGCAGTTCGGGCGGCCTGGTGTCGGTTGCCTGCTGGAAGAGCGGCGGCCGCGACTCCCGCCACAGCTCCCTGCCGAACAGAAAGGGCGAGTTGGCGCCGAGGGCGATCTGAACGGCGGCAACGGCCTGGGCGGCGTTCCACACGTCCGCGAAACGCGCCGGGGTGACCTGCAGATGCAACTGGACCGATGTACACGCCGCTTCGGGTGCGATCGAGGTGGATGTGCAGACCAATCGCTCCACGCCTTCGATATCGAGGGCGAAATCCTCGCCGCGCGCCGCCACTATCTGATCGTTGAGCAGCGTGTAGCGGTCCACGTCCGAGAGGTTCGCCGCGACCAGGTCCGCGCTGCCGAGGGTCGGCAATATTCCGATCATCATGATCCCGGCAGCGACCTCGCCCGCCTTCCGGTGCGCATATCCGAGACCGGTCCTGAGCTCCTCGGCCAGCTGATCGAAAACACGCCCGTCGAGGTGATGCGGAACTATGTTCACTTCCAGATTGAACATCCCGAGTTCGGTCTGGAAATCACGGCTCGCGATCCGCTCGAGCACCTCCGCATTCATCATCCGGGGCAGGCCGTCCGAACCCGCCAGATTGAGCTCGATCTCCATGCCCATGAGGTTGCGGGGGCGGTCGAACCTCTGCTCCGCCAGGAGCCTCCCCAGCCCCTCCAGGCACAGGTGGAGTTTCCTCCGGTACCTCTGCCGATCGGACAGATCAAAGGCGCCCGCCACGACCTTCTCCCCCATCGAAGCGTCCCTCCGCAAGTGGGCAGCCCGCGGCCCAGGCCGCTCGCGTCACGATCGATAATGCCCAGGGGAGGTGATCCATAACGCCCCCATGGACAGCGCGGACCCAGTAATCTGATGGCGGCCGTCCGGGGCACATTCCGACGGCATGCAGCACGGTGCAGTTTCCATCGGCCGGCGGTGGTGAAAACGCCGACGCGATTCGGCCTACCGCGGCTGCGGAAAAACACCAGGCGGCAGCTGCGCGGCTCACCCCGAATCAGCGGAATCTCCGCATAATAAAGTCTCGATACCGCCTTGCCGGCAATACCTGCGGCGGCTAGTGGAAACACCGCGTGAACACGTGTCGTATAAACTCCGCGGACGAGGCAGAGAGTTGACGCACCGGCCCAGTCACCGGCCTCCTCTGGCCCCGCACGCCGACAGCGCCGTCTGCACCCGCCCACGCATCACCGTGTCTCCGAAGTGAGAGGCGACCCACTATGCCGCTGCATGTTCCCCCGGCTCCCGCGCCTGCCCTGCGCAGCGTCCTCGCGGCACTCGGTTCACCCACCGCAGTCCTCGAGGCCCGCACCCCGGCCCTCCGGTCCGTCCAGGGACCTCTGAGCCCCGATCTCCCGCTCCCCGTCCATGTACTGGACCGGATCGGCCCGAGCGGGCTCGCGCCACGCACCCGGCTGACCGCGTGGCGCTTCCTGATCCGCAGCTCGGAGCGGGCCATCGCCGCAGCCGACACCATGCTCACCCCGGACGGCTGGGCCTTCTCGCACTTCTTCGAGGGCCCTTACATCGCATCGACCGAACTCGCCCTGCGCCAGACGGAGACGGTGACACCCCACTACCAGCCCCGCCTGCTGTCGATCCCAGAGCTCTACATGCTGACGCTGTGGCTGCACGAGGGCATCGAGGCCGACCCGTCGGGTGGCACCCTCGCCCCCACCGATCTTCTGGTGCCGCTGGCTCCCGCCCCACCGGGTATCGCGGCACACCGCCCGCACCGGGTCGCCGATCTGCTACCCGTGATGACCCTGCGCATCACCCCCGGCCCCGGCCCCCTGCTCGGTTCACCCGCCTGACCCCGTCCCGCCTCCGGCACGCCGTCCTGTGCCCCGTCGCCGTTTCCGGTGGCGGGGCACAGTGCTGCGGGACACACAGCGCGGGACGGCGGGGGCGCCCCCGGTCCCATCCGGACTAGTCCGGTCCGGCCACCCCGAACCACCCGAAGGGACAGTGCAGTTGTGTTGAACCGTCCGCCCGGGTGATGCGTCATGAGAGTAGGAGCAGCGCTGCCGCGAAATCCCTGCGGATTGGCGCCCGTGGGGCAACACTGGAACCGGACCGACAGATACGGGGGCGGCCATGAACACCTCATCAAGCCGCAGGACACTCACTACAACGCAGCGAAAGAACCCAGCCATGTGCCAGCACAAGCAACCCTGCCCGACAGCCGACTCAGCCGACCGGGAAGCCGCACGCCTGATGGCACACCACCCGGAACAGGGCTGGAGCCTGCTGTGCAACGGCGTCCTGCTCTTCGAGGACACCGGTGAGCTGCTCCCGGACGGGCAGATCATCGCTCCGCACCGGCCGCTGGACGCCGACCGGGTGATGAAGGCCGCCTGACCGCGGCCCGTAAGAAATGGGGCCGGCCCGGAGAAGATCTCCGAACCGGCCCCGACGCATGTCCGCGTCACACCCGAACGGGTGGGTCAGTTGTCGTACTCGTCCAGCGGCGGGCAGGAGCAGACGAGGTTGCGGTCACCGAACGCGCCGTCGATCCGGCGCACCGGCGGCCAGTACTTGTCGGCGGCCGAGACTCCGGCCGGGAAGACGGCCGTCTCGCGGCTGTACGCGTGCGTCCACTCCCCGCCGAGCAAGGCGGCGGTGTGCGGGGCGTTGGTCAGCGGGTTGTCGTCCGCGCTCCATTCGCCGGAGGCCACCTTCTCGACCTCGCCGCGGATGGCGATCATCGTGTCGCAGAACCGGTCGAGCTCGGCGAGGTTCTCGCTCTCGGTCGGCTCGATCATCAGCGTGCCCGCCACCGGGAACGACATGGTCGGCGAGTGGAAGCCGTAGTCGATCAGACGCTTGGCGATGTCGTCGACGCTGACCCCGGTCGCCTTGGAGATCGGCCGCAGATCCACGATGCACTCGTGCGCCACCAGACCGGCCGGGCCGTTGTACAGGATCGGGTAGTGCGGTTCCAGACGCTTGGCGATGTAGTTGGCCGCGAGTACGGCGACCTGTGTCGCGTGCTTGAGGCCCTCCCCGCCCATCAGGCGTACGTACGCCCAGGAGATCGGGAGAATACCGGCAGAGCCCCACGGCGCGGCCGAGATCGGTCCGACACCGGTCTCGGGGCCCGCGCCGGGCTGCAGCGGATGGTTCGGCAGGTACGGCGCCAGATGGGCGCGCACACCGACCGGGCCGACACCGGGGCCACCGCCGCCGTGCGGGATGCAGAAGGTCTTGTGCAGGTTCAGGTGCGAAACATCGCCGCCGAACCGACCGGGCTTGGCAAGACCGACCAGCGCGTTGAGGTTGGCGCCGTCGACGTACACCTGACCGCCCGCATCATGCACCTCGGCGCAGATGTCGGCGACGTGCTCCTCGAAGACCCCGTGCGTCGACGGGTACGTGATCATGAGCACGGCGAGCTCATCGCGGTGCTTCTCGATCTTGGCGCGGAGGTCCTCGACGTCGACCGCACCGTCGTCGGCGGTCTTCACCACGACGACCTTCATGCCCGCCATCACGGCGCTCGCGGCGTTGGTGCCGTGCGCGGAGGACGGAATGAGGCAGACGGTCCGCTGCTCGTCGCCGTTGGCCCGGTGGTACGCACGCACGGCGAGCAGGCCCGCGAACTCGCCCTGCGAGCCCGCGTTCGGCTGGATGGAGACCGCGTCGTAGCCGGTGACCTCGGCGAGGCGCTCCTCCAGCTCACGGATCAGCGTGAGGTAGCCCTCCGCCTGCTCGGCCGGCGCGAACGGGTGCAGCGCGCCGAACTCGGGCCAGGTGATCGACTCCATCTCGGTGGTCGCGTTCAGCTTCATGGTGCAGGAGCCGAGCGGGATCATGCCACGGTCCAGCGCGTAGTCACGGTCGGCGAGCTTGCGCAGGTAGCGCAGCATCGCGGTCTCGGAGCGGTGCTGGTGGAAGACCGGATGGGTGAGGATCTCGTCGGTGCGCAGCAGGGACTCGGGCAGCGCGTCGGCGGCAGCGGCGTCCAGCGCCTCGACGTCACCGTCCGCGCCGAAGGCGGCCCAGACGGCGGCGAGCTGCGCACGTGTGGTGGTCTCGTCGCAGGCGAGGGAGACCCGGTCGGCGTCGACAAGACGCAGGTTGACCCCGCGGTCGCGGGCGTCGGCCACGACATCCGCCGCCTTGCCGGGGACACGCACGGTGAGCGTGTCGAAGTAGGCGCCGGTCTCGACGTCGACCCTGGCCGCGCGCAGGCCCTCGGCCAGGATCGTGGCGTAGCGGTGGGTGCGCTGCGCGATCGTCCGCAAGCCGTCGGGGCCGTGGTAGACCGCGTACATCCCGGCCATCACGGCGAGCAGCACCTGCGCGGTACAGATGTTGCTGGTGGCCTTCTCGCGACGGATGTGCTGCTCGCGGGTCTGCAGGGCGAGGCGGTACGCCTTGTTGCCGTCCGCGTCGACGGAGACACCGACGAGGCGGCCGGGCAGGCTGCGGGCGAACTTCTCGCGTACGGCCATGAAGCCGGCGTGCGGTCCACCGAAGCCCATCGGGACACCGAAGCGCTGCGTGGTGCCGACGGCGATGTCCGCGCCGAGGTCACCGGGCGAGGTCAGCAGGGTCAGGGCGAGCAGGTCGGCGGCGACGGTGACGATCGCGCCGAGCTCGTGGGCCTGCTCGATGACGGGCTTGATGTCGTGGACGGCGCCGGAGGCACCCGGGTACTGGAGCAGCACGCCGAAGACACCGCGCCCGGCGATCTCGGCGGGGATACCCGCGGCGAGATCGGCGACGACGACCTCGACACCGGTCGGCTCGGCGCGAGTCTCGATCACGGCGATGGTCTGGGGCAGGGTGTCGGAGTCGACCAGGAAGACTCCGTCCTTGACCTTGCCGACGCGGCGGGCGAGCGCCATGGCCTCGGCGGCGGCGGTGCCCTCGTCGAGCAGCGAGGCGCCGGAGGTGGGCAGCCCGGTCAGCTCGGCGACCATCGTCTGGAAGTTGAGGAGCGCCTCCAGGCGGCCCTGCGAGATCTCCGGCTGGTACGGCGTGTAGGCCGTGTACCAGGCGGGATTCTCCATGACGTTGCGGAGGATCACCGGCGGGGTGAACGTGCCGTAGTAGCCGAGCCCGATCATCGGGGCGAGCACCTGGTTGCGGTCGGCAAGGGTGCGGAGCTCGGCGAGGACCTCGGCCTCGGTACGGGCCGACGGCAGCTGCAGCGCCTCCGCACTCTTGATCACATCGGGCACTGCGGCCGCGGTGAGGTCGTCGAGCGAGCCGTAACCGACCTGGGCGAGCATCTTCGCCTGCGCCTCGGCATCGGGGCCGATGTGGCGCTGCTCGAAGGGGATGCCCTGCTCCAGCTGGGAGAGCGGAGTGCGACGGGGGGTCATGGTGGAGGCCTCCTGGTCTGTCACGACCTGCGAGGGGCACCACGGCGCGGGTGCCCGGACGGCCTCCCCCTCTGTCATCTCAACCTGAGAGCTTCACCGGTGCGCCCTGAGGCATACCGGCTTTCACCGTCGGTGAGGGAGGGATCCGTCCCGGCCGCTGCCGCCACGAAACCCGCCCTGCTTTCCAGAGTGACCTCGTCCGTGCGGTACGGGGGCCTGAGAGATTCCGGGGAGGATTTGCTCCTTCGGCGCCTGCCGGATGCGCTCCGGAAGGCTCTCCCGCACGGGGTCAGCAGCCATCACCAGCCTACCAGCGGGCTCGCGACGGAATTCTCAAGTGGCCGATAGCCCGAATCTGCACTTTCGTAGTGCCTGTGGAGTAGCCGCGACCAATGGGAGGGACCGTGCAGACCGACATTGATCCGCGCAACCTGATCGGCCGCAAGGCATTCGACCGCAAAGGCACCAAGATCGGAACTGTGGACGAGGTGTATCTCGACGACGCGACCGGCATACCCGAGTGGGCAGCCGTGCGTACGGGACTGTTCAGCAGGGACGCCTTCGTGCCGCTTGAGCCCAGCGAATTCGTCGACGACGTGCTCCGGATCCCCTTCGACCGTGCGCTGATCAAGGACGCCCCCGACTTCGGCGTGGGCCGCCATCTCTCACCGGAACAGGAGCTTCAGCTCTACCGGCACTACGGTCTGGACTCGCCGACCGACGAGCCGGGCCCGGACCGGGACTTCGGCAGGCTGGCCGGCCAGGACGAGTAGTCCGCCGGATCACTCACCAGCGGGAGCGGATCGGCAGGCTGCAGTTCCGGATCGTCGACACGGAACGTCCGCACCCGGCCGGGCGGTGACCCGGGTTCCTCGAACCGCACGGTCACCCGGCCCACCCCACTGCCCTGCACCCAGCCGTGGCCGAAGGTGTCATGGCATACGTCGTGCCCGGCGGGCCAGCGCCGGGCCGCGAGCTGTTCGGCGGTCTCCTGCTCCTGCGCCCCGTCCACCGGCTCGTCCCCGTGGCCGCCCGCGCCCTGTTCTTCACGGGCCGGGACCTCGAGCGCGGCCCGCTCACCGGCTGCCTGGGCGAAGAGATCCTCCTGCGTGTAGTCGGCGAGCCCCGTGACGCCCACCCCGAGCAGCCGCACCCCTCCCGTGGTGTCCACAGCCTCCAGGAGCCGCGCAGCGGCCTCTCTGACCACTGTGGGGTCGTCCGTCGGCCCCCGGAGCGTCTCGGACCGCGTGAGCGTCGAGAAGTCGTATCTGCGCACCTTCAGCACCACGGTGCGTCCCGAGCGCTCCGCGGCCCGCAGCCGCTGGACACAACGGTCCGCCAGGCGCTCGACCTCCGTCCGGACCCGGATCCGGTCGTGCAGATCCATGTCGAAGGTGTCCTCGACCGACACCGACTTGGCGTCTCGCTCGGCCACGACGGGGCGGTCGTCGTACCCGAGGGCCATACGATGCAGCGCGACGCCATGCGCCTTCCCCAGCAGCCGTACGAGCTCCGCCTCGCCGGCCGTGGCCAGGTCGTCGACCGTGGTCATCCCGGCCCGCCGCAGATGGTCCCCGGTGGCGGGGCCCACGCCGGGGAGGATCCGCACGGACATCGGGGCGAGCAGTTCCCGTTCGGTCCCCGGCTCGATGACCAGCAGCCCGTTCGGTTTCGCCTCCTCCGAGGCGATCTTGGCCAGCATCTTGGAGCCAGCGAGGCCGACCGAGCCGGTGAGTCCGGTGACGGCTCTGATGGCGTCGCGCAGTTGCTCGCCGATGGCCCGCGCCGAGGCGGTGTCGTCGGCCGTCCCACCGGCCTCCAGATCGACGAACGCCTCGTCCAGGCTGAGCGGCTCCACCAGCGGTGACAGCTGCCCCAGCAACCCCATCACCTGGTCGCTCACCGTCCGGTACAGGGTGAAGCGGGGCACCAGATAGGCGGCATTGGGCGCCAGCCGCCGGGCCTGCGCGGTCGGCATCGCCGAGTGCACCCCGAAGCGCCGCGCCTCGTAGGAAGCGGTGGCGACGACCCCACGGGGTCCCAGCCCGCCGACCACGACCGGTTTGCCGCGCAGGCTCGGTTTCGCCGCCTGCTCGGCCGAGGCGTAGAAGGCATCCATGTCCAGATGCAGGATGGTGGGCGCGGCTCTCACATCAACCGATGCTGCCCTACGGCACTGACAATCGCCGCGCCCCCGCTCCGCGGCCCGTCAGACGGCGCGGTTGCGCCGCCGTGCGAGCTCGTCGGTGGGGTTGTTGCCGATCAGCGTCTCGCCGGTGTCCACCCGCTCGCCGTGCAGCTGCGACAGTGCGGCGTCGACATCCCGCCAGACCACACCGACGGCGATGCCGAAGACCCCCTGGCCCCCCTGGAGCAGATCCACGACCTCGTCGGGCGAGGAGCACTCGTAGACGGTCGCGCCGTCGCTCATGAGCGTCATCCGCTCAAGATCCTGGAACCCCCGGGCCCGCAGATGCTGGACCGTGGTGCGGATGTTCTGCAGGGCGACGCCCGTATCGAGAAAGCGCTTCACGATCTTCAGCAGGACGACGTCCCGGAAGCTGTAGAGGCGCTGCGTGCCCGATCCGTAGGCAGGCCGCACACTCGGCTCGACGAGCCCGGTGCGTGCCCAGTAGTCGAGCTGCCGATAGGTGATCCCCGCCGCCGCGCACGCCGTCGGCCCGCGATAGCCGATGTCGCCGACCGCTGCCGCCCCGTCCCCCGCCATCGCCGCCGGTTGAACCGGTTGCCTGATGGTGCGGTCGGCTGTACTTCCGTGCTGCCGGTACGGCCCACCCGCTGCCGTACCGTCGCCGCTGCTTCTCACGCCGACCTCCGTCCTTGACCTGCCATCTCGAAGGTAGGCAGTCGCTTGGGGTGCGTCAACGATCGCCACACTCGGCACGCCGAGTGATAATCACCCGGAGGGTGGTTTGCCGTGTCCCGTTCCCGGGAAAGGCTTGTCGAATGCGCTGACGGCGACCCTGCTGGACGGTCACTGGCTGTTGGTACCGAAGTCCTCCGGCGAGATCTGGTCGAGGAACTCCCGGAACTTCTCGACCTCGTCCTCCTGCTCGTCAGGGATGGAGATCCCCGCGTCGTCGAGCACCCCGTCACTGCCGTAGATCGGCGTGCCGGTGCGCAGCGCGAGCGCTATGGCGTCGGACGGCCGCGCGCTCACCTCGACCCCGCCGGCGAAGACCAGCTCCGCGTAGAAGACCCCTTCCCTGAGGTCCGTGATGCGGACCTCGGTGAGCTCCTGGCCCAGGGCCTCGAGCACATCCTTGAAGAGATCATGGGTCAGCGGCCTGGCCGGAGCCATGCCCTGCTGGGCAAAGGCGATCGCGGTCGCCTCACCAGGACCGATCCAAATGGGGAGGTACCGGTCGCCTCCCACTTCACGCAGGAGCACGATCGGTTGGTTGGAGGGCATTTCCACCCGGACACCCACAACGTCGAGCTCGTTCACACAGCAACCCTAGGACGTGCTCGGCAGGTTTGGGTAGTCGGGCTCCGCCGTGATCAGTGGAGCCGGATCCGCAGAGCGGTCTGCACAAGGGCCGAATGAAGCCGTACGGAGAGCTCCGCGAGCTCCTTCGCCTTGGCCTCCGCATGGGCTCTGGTCTGCGGATTCCGGTGTCGGCGCAAAGGTGCGACCACCTGCTCGATCAGGCCGGCCTCGCGTTCCGCAGCCCCGCGCATCGCCCGCAGATGACGCGGTTCCAGGCCGAATCGGCCCAGATCCGCCACAAGTTTGGCAACGGTCACCGTCTCGGCGTCGTAGCCACCCTCCGCCGTCGGAGCGATGAGCCCGTACGACTCCCACTCCTCGAGCTCGCTCTCGGTGACCTCGGCGGCGGCCAGGAGCTCCGCACGCCCGATCCGGGCCGCGGTGGCCCGCCAGGACTCGCCGTCCCAGCAACCGTCGCTCAGGTCCCGTGGAGCGTCCGCGGCCGGCAGGGACACCTGCTCGCCGCGGGCCAGGGCGTCCAGGTGCTCGCGGATGACTTTGAGCGGAAGATAGTGGTCCCGCTGCATCCGCAGCACCTGTGCCAGCCGCTCGACGTCCTCGGGGCGGAATTTGCGGTAGCCGGAGGGGGTCCGCTGCGGCTCGACGAGCCCCTCGGCCTCCAGGAAGCGAATCTTGGAGATGGTGACTTCGGGAAATTCGTCCCGCAGCTGCAGGAGCACCGTGCCGATGCTCATGGCCCGGTCGTCGGCGGTGGCGGTGCCGTGCCCGGCACCGCCCGTCGGTGTTCTCAGCATGGACCTTCCCTGACGGGTCAGATGCCCCGCTGGCTTGCGTAGAAGACCAGCCGGTACTTCCCGATCTGCACTTCATCGCCGTTGGACAGCGCGACGGAGTCGATGCGCTCACGATTGACGTACGTGCCGTTGAGGCTGCCGACATCCTCGACCGTGAAGCTGCCGTCGGGGCTCCGGCGGAACTCCACGTGCCGGCGGGAGACCGTCACGTCATCGAGGAAGATGTCGCTCTGCGGGTGGCGGCCGGCCGTGGTCAGTTCGCTGTCCAGCAGGAAGCGGCTGCCCGAGTTCGGACCGCGGCGCACCACCAGGAGCGCCGAGCCGAGTGGCAGGGCGTCGACGGCGGCCTGGGCCTCCGGCGAGAGGGAGGGCAAGGGCGTCTGGCCCGTCGCCTCCGCCTCATAGGCCTCAAGACCGGAGATGGAGATGGTCGACGTCGTCTCCGAAGGACGCTCCGCAGACGCGCCTCCCCGAAGCGGCGCACCACAGTTGGAACAGAAACGACTGGCCTCGGCGTTGCGATGGCCACACCTCGTACAGACCGGCATGGACCCAAACCCTCCACCCGTACTTGAGGTTGATGGATCCCCGAAACCTATGCGGCCCGGACCCGCAGGGTCAACAGACGACGCGCCGGTTCCACCCGAAATGTCGCCGCCCGGACCCGACACCTCGTCACGGAAGAGCGGGCGATCAGTGCCCTGCTCCTCGGGCTGGCCATGGCGCGGTGCGCGATGACGGGCAGCGTCATCGCGGGCGCTCTTGCCGAACAACTTCGCAAAAAACTTCACGGGCGATTCCCCTTGACCGAAACAGACCCGCCCGTGGGGCAGGACGAACCCTGAATAAACACACCTGCCGACCCGGACATCTTCACAACGTCCGTATCCACTCGACAGTTTCCACCACGCGCCACCATTACGATGCGGCGACCCCCCGCAACCTCTTGCCCGTGTCCTCCGAGCCCCGTGTCCGGCGCCCTCACCGGGTTGACGACCGAGCGTAGTCAGGTCGCTCCGCAGGTCGCAAGGCGTCCACGACGATGTCGTCCGCCTGCGCCACATGCACGGTCGCCTGCTCCTTCTCCAGCGTCTGCACCACACCACCGGGGATGTTCAGCGCCGGCTCCAGATCCTGCGGTTTGCCGATCACCTTGAAGACGTACGGCGCGGAGATGGACCGGTCGTCGACCTTGATGGCGCCACCGTCGCCGGAGAAGTGCGTATTGGCCACTACCCTCACCCTGTTGACCTCGATCGCCTCCGCCCCGGCCGCACGCAGCTCCTGGAGGGCGTCGAGCAGCATGTCCGCCTGCACCGCGTCGCCCGGATCGTTGATCGTGAGCGTGATCCCGGGCCCGTGTGCCGCCACGGTGCCCGCGAGGATGCCGAGTTGCCGTTCCTTCTCCACGGTCTGCTTACGGGCCTCCTCGGCCTGGTCCGAGCTTGTCTCCAGCTCCGTACGCTGATCGTCCAGACGCTGCTTCTCATCCTCAAGACGCTGCGTACGGTCATCGAGTTCATCGAGAATGCGGACCAGATCCTCCTGGCGGGCGCCGCGCAGTGCGCTGTTGTCACTGTTCGACCGCACCTGGATCGCCAGACCCAGCCCCAGGACGAACAGCAGCAGCGCCACAATGAGTTGTGCACGGGTGACCCGGGGCGGCCACAGCCCGGCGATCAACCGCTGGCGCCCGGTGAGCTGCTCGGGCCTGTCGGCCTGCTGCTCGCCGGTACGCTCCTGGTCACGGGGAAGCTCTTCGTTGCTCATCGGCCTCAGGCCCGGAAGACGTGCCGGCGGATCGCCGCGGCGTTGGAGAAGATACGGATACCGAAGACGACGACCACACCGGTGGAGAGCTGCGCTCCGACACCCAGCTTGTCGCCCAGGAACACGATCAGTGCGGCCACGACGACGTTCGAGAGGAACGACACCACAAAGACCTTGTCGACGAAGATGCCGTCGAGCATGGCCCGCAGACCACCGAAGACTGCGTCGAGAGCAGCCACGACAGCGATCGGGAGATAGGGCTCGACCACCGCCGGCACCTCAGGCCGGACCAACAGTCCGACCACGACTCCCACGACGAGGCCCAGTACGGCGATCACGATGTGCCCTTCCCTGTGTCTGCCGCACCACTGCCGGTGTCTGCGGCCTTCGGCTCTGCTGTTCGTACGATGAGGCTGGGCGCAGCCGGGAGGCGCACCTCGTCCTGCACGGACATGCTGGTCCGGATGTCGAAGGTGTCCTTCAGCGCCCTCAGGTACTGGCCGTCGGCACTGTCCTCGAAAGCGGTGCTGAGCCGCTTCCCGTCCCCCACCGCAAGCACCGTGTACGGCGGCACGAGCGGCTTGTTGTCGACCAGTATGGCGTCGCCCGCGGCGCGGATCGCCGACAGGGCCGTCAGCCGCTGCCCGTTGATGGCGACGGCCTCCGCACCGGACTGCCAGAGGCCGTTGACGACCCGTTGCATGTCCCGGTCGCGCACCCGCCCCGTGTCGGTGAAACCAGTGGTCTCACGCGGTCCGCCGCCACCCTGGTCGGTGCCCTTGGCATCGTCGACGACAAGTTTCACACCGGGTCCCTTGACGGCGGTCGCCCCGGAGAGCAGCGCCACGAGCTGGCCCTGGTCCCCGCCATGCTTTTCCAACGCTTTACGTTGCCGCTCGCCCACGTCGTCACGGGCTTTGTCGACCTGGGACTCCAGCTTGTCGGCCGCCGACGTCTCCGTGTCGATACGTTCGATGAGCTCCCCACGCTCCTTGGCGAGGACCGGCGCCGATACACGCGCCTCCGCGGCGCCCAGGGTGACGACGAGAGCAGCCAGCACAAGGCCCGCCGCGAGGCCCAGTTTTGCCTTCAGTGTGCGGGGCATGGCCGCGCTCCCGTCGGCCTTGCGCTTGGCCGTGGCCTCGGCGTAGCCGTCGTCCAGGCTGTGGTCCATCACATTGGTCAGCAGCGACATGGACGCGTCAGGGCGCGCGGGCGGCGAAGGGGTACTCCGATCGGGGGGCTGCTGCGACATGCCGCACATCGTCGCACGCCGCAGCTAGTACCGCCGAATGGCCCCACCCGTGCGCCGGGAAGCGTCTGCGCGACACCTCCCGACGCACCGGCGGCAGGTCACTGACCTGCGCTGTCCACGATCGCCGACCATTCGTCGAGCAGCGCCTGCGCCGAGGCGTCGTCGGGGCCCTCCGCCCACAGATGGGTGACGGCCTCGGCCGGGTCGGGAAGCACCATCACCCAACGCCCGTCCGCCTCGACGACCCGCACGCCGTCGGTGGTGTCGACGTCACGGTCCCCGGCGGCTTCCACCACCCGACGCATGACCAGTCCCTTGACGGCCCAGGGCGTGGCCAGATCGCGGCGCAACACGTGCGCGAGGGGAATCCGGGCATCGATCTGGCTGAGCGTGAGCTGGGTCCGCGCGACAAGCCCGAGAAGCCGTACGAAGGCCGCCGAACCGTCGAAGACACTGCTGAATTCGGGGACGATGAAACCGCCCCGCCCGTCTCCTCCGAAAATGGTGCCTTCCTCGCGTCCCACGCGCGTCAGGTCGTCCGGCGACGTGGTCGTCCATTCCACCTGTGTGCCGTGGTAGGCGGCGACCTGCTCGGCGACCCTCGTCGTGGTCACCGGCAAGGCCACCCGGCCGCTGCGCCGCTCGGCGGCCACCAGATCGAGCAGGACCAGAAGGGCCCGATCGTCCTCAACGATCCGGCCCCGCTCGTCGACCAGGGAGAGCCGCTCCCCGACCGGGTCGAAGCGCACGCCGAACGCGGCCCGTGCCGAGGAGACGATCTCCCCGAGCCGCACGAGCCCGGAGCGTCGGGCGTCGGCGGACTCCGTGGGCCGTGATTCGTCGAGCCCGGGATTGATGGTCAGCGCGTCAACGCCGAGCCGCCCGAGCAGACTGGGCAGAACAAGCCCGGCACTGCCGTTGGACGCGTCGACGACAACCTTGAGACCAGCGGCGGAGATCCCGGTGGTGTCCACATTGCGCAGCAGTGCCCCGGTGTAGGAGTCGAAGACGCTGGACGGAAAGTGCAGATCCCCGATCTCCCCCGGGAAGGCCCGGCGGTACTCCTGGCGGGCGTAGACCCGGTCCAGCTTCCGCTGCCCCGCCTGGGAGAGGTCTGCGCCCCGCTCGTCGATGAACATGATGTCCACCGAGTCCGGCACCCCGGGCGACGTACGGATCATGATCCCGCCTGCGCTGCCCCGAGCGGTCTGCTGACGCGCGACCGGAAGCGGCACGTTCTCCAGGTCCCGTACGTCGATGGCGCTGGCCTGCAACGCCGAGATCACGGCCCTCTTCAGCGCACGGGCGCCGCGGGAGTGGTCACGGGCGGTGGTGACGGTCGAACCCTTCTTGAGGGTGGTGGCGTACGCACCGGCAAGCCGGACGGCGAGCTCGGGCGTGATCTCCACGTTCAGGATTCCTGAGACACCCCGGGCACCGAAGAGATGTGCCTGCCCCCGTGACTCCCAGATCACCGAAGTGTTGACGAAGGCGCCGGCCTCGATGGTCTTGAACGGGTAGACCCGGACATTACCCTGAATGATCGATTCCTCACCGACCAGGCACTCGTCTCCGATGACCGCACCGTCCTCGATGCGGGCCGCCCGCATGATGTCGGTGTTCTTGCCGACCACGCAGCCGCGCAGATTGCAGTGCTGGCCGATGTAGACGTTGTCGTGGATCACGGCCCTGTGCAGAAACGCCCCGGTCTTGACGACGACGTTCGAACCGACGACAGTGTGCTCGCGGATCTCGACCCCGGCCTCGATCTTCGCGTAGTCCCCGATGTAGACGGGTCCGCGAAGCACCGCGTCAGGATGGACGTCGGCGCCTTCCGCAACCCATACACCGGGCGAGATCTCGAAGCCGTCGATCTCGACGTCGACCTTGCGCTCCAGGACGTCGGCCTGAGCCTTCACATAGCTCTCGTGCGTGCCCACGTCCTCCCAGTAGCCCTCGGCGACATAGCCGTAGATGGGCTTGCCTTCCTTCATGAGCTGCGGGAAGACATCACCGGACCAGTCCACCGAGACGTCGGCCTGGACGTAGTCGAAGACCTCGGGTTCCATGACATAGATGCCCGTGTTGACGGTGTCCGAGAAGACCTGACCCCAGGTGGGCTTCTCCAGGAATCGCTCGACCTGGCCCGCCTCGTCGACAATCGTGATTCCGAATTCCAGTGGATTCGGAACTCGGGTCAGGCACACCGTGACCAGCCCGCCCTTTTCTTTGTGAAAGGCGATGAGGTCGGTCAGGTCGAAGTCCGTGAGCGCGTCGCCGGAAATGACGAGGAAGGTGTCGTCCTTGAGCGCTTCCTCGGCGTTCTTTACGCTGCCGGCTGTCCCGAGAGGTTTCTCCTCGTTGGCATAGGTGAGCTCCATCCCGAGCTCTTCGCCGTCGCCGAAGTAGTTCTTGACGAGGGAGGCGAGAAACTGGACGGTCACCACGGTCTCATTGAGCCCATGCCGTTTCAGCAGCCGCAGCACATGCTCCATGATCGGCCGATTGGCGACGGGCAGGAGCGGCTTGGGCATGCTGGAAGTCATGGGGCGAAGGCGTGTGCCTTCACCACCAGCCATCACGACGGCCTTCATGTCGGCAACGTCCTCCTTGAAGAGACGACGGTTTAGCCGACTTCGCCCGTCAGGGCAACATCTCAGAGTTCAGCCGCGGACCCGGCCACACTGCACGGCACCGCATCAAACGAGCTCAATCGGCTACTGCATCCGCCTTGACGAGTCGGCGGACCTGAACCACGTAGAGGATTCCTGCCCACCAATAGAGCGTTGTACCCCATCCTGCGAACGCCCATCCGAAAACAGCGGCCAGCGATCCAAGCCAACCACTTGCGTCGCTGAGCAGCAACAAGGGGAAGGCGTACATCAGGTTGAACGTAGCCGCCTTCCCCAGGAAGTTCACCTGGGGTGGTGGATAACCGTGGCGTCGCAGGATTCCGACCATCACGAGAAGCATCAGTTCACGGGCCAGGAGTGCCGCCGTGAGCCAGAGCGGAAGGATCTCCCGCCAGGTCAGTCCGACAAGGGTCGAAAGGATGTAGAGACGATCAGCGGCCGGGTCCAGGAGCCGCCCGAGGCTGCTGATCTGGTTCCATCGGCGGGCGAGTTTACCGTCGAGGTAGTCGCTGACGCCGCTGAGCATCAGCACGAGCAGCGCCCAGCCATCGCTCTTGGGCCCGCCGAACTCCGGGCGAAGAATCAGCCACAGGAAGAGCGGTACCCCGACCAGGCGCGCCATGCTGAGGATGTTGGGGATGGTGAGGACCCGGTCCGTCTGAACCCGAGTCTCCTGGACCTCCACCCGGGGGCCTCCTGTGAACGTGCCAATGATGCCCCCTGACCCTACCCTCAGCCTTCGCCGGCACCTGCACGGGGGTGACAAAGGGGCATCGTGAACGCAGAAAAGCCCCGCACCAGAGGTGCGGGGCTTTCCCGGAATAATTGTTCGGCGGCGTCCTACTCTCCCACAGGGTCCCCCCTGCAGT
>NZ_JBICXB010000058.1:0-30266 GCF_043200055.1 Streptomyces sp. NPDC048496 | reverse complement strand
CCAGCTTCTTGATCTGCGGTTTCGGATCCGAGGTGCGATACATCCGCACCGCACGCTCACGCAACTCCAGCGAGTATTTCCTTGGGGCGGCCATGATCGATGTTCCTCTCATGAGGACCATCTGACCCCCTGTCACCATCTTCCGCATCTCGGGGGAACCTCAGACCGGGTTCCTCGACTCCTTCGGGCACGTCTCGGACCGGCGCACCCGCATGGAGGGCCTGCTCGTCTCCCTGGTCGCGCTGCTGGTGTCGCAGAGCTGCAACATCGGCCTGACCCCGGTCATCGACCCGGAGAGCAAGGCGCTGACCCGCTCGCGGCTGTCCCACGTCGACCAGAACTACGTGCGCGCCGACACCCTCGCCGCGGCGAACGCCGCCTTGATCGCCGCCCAGTCCCGCATCGAGCTGGCCCAGATGTGGGGCGGCGGGCTGCTCGCCTCCGTCGACGGCCTGCGCTTCGTCGTACCCGTCAAGAGCATCAACACCGGGCCCTCGCCAAAGTACTACGGCTACAAACGCGGCGTGACCTGGCTCAACGCCGTCAATGACCAGGTCGCGGGGATCGGCGCGATGGTCGTGCGCGGCACCCCGCGCGACAGCCTCTACACCCTGGACACCCTGCTGAACCTCGACGGCGGCGTGAAGCCGGAGATGGTGGCGACCGACAACGCCTCGTACAGCGACATGGCCTTCGGCCTGTACAAGATACTCGGCTTCCGCTTCGCCCCGCGCTTCCGCGACCTGGCCGACCAGCGGTTCTGGCGGGCCGACCTGCCCGACGGAGAAGGGCCGGCTGCTGGGTATGGGCCGCTGAAGGCCGTGGCCTGCAACAAGGTCAACCTCAAGCGGATAGCCGCGCACTGGCCGGACATGCTCCGGGTCGCCGGGTCGCTCATCACCAACCAGGTCCGGGCCTACGACCTGCTGCGGATGTTCGGCCGCGAGGGTCACCCCACCCCGCTCGGTGCTGCGTTCGCCGAGTACGGGCGCATCGACAAGACCATGCACCTGCTCGCCCTGGTCGACCCGATGGACGATACCTACCGCCGTCTGATGAACCGGCAGCTCACCGTGCAGGAGTCCCGCCACCGGCTCGCCCGCGCGATCTGCCACGGCGGCCGGGGCCAGATCCGCCAGGCGTACCGCGAGGGCCAGGAGGACCAGCTCGCCGCCCTCGGCCTGGTCCTCAACGCCGTGGTCCTGTGGAACACCCGCTACCTCGACGCCGCCGTGGCCCGGCTCCGTGCCGAGGGCCACGACATCAAGGACGAGGACGTCGCCCGGCTCTCCCCGCTCAAGGACCGGCATATCAACTTCCTGGGCCGCTACCTGTTCAACATCAAGGCCAGCGCGCCAGGCCAGGGCCTGCGCCCCTTCCGGGACCCGGACGCCGCCGAGGACGACGAGAGCGACTGACCGCGTCCCGAACGGCTGCACTGTGGCCGAGGAGCCTGATAATGCCTGGCAGTCGACAGCTGCCTCAGAAGCCGAAGGAGTTGTGCGGTTCGGGGTCGATGCGGAACAGCCGGGTTAGCTGCGCGACCGCGCCGTCGGCGTGCGGAGTGATGCGACCCGCGTACATCAGATCATGTGCCGACATGCCGCCGAAGTAGAGCGAACTGAGCGCCGAGATTGTGATGGTCAAATCCGCCTGCTGGTCGGTGGCAACGCATGTCACCGACGTACCGCCTGTGCGGAGAAGCCATGTCCGGTTGTTCGCCGGGCACATTTGGTCGTCATCGATGGTGAACGCCACCTCGCCGACCGTGTCGTACGAGCGTTGCGTCAGGGCGCGGGGGACGTCGAGAAGGCGTGCCCACAAGTTGTCGGACTGCCGGGTGATGCGCATCGCTCGCGGGTTCGCAAGCATCCACCGCAGCGGTTCGTCGCGCGGGCGGCCGGGCGCCACGATGGTCCTGGTGAGGTCGAAGTCGACCAACAAGCTCCACAGTGCGCGATACGCCGTCGGGTTCGTCGCCTCCAGTGCCTCAACAACGAGTGTCCCCGCGTTGACGGCTGTCGAGGACCACGGCAGTCGGAAGTTGGCGATGCCGTCTACCTCGCCGTGCTGGTCGCGGTGGGCGAGATACCGCAGCGGTCCGTTCGTGCCGTCCGCAGTGTCGGACAGGCTGTCCCAGTGCCCGGGCAGGGGGGTGAGCTCACCGGTACGGTGTGCGCGTACCTCCGCGTGCACCACAGGCCAGAACTGCTTCGCCTGCGCGGCGTCGACCAGCTCCAGCGAACCCAGGTCGGGCGGTGCCGGAAGGAAGGCAGCTTCGTGACGGTCCAGCTCCCACCGCGTGCGGAAGGTCGCCGGCGAGAACCCGAATCGGCCGTAGATGCTGCCCTCGCTGGCGCTGAGCATCGCCAACGGCTCGCCTCGGTCCAAGGCGGCGTCGAACATGGCCTGCATCATCCGCCGCAGGTAACCGCTTCGGCGGTGTGTAGCGATCACCCCGGTAGAAGTAACACCGGCTATCTTGACCGTGCCCCCGCCAGGAACCGTCACGTCGAAGGAGATGGCGGCCGATGCGCCCACGCACGCGCCGTCTGCGAAGGTCGCGATCGGGTGGAAAGACTCGTCCTTGACGTCAGCTTCTGCCCACTCTTTTAGCTGCTCGGCGGTCGCCGGAGTGCGCTGCGGGGGCCACGGCTCCGGACCACCGTGCCACGCGGCATCAGCTGGCTCCCACTGCGGCAACCCGTTCGCGAAGGGCAGGGCCCGGTAGTACGCGTTCATCTCATCTCGTTGCGGTGGGCGCACCTGAGTAACCATGACGGACAGTAGATCCACACCATCGGCTACGGACAACTGATTACTTGATCGCCGAGCTACCAACCTTCAAGAAACCTTCGTTTTCTGAAGATCGCTTTGCGAGACCGCCTGGACCCTGTAGGGCCTTCAAAAACCCCTTCAAAAACCTGAGTCATTCAACAACCCCGAACCGCCGTTTTCTGACATGATCCGGGGCCATGACTGCTCTCGAACCGGCCGAGCCGGGCCTCCTCGGCGCCGAACCACTCGTCCGCACCGAGATCAAGATCGGATACGCGCGAGTCTCGACCAGCGGGCAGAAGCTGGAGCGGCAGCTCGACGCGCTTGCCGCCGCCGGGTGCCGGAAGATCTTCGCGGACAAGAAGTCGGGTAAGAACGCGCTCCGCCCCGAACTCGGCCTTGGGGACCATCGGTACAGCCATTAGCGCTAAGCACTTGATCTTGACCGCCTAGCACACACGATCGGCCTGGCGTGGATCTTCGTCGGAAGATCCACGATCAGTGACGGTGTCTGGCTACGGTCCGCGCGTGGCAGTGGAATTCTTAGATGATGATCAGGTCGAGGCGTACGGGAAGTTCGCCGAGGAGCCCACGCGTCCGGAGCTGGAGCGGTTCTTCTTCCTGGATGACGAGGACCGGAAGCTGATCGCGAAGCGGCGCGGGGATCACAACCGCCTCGGCTTCGCCCTTCAGATCTGTACGGTGCGGTACGTCGGGCTGTTCCTGGAGGACCCGCTTGCCGTGCCGTGGCCGGTGGTGGATCACCTGGCCGAGCAGCTGGGGATCGAGGATGTCTCCAGCATCAAGCGGTACACCGAGCGGCAGATGACGCCGTACGAGCACGCGTGGGAGATCCGCGACGCGTACGGCTACCACCTGTACGAGGACCACGAGTGGGGCCGGAAGTTCCGGGCGTTCCTCCACGGGCGGGCGTGGACGACGCACTCGGAGGGGCCGAAGGCGCTGTTCGATCACGCGGTGGGCTGGCTGCGCCGGAACCGGGTGCTGCTGCCGGGCGTCTCGGTGCTGGCCCGGCAGGTGGCCGAGGTCCGCACAATCGCGGAGAAGCGGCTGCACACCACGGTCGCGAAGGCCGCGCATCGTGCGGATCCGGCGCTGCCCGGCGACCTGGTGGCCACGCTGAAGACGCCGGAGGGCAAGCGGTACTCGTACCTGGAGTCGCTGCGCCGGCCGCCGACGCGGACCACGGGCACCGCGATGAAGAACGCGCTGCAGCGTGTCGATGACATCTCTTCGTTCCAGCTGGGGCGGGTGAAGCTGAACAAGATCCCGCCGAACCGGCTCGCGGCGCTGGCGCGGTACGGGCTGGGCACCAAGGCCCCGAAACTGGAGCGGACCTCGGAGCCCAAGCGCACGGCGATGCTCACCGCGGTGATGCGCCACCTGGAGGCCAAGGCCATTGATGACGCGCTGGACCTGTTCGAGATCCTGATGGTCACACGGTTGATCAGTACCGCGAAGCGGTCCACCGACAAGGATCGGCTCTCGACGCTGCCGCAGTTGGAGAAGGCGTCACGGATGCTGGCGAAGGCGTCGAAGGTGTTCATCGAGGAACTGGAGCTCCTGGAGGAGACCGGCTGCGACGTGGATGTGGCCGCGCTGTGGCGGGCGCTGGAGGAGGTCGCGCCCCGGGACGAGTTGTCCAGCGCGGCGGCCACGGTGGTGAGCCTGGTCCCGGAGGACGACAACTCGGCGGAGATCGCCATGCGCAGTGCCCTGGCGCTGCGCTACAACACGGTCAAGCCGTTCCTGGCGCTGCTGGGAGAGTCGAAGGCGCTGGACGCCGCCACCGGCGGGAAGCGGGTGCTGACGGGGGTGCAGCGGCTGCCCGCCCTGGCCCGGCGCAGGGTGAGCGAGAAGCCCCTGCTGCCGCGCGAGATCGACGACAAGCTGGTGCCGCCGGCCTGGCGCAAGGCGGTGTACGCCAACGCCGAGCTGCCGGAGGGGGCGGTGGACCGCGACGCGTACGTGGTGTGCGTGCTGGAGCAGCTCTTCCGTGCCCTGAAGCGCCGCGACATCTTCGCCTCCCCCTCGCACCGCTGGTCCGACCCGCGCGCCCGTCTGCTGGACGGCAAGGAGTGGGAGGCGGTGCGTGAGGACGTCCTGGCGGGCCTGAGCCTGGACGAGGACGCCGAGCAGCACCTGAAGGGCCTGGTCGCCGTGCTGGACGCGGCGTGGAAGCAGATGGCCGAGCGGCTGGAGGAGGCCGGCGCCGACGCGAAGATCAGCATCGAGGTACAGCCAGGCGGGCGGGCGAAGCTGAACGTGGAGAAGCTCCACGCGCTGGGCGAGCCGAAGTCGCTGAACTGGCTGCGCAAGCGGGTCGAGAAGATGCTCCCGAAGATCGACCTGCCCGACCTGCTGTTCGAGGTGCACTCCTGGACCGGGTTCCTGGACGCCTTCGTACACCTGGGCGACGGCAAGACCCGCATGAAGGACCTCACCACCTCCGTCGTGGCCCTGCTGGTCTCGGAGGCGTGCAACATCGGGATGACCCCGGTCATCAGCCCGAACATCGAGGCCCTGACCCGCTCCCGCCTCGTCCACGTCGACCAGTACTACCTGCGCGCCGACACCATCGCCGCAGCCAACGCCGCCCTGATCGAGGCCCAGGCGAAGGTGCCCATCGTCAAGTTCTGGGGCAACGGGCTGCTCGCCTCCGTCGACGGCCTGCGCTTCGTCGTCCCCGTCCGCACCATCAACGCCGCCCCGAGCCCCAAGTACTTCGCGAAGAAGAAGGGCATCACCTGGCTCAACGCGATCAACGACCAGGTGATCGGGATCGGGCAGATGGTCGTCCCGGGTACTCCGCGCGACTCCCTGTTCATCCTGGACGCGCTGCTTAACCTGGACGGCGGGGTGAAGCCGGAAATGGTCGCCACCGACAACGCCTCCTACTCCGACATGGTCTTCGGCATCTTCAAGATGCTCGGCTACCGCTTCTCCCCGCGATTCAAAGACCTCGAAGACCAGCGGTTCTGGAAGGCCCAGATGCCCGGCGGCGAGGCCCTGGGCGGCTACGGGCCGCTGGAGGCGATCGCCCGCAACAAGGTGAACGTGAAGAAGGTGCTCACCGCCTGGCCGGACATGCTGCGGGTGGCCGGCTCCCTGGTCACCAACCAGGTGCGGGCGTACGACCTGCTGCGGATGTTCGGCCGCGAGGGCCACCCCACCCCGCTGGGGCAGGCGTTCGCCGAGTACGGGCGGATCGCCAAGACCCTGCACCTGCTCGCCGTCGTCGACCCGGTGGACGACACCTACCGACGGCAGATGCACAAGCAGCTCACCGTCCAGGAGTCCCGGCACAAGCTCGCCCGGGACATCTGCCACGGCAAGAAGGGCACCATCCACCAGGCGTACCGGGACGGGATGGAAGACCAGCTCGGCTCGCTGGGTCTCGTTCTGAATGCGGTCGTGCTCTGGACGACTCGCTACATCGACGCCGCGGTCGCCCAGCTCCGCGCGGAGGGCCACGAGATCCGAGACGAGGACGTGGCCCGGCTCTCGCCGCTCAAGCACCGGAACTTGAACTGTCTGGGCCGCTACAGCTTCACCGCCTCCCAGCCGGTCGACGGGCTGCGGCCGCTGCGCGACCCGGAGGCCGTCGACCTCGACGATGACGACGACGGTGCGGAGGACTGAGCGTGGTCAGGGACCAGCCAAGGCGGTGATCAGCTTCCTGGCCGCCGCCTTGGTCAGCCGGTCCAGGGCCTGGGCCGTCTTCTCGTCGGCGCCGCGCGGCTTGATGCCGGTGCCCTTGACGGCCTTGTCGAACTCCGCGTCGAACCGCTCGCTCCCAGCCTTCGCCGCGAGGCTGGTGAGGTACTTCAGCTGCGGGGCCGTGGCCGGCTCCTTCTTCGCCGTGGCCTTGCGCGCCGCGCTCTCCGCCCGGATTCGGGCGTAGTGCTCGTCGTTGGCCGCCTTGCGGTGGGACTCGGCGGTCGGGCTGCGGTCCGTGACCTGCACCGTCTCCACCCATCCCGCGCCGGGTTGGCCGGTTACGGCCTCCCACAGCACGTCGGTGGTCAGCGCGTTCTCGTCGACGTCTTCGGTCAGTCCCGGGCCCACCAGGCCGTAGTAGCCCGTCTTGCCCCGGGGCAGCACAGTGAAGCCCGCGGGCACGGCGTGGGCGGTGAGCCAGTCCTGTCCGCAGTCGCAGTGAGTCGCGTGGTAGCGGCTCCACTTGCTCTCCAGGGGCTCGTACACCAGACGGTCGCCGTAGTACTTGGTATCCCTCGCGAATCCCGACACCGCGGCAGTGTCGCACCCTTCGCGGGCCCGGGTCAGCAGGGTGTCACCCGTACGGGCGCCTCGATCGGGGGCAAGCGGCCCCGGCCTCCGTCCGTGAGGAACGGCGGCCGGGGATCGGGGTGCGGATTACGTCTCCCAGAGCTGGGAGACGGTGAACAACGACCATCCCCACTGGCCGTTGTCGTCGAGGTCGGCGTAGAGCACCAGATCCTCGTCGCTGCCTTGGGCCTGCTTGCGGGCCTCGGCGAGCTTGACCAGCATCCCGAGGTGGAAGTCCTCCGGCAGGAGCGTGCCCCGCTCGGCGTCCTTGTGGATGAGCGTGACGACCTCTCCGGACTCGATCCTGGTGGCAGACAGCTTCTCGTCGGAGGCCATGAGGTGGGTGACGGCGTCGGCCCGGACCAGTTGGCCGCTCCTGCCCGGGTGCATGCTGCGGCCCATCACCCAGATGTCTGCCATGGGTTTCCCTCCCGTGGATCGGTAGTGATCGCCTCCATCCTCTCCGACCGCTTCAACAGCCGGCCCTCGACCGGGCCCGGTCCGTACCGTCAGGGTCGGGGCAGCGGCGGAAGGTGTCATGTCCCGAGGCAGTACTGGACGACTTTCAGGCTGCGTCGAGGGTGGCCGCGACGCGCTCGCGGAAGTCGCGGACGGCCGGGACGCTGTGGTGGGTCCGCATGCCGGCGGCGAGCTCGCGCAGGGGGGTGGTGGTGCGGTGGGAACTGATCTCTTCGGTGAGGTCGAGGGCCCGGTTAGCGGTAGCGCATGCACGTTCCGGGTCGTTCTGCCGCCACTGGGCTTCGGCCTGGCGGGTGAGGTAGAGGGCGTGGGTGCGTACGCGGTCGGCTGGGTGGAGGGCTGCGACCTGGGTGAAGGTGGCCTCGGCCCGGTCGGCCTGGTCCATGTCGAGTTGGGTGGAGGCCAGGGAACCGAGGAGTTCGCAGTGGTCGAACCAGCCGGCCCAGTCCGGGTCCGCGTGGCCGGTGTGCTCGGCATGGTCGAGGAGTTCGGCGGCGCGGCCCAGGTCGCTCCAGCACGCCTTGTTCTGCTGGTGGGCCCGGGCCCGGGCGCGGCGGGTCAGGATCATCGCCTCGACCCTGGGGGTGGTGCGGTTGCGGGCGGCGGACAGCGCGGCCTGGGTCATGGCCTCGGCGTCGGCGGGCCGCTGGCAGTTGTAGGCGGCGATGGACCAGAAGGCCAGGATGTGGGCGCCGAGCGCGGTGTCGCCGGAGGCGTGGGCGGAGCGCAGGGCGGCGTCGAAGGTGCTGTCGGAGCACTCGGAGCGGACATCGAAGAGGGCCCAGGCGTGCATCCGGGCCAGATCGGCGGCCGCGGCGTAGAGGCGGGCGCCGTGGGGGCCTGTGTAGCTGCGGTCCTTCAGCAGCCTGACGACCATGTGGAGGCTCGCGGAGGTCTCGTCGATGAGCTGGCCGCCGCCGTCGGTGTCGTCGGCGTGCCGCAGCTCGCGGACCCGGCGTTCGATGTGGGTGACGGCCGCTTCGCCGATGCGTCGGCCGTGGGCGATCTGGCCGGCTGCGGCGGGGTCGGCGGTGAGCCATGACCACAGGGAGGTGGTGAGCGTCGCGCCGGTCAGGAGGGCGAAGCTCCTTCGGTCCATGTCCATGTCACTCCCGGACACCTCGTAGAGCGCCTGGATTGCGCCTGATGCGTCCCACGGGAAGAAGGTGGGTTGCAGGGCGGGATCCGCGGCCAGCCAGTGGGGCCACGGCCGTGAGGCGACCGCATCTTCAGGGATACCCAGCAGTTCGGCGATGACAACTTGGGTGGGCCGGTCCGGCTCGCGGCCTTTCTCCTCCCACCGGTAGACGCCGTCCTTTCCCGTGCCCAGGCCGAGGCCGCGCGCCGCTCCCAAGGCGCACAGGCGGCGGGCCAGTTCTACCCGTGGCCAGCCTCGGGCGGTGCGGGATCGCTCTAACAGGTGCATCGACGCGCCTCCTCCCGCCGTGGACACGGCGCGTAGGCAGAGGGGTCGACCCTAGTGACCGCCGGGGCGGTGGGGAAGCAGGCCACCGGACGTTTCAGGGTGCTCTTGGGGTGCTCCCAGCCGCACCCGCAGCGCACCTGCGCAGCGTCTTCTCCCGGCCCCTCGCGGGGGCCATCGTGGCTGGCGCACACCACGATCCGACCTTCGCGAGGAGATGAGCGGAATGCGGAAGTTCGCGCTCTACGGCAGCCCCGGCGCCGGGAAGTCCACCCTCGGCGGCCTTCTGGCCCAGCAGTTCCAGGGCCTCGGAACCCCGGTCACGGTGGTGAAGGTGGGGGCGCCGCTGTACGAACTCCAGGCGGTCGTCTACGCGATGGCCGGGCGGCCGATGCTGGCCGGCGGGCGGCAGGACGGGCAGCTGCTCAACACGCTCGGCGGGCACATGCGGCGGATCAACCCCGGCGCACTGACCGACGCGTTCGCCTCGCGGGTGGCCCAGGCGGAGCGGGAGATGCCGCAGGCGGTGCTGATCTGTGACGACCTGCGGGCCCCCGATGTCGGCGCCGTGACCGCGCTCGGCTTCGACCTGGTCCAGGTGTGCGCCCCCGACGAGCTGCGCCGGGCGCGCAAGGGCGGCCGCGGGGACCTCTCGCCCGGCGCCGAGGACCACCCCACCGAGGCCCCGGTGACCGCTGTGCCCCGGTGGCGGGTCGACAACGACGGCACGCTTCAGGAGCTGGCCACCTGCGCGGCCAAGCTGGTGCTGGAGGCGGGGCTGTGATCCTCACCGGCCCGCAGATCGCCCGCGAGCACGCGGCTGGCCGGATCCGCATCGACCCCTTCGACCAAGAGCAGCTCAACCCCAACAGCTACAACTACCGCCTCGGCCCGACCCTGCGTACGCACCGCGGCCAGGTTGTCGACGCGCTCGGTGCCCACGAGCTGGACGAGGTGCGGATCCCGGAGGCGGGGATCGTGCTGGAGCCCGGGCGGGTGTACCTGGGGACCACCGTGGAGGCGATCGGCAGCGAGCACTTCGTGCCGTCCTTGATCGGCCGGTCCTCCCTCGGCCGGCTCGGCGTCTTCCTCCAGGTCTCCGCGGACCTGGGCAACCTCGGCGCGGTCCACCGCTGGACGCTGGAGATCGTCGTCGTCCAGCCGATCCGCCTGTACCCGGGCATGGTCGTCGGCCAGGTCTCGTTCTGGACCCCCACCGGGGCCCGCCGCCTCTACGACGGCCACTTCGGGCGGCACAGCGAGGCCATCACCCCGCACGCCGCGCTGCTGACCGCCGGCCGCTGACCCCTTGACCGCATTCGACAGGCAGGACCTGATGATCCTCACCGGACCGGAGATCGCCCGGCAGCACGCCGCTGGCCGGATCCGCATCGACCCCTTCGACGAGAGGCAGCTCAACCCGAACAGCTACAACTTCCGCCTCGGCCCGCTCCTGAAGACGTACACCGGCGACGTGCTGGACGTCGCCCGCCCCAACGAGGTGGAGGAGAGCGTCCTGCCCGAGGAGGGGCTGGTGCTGGAGCCCGACCGGATCTACCTCGGCCACACCGTGGAGACCATGGGCAGCGAGCACTTCGTGCCGATCATCCGGGCCCGCTCGTCCGTCGCCCGGCTCGGCCTGTTCGTCCACGTCACCGCCGACCTGATCGACATCGGCTCGGTCAACCAGTGGACGCTGCAACTGCACGCCGTCCAGCCCGTACGCGTTTACCCGGGCCTGCTCATCGGCCAGGTCACCTTCTGGGAGACCAGCGGCGAGATCGCCCTGTACGAGGGCAAGTACCAGGGCTCGCGTGGGCCGGCCGAGTCGCAGATCCACCGCGACTTCCCTCTGCCCGCCCAGGTGCCGGCGTGAGCGCCCCGGAGTGCGGCGACGAGATCAGCCAGCGGCTGGTGGCCGCCGCGTACGAGACGATCGCGGCCCGGTACGTCGTGGAGCGGCACCAGATCGGCGCGGCGCTGCTGGACGCCGATGGCGCCGTTCACTTCGGGCTGCACCTGGATGCCATGGTCGGCCGGGCCGCCGTGTGCGCGGAGGCCGGAGCCCTGTCCGCGGCCCGGCTGGCCACGAGCGCGCCGCTGGTCGCCGTCGCCGCCGTGCGCTACCCGAAGCCGACCGAGACGGCTCCCGCGCGGATCGTGCCTCCCTGCGGGCTGTGCCGTGAGCTCCTGCTCGACTACGCGCCCGGCCTGGCTGTCGTGGTCACCGGCACCGACGGGGCAGGCCGCCTTGTCTCCCTGGCCGGGCTGCTGCCGCACAAGTACGTCGGCACCAAGTGGGGCGCCCCCGCCCCCGCCTTGGCCGAACACACCCGAACCGCACTGTGAGAGGTGAAACCCCCGTGGACTTCCGTACCCCGGACCTGGACCAGCTGGCCGAGCAGGTCATCCCCCAGACGCACTTCGAGCTGTCCGCCGCCGACGCCCGCGACAAGTTCTTCACCACCGGCTGGATGCTGGAGGAGAAGCAGCTGGTCCACAACCGCTACCGCACCAACCCGCGCTCGATGCTCGACCACATGCTGGAGAACCTCGCCCTGTCCGGCGCCGAGGAACTCCTCGACCTCGGGTGCGGCAACGGCTTCATCCTGGAACACCTGCGCCCGCACCTGGCCGCCGGCCACATCGTCGGCTTCGACATCGCCCCCGGCGTCCTTGAGGCCGCGCGCGAGCGGATTGAGGGGACCGTCACCCCGTGCGAGTGGGTGGAGGGCAGCGCCGATGACCTCTCCCGGTTCGCAGACGACTCCTTCGACCGGGTCATGGCGAACTACATGATGCATTACGTCCCCGACATCGACCGCTGCCTGGCCGAGACACGGCGGGTGCTGCGGCCCGGCGGCCGGTTCATGCTCACCACCGACCGCCCCGACTCGATGGTGGAGATGTACGAGGTGCACTTCACCGCGCTGAAGCAGATGGGCGCCCCCGAGCGGCTGTTCAAGGCCACCCCGAAGGCGAGGATCTCGCTGGAGAACGGGCACGAGCAGCTCGCCCCGCACTTCGCGGGCGTGGAACTGCGCACCTGGCAGGACCAGCTCCAGTTCGCCTCACCGGAGCCGTTCCTGCGCTTCTACCACGCGCACAACTACTGCTGCGCGGCCTCCGACGCCGCCGCGGACGAGCTGGGCCAGACGTTCTTCGCCGAGCTGCGCGAGCGGGTCCGCGCGCAGGTGCAGGAGGTCATCGACACCCGCGGCTACTTCGCGGTCACCAAGTTCACCGGCTCCTTCATCTGCCGCTGACCCCCCGGGGGGAATCTCATGGGATCCATCGACAACCGGCTCGCCGCCCTGGCGGGCAGCCACGTCTTCCTCACCGGCGGCGCCGGGCTGATCGGCCGCCAGGTCCGCGCCCAGCTCCTTGAAGCGGGGGCGAGCGTGAGCGTGCTGGACAACCTCAGCGCCGCCGACCGCGACACCTACGCCCTGTGCGGGGTCAACCTCGACAGCCCGGACCTCGCCGTCGGCAGCGTCCACGACACACGCCTGGTAGCCGAGCACATCGCCCGCGCCGACTACGTCGTCCACGCCGCCGCGCACTCCACCGTCGCCGGCTGCCTGGCCGACCCGGACACCGCGTTCGCCTCGAACATCGCCGGGACCGAGACCGTCCTGCGGGCCGCCGCCCGGTCCCCGCGGCTGAAGCGGCTGGTGTTCCTCTCCTCCGCCCAGGTCTACGGTCACGGCAGCGCCAGCCGGACCCACGAGCAGGTGTTCACCGAGGACGCCCCCGCCCAGCCGTTGAACCTGTACGCCTCCGCGAAGCTGTGGGGCGAGGCCCAGACCCGCTTCCTGCTGAACCACGCGGGCGTCGACTACACCGTGCTGCGGCCGTTCAGCGTCTACGGGCCGGGGCAGATCCCCAAGCCGAAGGCGTTCAACTGGGCTATCGCTCAGCTGTCGATGTACGCGGCGATCGGCGACCCGCTGCCGCTCAACCACGGTGGCCGCCAGGTCCGCGACTTCCTCCACGTCACCGACGCCGCCACCGGCATCCTCCATGCCCTGACCGCCCCCGCGGCCTCCCGGCAGACCCTCAACCTCGGCGCCGGCCGGACGACCTCCATCCGGCAGGTCGCCGAGATGATCCAGGGCCACTTCCCGCACGCCAAGATCACCGATGGCGCAAGCAGTGCCCAGGACCCGCTGGGCGGGCGGGCCGACATCACGGCCATGGCCGAAGCCCTCGGCTGGGAGCCGAAGATGACGGTCGCCGACGGCATCGCCGACTTCGTGACCTGGCTGCACGACACCCCCGCCGCCATCCCCGGCTGGCTGCGCGAGGAGGGCGGCGCCCAGCGCCTGGCCGCCTGGCGGGCCGTCGACGACACGGCCAGGGCGGCCCGGTCGTGACCCGCCCCCTGCGGGCCGCGGTCATCGGCCTGGGCTGGGCCGGCGGCGTGCACTGCCGGGTGCTGCGCGAGCTCGACGGCGTGGAGCTGGTGGCCGTCGCCGACACCGACCCCCGCCGCCGGGACACCATGGGCGGCGTCCCGGCCGTGGCGGGCATCGAAGAGCTGGTGGCGTACGGGCTGGACTACTGCGTGGTGGCCACCCCCACCTCCACCCACGAAGAGATCGGCCTGGCCCTGGCCGGCGCCGGGATCCACGCGCTGGTCGAGAAGCCGCTCGCTGCCTCCCTGCCCGCCGCGCTGAGCCTGGCCGACTGCTTCGAGAAGGCCGCTCTGATCGGCTCGGTCGGGCACACCGAGCGCCGCAACACCGCCGTGGCCGAACTCGCCGTACGCTTGGCCGCCGGCGAGTTCGGCGAGGTCTACCAGGTCGCCACCCGCCGCCAGGGCCCCTTCCCCGCCCGTATCACCGACGTCGGCGTCATCCAGGACCTTGCCATCCACGACGTCGACCTCACCGCCCGCCTCACCGGCCGGCCCGTCGTCCAGGTCACCGCCCACGCCCGGCAGGTCAGCGGCCAGCGGCACGAGGACCTGGCCACCGCCGTGTGCGCGCTCGAAGGCGGCCTGCTGGCCACCCACCAGGTCAACCGGATCTCCCCGCTCAAGGAGCGCCTGGTCCTGGTCCACACCGAACGCGGATGCCTGGTCGCCGACGCACTCGCCTTCACCCTCACCCACCACACCAACGCCAGCCCCGCCCCCGCCCCCGGCGGCTTCCCCGGCGTTACCACCGGCCCGGCCAAGACGTGGCAGACACCGCGGCGGGAGCCGTTCGTCATCGAGCACGAGGCGATGCGCGACGCCGTACGCGGCCTGCCCGCCGACATCGTCACCCTGCGCGAAGGCGCGGCCGCCGTCGCCGTCACCGAGGCGATGCTCACCTCCGCCCGCACCGGCCAGCCCGTCCGGCCCGCCCTCGCCCCGGCCCCGCCGCTATCCCGTAGCCGCCCCCTCTTCCTCAGGAGCCCCTTGATGCTCACCGTGGACAGCGTCGTGCAGTTCTTCCCACGCGGCGGATCGGCGTACGTCGTGCGATACGTCGCCGCCCAGATGGCCACCCGCGACGTGGTACCGCGCATTCTGTGCGGCACCCTCGGCGGCCCCGGCGACCTCGGCCACGCCGCCTCCTTCTACACCGGCCTGCCGGTGGCCGCCATGGACTACAACCCGGCCGCGGCCGCCTACGAGCGGGGCGAGCCCTCCATGGACGGACAGCCCGTCCCCTTCCACCCCTCTTACGAGGACCGCGGACCGACCGCCCCGGACCGCATGTTCACCGCCGTCGCCCCCCAGACCATCACCCACGTCACCGACGCCTGGGCCCGCCACCTGACCGCCCACCGCAGCAAGCGGACCGACCTGGTCCACCTCCACCACCTCAGCCACGTGCAGCAGGCCGCCGCCATCGCCTACCCCGGCGTCCCGAAGATGACCACGCTGCACGGCACCGACCTCAAGCTCCTCGACCAGGCCCAGAAGATCACCGCGCTGGCCCGCGCCCTCGGCCAGCCGCTCGACCGCCTCGCCCAGCTCCCCGCCCCGGGCGAGTCCGGGCGCGAGGCCGCCCTCGCCGACCTCGCCCGCAAGGCAGCCCTGTCCGAGCAGCAGACGGCGCTACTGGCCGGCACCGACTGGCGGCTGTGGCCGCACACGGAGGACTGGCTCGCCGGGATCCGCCGCAGCCTGCCGCTCGCGGGCCGGATCGTCGCCGTCTCCGACAGCGACCGCGACGAGATCCACCGCCTCCTCGGCGTCCCTGAGGAGGAGATCACCGTGGTCCCCAACGGCGTCGACACCGCGCGGTTCGTCCCGCAGCAGCTCAGCGACGCCGAGAAGCTGGCCCACCTGCGGCGCTGGCTCGTCGACGACCCGCGCGGCTGGCTTCCCGACGGCCGGCCGGGCAGCATCCGCTACACCGAGGCTGACCTGGCCCGCCTGACCACCGCCGACGGCCGTCTGCGCCCGATCGTGCTGTGGGTGGGCCGCTACCAGCACGTCAAGCGGATCGGACTCCTGATGGAGGCCTTCGCCGCCGCCCGTACGAAGACCGCGACCGCGCCGGTCCTGCTGATGTGGGGCGGCGTCCCCGGCGAGTGCGAGGGCGAGCACCCCTGGGACACCGCCCGCCGCCTGGGCGTCGAGGACGACGTCTACTTCCTCGGCTACCGCGGCCACGACGAACTCCCCGACGGGCTGAACTGCGCGGACCTCATGGCGGCCCCGTCGGTGTGGGAGTCCTTCGGCATGGTCTACATCGAGGCCGCCGCCTGCGGCACCCCGCCCGTCGCCGCGGCGATCGGCGGCCCCCTCGGCATCCTCACCACCGACGGGCCCGACGCCAACGGCTGGATGGCCCGCCCCGACGACGCCGCCGACCTCGCCGACCTCCTCGTCGAAGCCCTCGACAACCCCGCCGAACGCGCCCGCCGGGCCGCCAACGCCACCGCGCACGCCCACCGCAACTACAGCTGGACCAGCATCGCCGACACCTACCAAGCGCTCTACCGGCACACCACCGGCGCGTAGCCGCCCAGGGGCCAGGGGATGGACGTGAAGCAGCCGGGCTGCAACCGGCAAGCCGGTAGCATCGCGCAGATGAAACTCGGCGTGGTGATCCTCACCATGGGCAACCGCCCGGCGGAACTCGGCAAACTCCTGGACTCCGTCTTCGCCCAGCGCGGGGAGCCGATGCGCATCGTCGTCGTCGGCAACGGCTCCCCGCTGCCCGCCCTCCCCGACGGCGTCGAGCCGCTGGAGCTGGCCGACAACGAAGGCGTCTCCGGCGGCCGCAACGCAGGCCTCGCCGCCCTGCGCGCGCACGGCGACGTCGACGTGGTGATGTACCTGGACGACGACGGGCTGCTGCCCGATCCGGGCACCGCCGAGCGCGTCCGCGAGCTGTTCGCCACCTCCCCGACCCTGGGCATCGTCTCCTTCCGCATCGCGGATGAGACCGGTGTGACCCAGCGCCGCCACGTTCCCCGCCTGCGGGCGAAGGATCCGCTGCGCGCCGGGGAGGTCACTACCTTCCTCGGCGGCGGCAACGCCGTACGGATGGCGGTCGTCGACCAGACCGGAGACTGGCCGGCGCCGTTCTTCTACGCCCACGAGGAGACCGACGTCGCCTGGCGGGCTCTGGACGCCGGTTGGCGCATCGAGTACCGGCCCGAACTCGTCCTCCAGCACCCGCGTACCTCACCGACCCGGCACGCCGTCTACTACCGGATGGTCGCCCGCAACCGAGTGTGGCTCGCCCGCCGCCACCTGCCCGCCCCGCTCGTCCCGCTCTACCTCGGTGCCTGGACCGTGATCACCCTGCTCCGCCGGCCGCCCGTGTCGGGCGTGCGGGCCTGGGTGGGCGGCTTCGCCGAGGGCTGGCGCACCCCGTGCCCGCCGCGGCAGCCGATGCGCTGGCGCACCGTGTGGACGATGACCCGCCTCGGCCGCCCGCCCATCATCTGACACCGGCCCGCAGGCGGGGCTCAGCCCAGCAGGGCCAGCAGCCGTACGGCCTGCCGCTCCACGGTGCCAGCGGGATTGCGGGCATGGCCCGGCCGGCCGGGCAGCAGCATGACCAGCCACAGCAGCGCGAGCAGGCGCCGCAGCTCGGTCAGCCGGACGACTTCCTCCACGCCCAGGGGGAAATGGCCGAGCAGCGCGGCCACGTCCAGGGTGCTGTCCACCCAGCCGGAAGGGTGCTCGGCGAGCTCGGCGAGCTCGAAGGCGCGGTCGCTGCGGCCCGAGTCCTCAAAATCGACCATCCGCACCCGTGTTCCGTCGAACAGGTAGTTCGCGAGATTCCCGTCCGTCAGGCCGAACACCGGCACCGGCTCGGCCTTGACCAGATCATCCAGAGGAGCCGCCTCCAGCCACCGCCGGCCCTCCGCGAACGCCCGCTCCACCGCCGGGTCCGGGCCGAACCGCTGCTGCTGCCCGCACCAGTCCCGCGCCTTGTCCACGGCCTTGATCACGTTCCACGCGCCCTCAGGCACCGTCTCCAAGACCTGGCGGGGAACCGCGGTGTGCAAGGTGGCCAGGGACTCGGCCAGGGCTTGGGCCGTCCCCCCGGTGACCGTGGTGCCCCGCAGCGGCGCGCCGTCCAGGCGCGCCATCACGACGGTCGGCGGATCACCGTCAAGGTCTGACTTCAACGGCTGCGGGGCCAGCCCGGGCGCGTACTGGGCGAGCAAGGTCAGGGCGCGCCACTCGCGTACCGGCTCCCCACGGGCCGACGACCGGAACCGTTTGATCACAGCATCGGGAAGCACCTCGACCCCATGGGTGCTGCTCTGTACTACCGCTGCTGCCCCATGAGGCTCCGCCAGGGGCGCCTCGATCGGTTGGTCCGCCACCACTTCATGCTACCGAGGTCACTCCTGGCTCACCTGCCCCGCTGCGGCTGCGGCACGTTCACCGAGGTGCGTTGCGCCGGGCGGCCGGGTCGCGCTCGGCGACGTGCCGGGCGACGGAGTCGACGCCGGGGCGGGCGTACCGCTCCAGGGAGCGGACGGAGGCGTGCCGGGAACGCGCGAGCAGCATCGGGGTGGAGGTGCCGCCCTCGGCGTCGTGCGTGAGCGCGGAGTGCCGCAGCCGGTGCAGGGTCCAGCCGTCCAGGTCCTCGATGTCCTCGGGCGAGGCCAGCGGGTTGGCCAGCAGCCGGGTGTTCTCCTCGAAGATCTCCTCGGCCCGCCGGTAGGAGAGCCGGGCCCGCCCGGTATCGGGGCACACATCCAGCGTCGGTGTGCCGGCGGGGGCCTTGCGGCCGGTCAGGAACAGCGGGCCGCGGGTGCGCCGCGCGATCAGGCGGGGCAGCAGCTGGGCGGTGCCGGACTGCCAGTGAATCCACTCGGTCGCCCCGCCCTTGCCGGTGATCTTCCCGCGCTTGTCGCCGGGCAGCAGGTCTTCCACGTTCAGGCACAGCACCTCATCCGCCCGGGCCGCCGATTCGTAGAGCATCTTCCAGCAGGTCTTCTCGCGCAGGGCGACGTCCAGGCGCCACAGGGCGGCGATCTGGTTCTCAGCGAGGGCCTTGGTGCGGTCCGGCGGTGCCGGGCGCCGCTCGATGCCGATCGTCGGATCGCAGTCGATCCAGCCCTGGCGCTGCCACCAGCCGATCGCCTTGCGCGCGATGGACAGTTCCCGGTTGACGGTGTCTGCGTCCATCTCGTCCGCGCGGGCCGCCGCCAGCTCGGCAAGCACTTCCGGCAGCGCCGGGTCGTCGATCGCGGCGACGGGGAAGACGGGCGGCTTCGCGCCCCGGCGGGCGGGCCCGGTCGGCGCGGGCTCGCCGGCGAACATCCATCCCCACGTCATCAGCGAGATCCGGTAGATCCGCGCGGAGGACTTCGCGATGCCCGCGCCGGTGAGGTACCGCTCGACCGCAGTCATATAAGTCGCCGGAGGGGCGGACAGGGGCACCACTCGGGCGCGCGGCAACCTGAGCGCGCCCCCGACCCCGATTTCGGTCACTGGTTCGATCGCCATGCCCGCCCCGCCCTCCCGGCACTGCCGCAGTAAATGCGTACACCTCACCCCGGCGGCCGGAACGCCCCGCCGCAGGTCGCGAAGATCACGCTAGAGGCTCCGCCGCAGTAAATCCGGCATTTACTGCGGCGGACTCCGTAAAGGCGTGGAGAGTGTTACGTGTCATTTGACGAGGGGCGCGCAGGCGGCAATGATGCGGAGGAATCTGCACGCCATTACGAGGGGGATGCCATGACCAAGATCCGGACGCTTGATGGATTCATCGACGCTCCGCTCAGCACCATCGAAGGACTCGTCGAGGCTCTGCGCCGAAACGAGGAGCAACAGGAGAGCCTGCGCGGGCTGCACGCCGAGTTCACCCGCCAGATCGTCCGCAAGGCCGGCGGAGTCCAGCAGGCCGCGAAGATCCTTGGCATCGACCCCAAGACAGTCCGCGCCCATGAGCGGGCCGCCGGAGTCGTCATGGTCGTCTACCGCGGCCGCCACACCACCAAGATCGACGGGGACGGCCGCGTCTACGGCGAGGTGGGCCAGGGCGAGGACAGCGACGGCCAGCTCGAAGCCGACCGCAAGTGGTTCAAGATCTCCCCCGGCCACCAGGGGACCCTGCTCGCCGTCGTCTACATCTCCGACGGCACCGTGGTCCGCGTCCGCGAAGTCCACAACGGCCCGTGGGAATGGGACCAGGACGGCGAGAAAGCCGCCCTGCCACTGGGCGCCCCGCTCACCACCGCCGAACTCGCCGAGCGGTTCCCCACCCTGCCCTTCACCCTCGGCGGTGAACACCCCATGGTCCGCGGCAAGATCCGCGAATACATCTCGCTGTAGAACCGGGCGGATGAAGCCGTCAGCCTGAGGGGAGGAGCCCGTTCTCCCCGACGGCATCGGCCGCGGTGCGCAGGAACGCCTTGTACGCGTCCTGCGCGCGGTCCTGGAGAACACCGAGGTCGGGCGCCTCGGGGTCCAGCCCCTCCTCCGCCAGGAGCTCGATGTATCCCGGCAGCGGTGGACTGAGAGGACCGGTATCCAGCCCCTGCCCCTTGAGGGCCTCGATGGCGCGGCGGGTCGCGCCGCTGAGAAGGGTGAACCTCTCCGTCACCTTGAGCGCGGCATCGGCCACCGGGCGGGTCGCGTCCAGGGAGAGGACGACACGGATCTTCTGGACCTCGTTCTGCCGGTACTTCAGCGCCTGGTCCCACCGCTTGTGCGCCTTCTCGATCCACTCCTCGCGCCGGTCCGGAAACCGCTCGATGCGACCGAGGGGTATCAGCGTGGTGGACAGCAGGTCCAGGTACCGCTCGTGCGTCTCGGCGAAGGCGAGGTAGGTGGCTCGTCGCGACTCCCGCAGGGCCCGCATGCTCTCGGCCCTGATCTGGTGGCGGGCTGTGTTGCGGCTCAGGAGGGCCGCGGCAAGGCCGGTCGCTCCGGTGCCGAGGGCTCCGACCGTGGCGCCGAGAACGGCGGCAAGTCCTGCGTCCATCGCGCCACTGTGACGGCTGCCGCCCAAGCTGCGCGAGACGATGATCAGCCATCTGTCCGGCGACGGCCAGATCACCCGCATCCCTGCGCCCTTCGGGCCCGATCCCGGCGATCCGCTGACCACGTACGGCCTCGTGCGCGAGGATCTTCCTCCGGAAGCCCGCGGAGAAGGAGACGTACGTGGACAAGGGCAAGAGGATCACCGGCCAGGCACGCGAGACGCTCGCCGCCGAGCTCAAGACCGCCTACGGGAGCGGCGCTTCCATCCGCACCCTCGCCGCAAGCACCGGGCGTTCGTACGGGTTCATCCACCGCATCCTCACCGAAACCGGCGTCACCCTGCGCGGACGCGGCGGAGCCGCCCGCCCTGGCCCCGGCGCCTGAGCTGGGCCACTCAGCGCAGCCCCGCGTCACACCGGACGGCAAATCTGCTGGTCATCGCCCTCCTGGCCGCGCCATGATGTCCGGAACAACCGTACGAAAGGACCGCATCATGGCCCTCCCCGTCCTCACCGACGTCCAGCGCGCAGACGCGCTGAAGAAGGCGGCCGCGGTCCGCCGCGAGCGCGGCGAACTGCTGGCACAGCTCAAGGCCGGAGAGCTGCCGTTGACGGCCCTTCTGGAGCGTGAGGACTCGGTGGTCGGCAAGGTCCGCGTACGCCGCCTCCTCGAATCGCTCCCCGGTATCGGATCGGTCCGCGCCGGCCAGCTGCTCGCCGACCTCGGCATCTCCGAGAGCCGCCGCGTCCAAGGACTCGGCCCCGCCCAGCGCGCCCGTCTCCTCGCCCAGTTCCCGCGCCAAAACTGACTCGGCAGGGCCTCGGCAGTCAACCGCCGGGGTCCTTGGCCGTTCAGGATCCACTCCGCGGGGCGCCAGGCTCTACGCTGTCGGCCGTGGCAGATATCAGGAACACGGCGGCCTTCAAGGCACTGGCCGCACAGACCGAGGCCGAACTCCTCACGCGCGGGCTGGACGTTGTCCCCGTGGCGGTGCACAACGTGCTCGCCCACGCGGTCGCGACCGTGGCGGACCGCCTGGACATCCAGCCTCGCTCGGCCCTGCGCTACATCGAGCCCTCCACGATCGCCGACCAGATCGCCAAGGCCGGCGACCCGGCCGCTGAGGGCGCGCAAGGCGTCCACGGCGTACGGCCCGTCCGCATCGACGAGCGCACCGTTCCCATGCCCCGCTGGGTGTGCACGCGCCCGCTGATGGCCCTCGCCCAAGCCGTCAAGTACGCCGCCAACAACGACGACTCCCGCACCGTGCAGCACGCCGCCGACCTCATCTTCGAACTCGGCCTGGTCATCGGCGACGACCCCGACAGCGACGATGTGCAGATCCCCGTCGGCGTCCTCGACGAGACCGCGGACACCCTGGAGCACGTCGCCAGCCACATCGAGACGAGCGGCTGGAGCCTGTGCCCGTGCGGCGAAGACCACGGCCAGGACCAGGTCGACGCCAAGGTCCCCGAAAGGCTCCGCAGCGACGCCGAACTCGCCCGCAAGATGCGGGCCAGGGCCGACGGCTGACGCCCTCTACGCTCCGGGGCCCCGCCCAAGCAGCGCCGCCAGACCCAGCTCCGCATCCGAGGCAGCCATCACGGTATTGATCGTCCCCTTCGCCAGCTCATCGGCGAGCTCCAGCACCTTCTCGTTCAGCTCCCGCAGCTCGGCCAGCTGATCATTCAGGCTCTTCAGCTTCGCTCGTCGCGAGGGGCTGAGATCCGGAAGCCGGCCCCACTCCTCCGCCTGCTCCTCGAACAACGTCAGGTCGGCAGCCTGCTCGGTGTAGACCCGCTTCACCCGCGCCACGTCGGTGTCGGCCAGGACGTGCGGCTTCGTACGGGCCTCCTCCAATGCGTCGGCGTTCTCCTTCACATCGGCCAGCCACCGACGGGCGTGCTCGACGAAGAACTCCAGCTTGCTGATGGGGTGCCAGATCCGCTCGGGCATCGCGCCGACCCTCTCGTACGACAACAGACCCGGCGACCGTACCCGCGAGCGGCAACTCCCCGCCGGTCATCCGTACAGAGCCCCACGATCGTGCACCTGACGTGCTAGGCGTCCAAGATCAAGTGCTTAGCGCTAATGGCTGTACCGATGGTCCCCAAGGCCGGAACTGAAGGCGTGCCACGCCTTCCTCGACCCCGGGGACACCCTCGTCGTCCCGAGCCTGGACCGCTACGGACGCAGCCTCCAGGACCTCATCAACATGGTCGCCGAACTACGCGAGCGCGGGATCGGCTTCACCTCGCTGCACGAGAACCTGGACACCACCACCCCCGGCGGCCGGCTCGTCTTCCACGTCTTCGCCGCGCTCGCCGAGTTCATCCGCGAACTCATCGTCATCGGCACCCACGAGGGCCTGGCCGCCGCCCGCGAGCGCGGCCGGGTCGGCGGGCGCCCGAGCGTCGCCACCGAGGAAGTCATCCGCGCCGCACGCGATCTACTGCCCGACCCCGGCCGCTCGGTCACCTCGATCGCCAAGCTGCTGGGCGTCTCCCCGGGCACCCTCTACAACCACATCCCGGACCTGCGCGAGCTGCGCGCTGGCGCCGTGCCTCGTCAGCTCGAAGCGCCGACGAGGTAGGCCAACTCCAGCAAGATCAATCTCAGCGGCACTTTCTGTACCGCAACTACTCACACCCGGAGTCCGCGTAGCGCATCGCGGTCTTCTCATCGAGCCCGAACACCTCGGCGAGGTGGAGCGGATCGGGCCCATGGGTCAGTGCTTCTTCGAGCTGCCGGTCGACGCGGAGCCGCTCCAGTGTGGCGCCCTGCCCGCGCATCGAGGCGCTGATCCAGTAATTGCTGGCGCGGCTGGTCTTGGTAGCGGTCTGGTTGTTGATCAGCAGGTGGAGGTTCGCGGTGTTCGGCCACCGGTTTCGCCGGTGCTCCAGCCAGTCCAGCAGCAGTTTCACGGTGAGGTCGTCGAGCGGGCGGACGTGTCCGGCGATGGTCAGCCGTCGGTTGCCGAGGTCGACGTCGTCGAGCATGAGCGTGCCGATCTGGGCGACCCTGGCGGCGTGCACCGCGGCGAGGGCGAGAATGAGTCGCGTTGCCGGGGTGGTGGCCGCCGCGACGGACCGGTCGACCTGGGCGGGGACGAGCGGTTGAAGCACGCCGTATTGGTACTGACCGACCTTGATCCGGCTGGTGGGGTTGCGGAAGATCAGCCCGTTCCGTTTGGCCCAGGTGAACAGCGAACGCAGGGCGACCAGTTGGTCGTGACGCTGGTGGCCGTGCAGCGTCTTGATGTAGGCGAGCACATCGTCGCGGGTTACTTCCCGCAGGTGGTCGTAGCGGTCCGACCACTCCAGCAGTGCCGGGCGGACCCGGTTGAGGTAGAGCCAGACCGTGCCTTGCTGCCGGGGCAGGCTGCGGGGGCCGCCGGTGCGCAGAACCCGGGTCCAGCGCCCGGCCTCCGCCCCGATGCCGGGCGCGAGCCCTTCCAGACGGTCGGCGAGCCAGCGCTCGAAGGAGGGCTCGCTGTCGTCCAGGAAGACCCCCATCTCCTACAAGACTGTGACGGTATGTCCGACCGGGAGGTCGCGGGCCCGGAGCGGGGTGAAGATCTCGCTGTGCCGGATGACGTCTCCCTCGACGTACCCGGTGAGGACGAGGGCCAGGCCGCGGTTGACGGCGAAGCGGATGTTGCGCCCCCAGCCCCGTGCCTCGCCGAGCCGGTGGGCGAGGTACTTCGCCCAGGCCAGCCAGGGGCTGGCCAGGTCGACGTCGGCCGGGTCGAGACGGCCGTAGTCGCGCGGGACCTGTCCGAACAGCGGCAGCTGTCTCCAGTCGGCATTCGGCCGCCAGGCCGGCGCGGGCGGCGGCTTGCGACAGGCGCCCACCGTCCGCCGCGCCGCCGAGGGGCGCGTGCCGATCCGTTGCGGTGGTGCATGCCCATGAAGAACAGCTGATGGTGCCGGACCGCGTTGAGGCGGGCGCTCACGTTGGCCTCGGCGGCCAGCCGGCCGACAGTGGCCTGGGCGCCCAGCCGGGCCTGGCACCAGCACACACGGCAGTAGTCCCACTTCAGCAGCTGGATGCGGCGGCAGCCTGCGCAGACGGCCGTCGCGTGGCTGCGGCCGAACATGTAGCAGGCAGGGCAGAGTCGTCCGCTGAAGTCGCCCCAGGCCAGGCAGCCGTCGCAGGAGTCGGTGGGCTTGCGGTAGCCCTTCGGATACCGGCTCATGCAGGCGGCAGCGACCGACCGTCGCGACGCTTGGGCACCACCGCCGGAACCGGTGCGGCGGCGCCGACAGCGGTCTGGGTGATGTTCTCCTCGCCGGGGCGGGTGACCTTCTGCGGTTCCGGGATCAGCAGGTCGCGGATCCCGCAGCCGAGCACGACGCAGATGACGTCCAGGTCGTCCAGTTTGAGGGAGACCGGCTGGCCGGACCACAGTCCGGACATCTTCCCGGCCGAGATCACCAGGCCGTGCTCGGCCAGGCTCCGCTGGAGCTCGGACGCCTTCCAGATACCCTTGTTCGCGGCGGTCAGCCGCAGGTTCCACCTCATCGGGCCAGTCCTTCCAGCCGCTTCGCGGCCCGTTCCATCCCGGCGACCCAGGCGTCCTCAACCCGGGTCTGCTGCACGTGGATATACCGCATCGTGGTGGCGATCCAGGAATGCCCCAAAACCTCCTGGATTGCGAGCAAGTCCAGCCCATTCCCATAGAGTTGGGACGCGCAGAAATGCCGCAGGATGTGCGGCGTCAACTTGTCCGTCCAGCCCGGTAGATGAGCCTCGACAGCGTTGTCGAGACCGTTGCGCAAGGCGTCGTCGCCGACCCGGCGGGCGGAACCGTCGGCGTTCTTCCGCTCGCTCGGGAACAGCGGGGCGCCGGGCCGGGTGTGATCGTCGTCGAACTGGCCCCACACGTCCTCGATGAACCATCGCAGCGTCTGGTCGGCACCGTTGATCAGCGGCACCATGCGCTCGCGCGGCCCCGAGCCGCGGGCGCCCTTGCCGTGGCGGACGTGGAGCTTACCGAAGCGGCCCAGGTCCCACTTGATGTCGTCCAGGTCGAGGCCGCATGCCTCGCTCACCCGCAGGCCGACCTGGGACATCAGCTTCGAGGCAGTGTAGTTCCGGGCGGTCGGGGCGAACTTCCTGCAGGTCGCCAGCGCGCCGCCCCAGCCCGTGAACAGCGTCCCGATCTCCGGCTCACTCGGCGGGATCCGCAACTGGGCGTCCTTGGCCCCGCGCGGCCGGTTCATCTCGTCGATAGGGCACTCGACCACCCGGCCGGTCATCCGGTGGATCTCGACCTTGTGCCGCAGCTCCAGGAACATGAAGTACGTGCTCAGCGCCTGTGACCGGCCCAGCCGAGTGCCGCTGGGCGAGCGCCGCAGCACCTTCCCGAAGTACACGTCCGCGTCGGCGGGCTCCATGTCCCACAACGGTCGGCCGAACCAGGACCTGATCTGATCCAGGTGCCCGACGTCCCCGCGGATGGTGCCGTCCGCCAGCCCTGCCGAGGCCCGTGCGAGAACGAACCCGGACAGTACGTCGGTCTCGAACCGTTCCAGTTCCTCCGCCGACGCGGGCGCCCAGTGCTCACGCAGGTCCCGTACGACTGCCAGCGCCGCCAACCCGAGCCTCCTCGCCTTCGGCCCGACTGCGGATCGGTCGGACGAGGTGAGAACGCTTCAAGAATCCCGAAGTTACGTCACAGAGCGGCAGAGCACCCGAAGGAGAAAGAACCCCCTGGCCACGAGGCTGGGGCCTCAACAGGGCTCAGGGGAACTCACGGGATGTCGCACACAAGGTCGAGGCGTACAACGGCTTCTCCGAGTGGGTGCGCTTCGGCAACCGCGGCGTCATCACCGACAACGACCCGGTCGAGCAGGAGAAGGCGGTCAAGTTCAACGCCCTGCTCAGCAACTGCCTGATCTTCCACAACACCCTGGACATCGCCCAGGCGGTGCGCGAGCTGCAGGCCGAGGGCTGGAAGGTAGAGCCCGAGGACCTGGAGGAGGTCTCGCCCTACCTGACCGAGAAGATCAGGCGGTTCGGCGAGTACTCCACCCACGAGCTCGACCTGGCGCCGGAGGCGTACGAGCCGCACCTGGACGTCGACTTCACCGTGCTCGGCGACGATGAGGCAGCAGTCGCCTGAGTGAGGCGGTGGACTGTCCGTCCGCTGCCTCACTCAGGCGATCTCACGCGCCTACGAGGCCAGCTCGCGCAGGACGGCCGAGGCGAGTGCCGCGTCGAGTGCGCCGACTCCCGTGAGGTCGGCGACCGTGATCGCACCCTCCGGCTGCTCGACGGGCTTTTCGAGCAGGAGGCCGACGGGCGTGTCGCTGGTGTCGGTGGTGGACCCGGCTCGCACGGCGTGGCCGAAGTCGCCGTGGTCCAGGCACTGCTGGTGGTCGTCGGTTGCGATCAGCGCCGCGCGGGCGAAGAGCGCCGGCGGCAGTTCGTTCTTGTGCGGCATGTCGGTGCCGATGCCGGTGACGTGCGCGCCCGCGCGGACGTCACCGGCCCGCAGGACCGGAGCCGTGGCCGGTGTGGTGGTGATGACCATGTCGGCTGCGGCTGCCTCGTCGGCCGAGGCGGGCCGGGCGTGAAGCCCGAGGGTGTCGAACGCCTCGCACAACGACCTGGACTTGTCCTCGCTGCGGCCGTGGACGAGCACCGTGTCGATCGGACGGAGCCGGGCCAGCCATTCGACCTGGAGGCGGGCCTGTTCTCCGGTGCCGAACACGGCCAGGGTGGCGGCGTCGGGCCGGGCCATGACGTGGGTTGCCAGCGCGCCGGCTGCTGCGGTGCGCCAGGCAGTGAGCAGGCCCTGGTCATCGAGGATCGCGCGGATCTGGCCGGTCTGGGCGCTGACGACACAGACCAGGCCGTGGTTGGCGGGCAGGCCGGCGGCGGGGTTGCGGTAGAAGCCGGTGGCGATCTTGACGGTGAAGTCGGGCGTGTCGGTGACCCAGCCGACCTTGACGTGGCAGTCGCCGTCGGCGTCGGGGAACTGCAGGTGCAGCGGTGGCGGCACGGTGGTGCGGCCGTGGGCGTGGGCGATCAGCGCGTCGCGGACGGCGGTGAAGACCAGCTCCGGGGTGGTGACGCGCTTGATCGCGGCGGTGTCGAAGACGGGCGGGGTCATCGGTTCGCTCGCAGCCACTGGGCGAAGGCGGCCAGGCCCTCTTCGGGGTTGGCGCGGCCGACGCCGATGCGGAAGCGGTCGGTGGGGGTGGGGGTGAGCTCGGAGCGGTAGATGCTGGCGGGCAGCAGCAGGACGCCGGCCTCCTCGACCAGGCGGGTGCAGAACTCCTCCACGCCGTCCGGGCCGAGGTAGCGGGGGTAGGCCACGCAGCCGCCGTCCGGGGCCCGCCACTCGAAGAGGTCGGGGTGCTCGGCGAAGAAGGCGTCGAAGAGCGGCAGGTTCGCCGCGATGAGTGCCCGGTTGCGGTCCAGGATCGCGGCGCGTGCCTTGAGCGCGATGCGGGCCAGGACCTCGCTGGGCGCGGAGTTGCAGATCGTGGTGTAGTGCTTGGCCCGCTCCAGACGGGACAGCAGCTCGCGGTCGCGGCAGGTGATCCAGCCGATCCGCAGGCCCGGCAGGCCCAGCGACTTGGAGGTGACGTTCAGCGACAGGGCGCGCTCGGACAGGTCGGCGGCCTGCGGCAGGGTGAGGGCCGCATCCCGTTCCAAGCCGCGGTAGACCTCGTCGCTGAACAGGTGGATGCCACGCTCGTCGCACAGCCGCGCCAGCTCGGTGAAGTCGGCGGTGCTGATGACCTTGCCGGTGGGGTTGTTCGGGAAGTTCACCGAGACAACCCGGGTGTTGGGGCGGATCGCCGCCTTCACCTGGTCGAGGTCCAGGGCCCAGTCGCGGTCGGGGTCCAGGGCGACGCCGGTGACCTCGCACAGGGCGAGCGGCACGGTCTCGGCCGCCTGGTAGTTCGGGGTCACCACCACCGCGTGGTCGCCCGCGCCCAGCAGCACGTTCATCGACAGGTAGAGGGCCTCCTCGGCACCGGCGAAGCAGATCACGTCGGCCGCGTCCGCCCGCTCGTACAGCCCGGCGATCGTCTCGCGCAGGGCCGGGTCGCCGTAGGTCTCGGTGTAGCCCAGCGACAGGTTGTCGAACGCGGCGCGGTCCTGGTCGTCGGCCAGGGCGAGCAGCTCGCCAAGGGTCATGGTCTGTACGTCGGAGGCGGTCAGGTGGTGGCGCGCGGTGAACTCCCACCGGGAGAAGTAGGTTTCCAGGCGGAAGTCGGGCAGGCGGGTCATGGTGTCTGGTCCTTGGTGCTGGGGGTTCGGAGTTCGGCCAGCAGGCCGTAGAGGGTGGATCGGGAGACCCGCAGGGCGGCGGCGACGACGGGGGTGGCGCGGCGCACGGCGAAGACCTTGGCCTCCTCCAGGCGGGCGAGGACGGCCAGGCGGTCGGCGCGGGTCATCCGCTCGATGGGGCGGCCACACTCGCGCACGTACGCGCCGACGATGTGCTGGACGCGCTCGTTCCAGTCCTGCTCGAACAGTGGCTCCGGCCGGGGCGTCGTCGGGGCGCCGAACGCGGACAGCACGGCCGCGGCCTGCTCCAGCGGCGTGCGGTCGAGATTGACGCACAGCACCGCGGCGGCCTTCCCGTCCGGCTCACGCAGGACGGCGCTGACCGACGACAGCCGCCGGCCGTCCGCGAGCAGCTTCTCGTACGGTCCGAACACGTCCCGCGCGGACGGGTCCAGCGCGTCCAGCTCGCCCAGCAACGAACGGTCCCCTGGGCCACGGGAGCCCATCGGATTCCAGATCGCCAGGATCCGGTCGGTGTCAGGGTCGTGCAGCACCACCTCGGCATACGGGCCGAGCAGCAGCGCGACGGCCTGGCCCACGGGCGCCCACATCCGGACCCGATGATCTGTGCTCTCTTCGGCAGCCTCCATGCTCTGGACTATACGTCCACATTGGACTAAGAGTCCAGAACTACTCTCACAAACGACCGTTTCTGCGAATCCCCCCGGAGTCGGCGGAACTGGGAGGCGGGCGCCTCGTTGGGCAGGGCGTGACCGACTCCCCCCGGCCCGCGCGAGCGGCATCGAGGCGTACTTCGACGGCGCCGACATCGGCCCCGACTGCGAGTTCGACGCCGGCTGGGTTGCCGCCTGCCGCCGCGAGGTCGAGCGGATGCGGATGCTGGAGTGGGAGTTGACGGGGGTGCACCCCAGCAACGTCGACCCCGACCAGGACTGCGGCCGTCCCCGGCCGGCGGCGGCCGGGGGGCTTCAGGACAGGGCTGGTTCCAGGTCCTCCTGGTTGCAGCCGCAGGTGAACGGCCCGCAGCGGCTGCTGAGGAACATCCGGTCGGCCAGGGGCAGGTCGCCGGTCTGGTCGGCGAGGACTTCGCCGGCGCCGTCCACCCGCGCGAAGGGCGCGTCGTGGGCCGCGTTGCAGCTGCTGCAGCGCGCGTTGAAGAAGTAGGACAGCTCGCCGTGCCGTTCGGCCGGGGCCACCGGGTAGCGGACCCCGCCGTCGTGGAGCTGGACGGTCCAACCGGTGGTGCAGGTGCAGGACATGGCGGCATCGTCGCGCCACCGGCGGGCCGACAGGTCGGGGACACCGGGGTGTTCACTCGCACGTGTCGCCCGCGGCCTTCCACTGATGGCGCTCTTTGAAATCGGCCACCCCCCGCTCGGGAGTCACCCCATACCTGCTCGATGGATCTCCCCAGCCATGGCACCTGACCTACCGCCGGGCGCCACAAGGGAGAGGCCGCCATGGGCAGCCGGTTCCCCGGGGGGAGGGGGCTGTCCAGGGTGGCCTAAGAGCCTGTCGGGTGGCCGGTTGATTACGCTGCGATGAGGTCCTCGATGGTCTTGGTTCGGGCGGTCTTGCGGTGGGATTCATGGCTCCACCGTG